>JAJPKS010000204.1 GCA_021323605.1 Bacillota bacterium | reverse complement strand
GAGCATCGCCAGTAGAATAGGCAACCGGCCGGGCGGCTAGCTCAGTCGGGAGAGCGCCAGCTTGACATGCTGGAGGTCGTAGGTTCGATCCCTGCGCCGCCCACCAGCGCGACCGGAGCAGGGAGTCGGGCCCGGTGGGAGCTTGGCCGGTGACGTCCGGAGGTGCGGCCCGGGCCGAGAACGGGGAGGCGCCGCCCGGGTCGAATGATCGGCCTCCGCCGGGACGCTCCTGCCTCGCCGGCGGTGGATCGTGGAGGAGAGGTTGCCCTGGTGGGACGATGACCGGTGTGGCGCCGGTCCAGTCCGGCCGGCGGCACCGCGGGATGAGCCCGGCCTTCCGGTCGCCCGGACCTGGGTCCGAGGGGGCGACCCGCCTCCGCCGGCACAGGTGCGATGAGCATCGGCACGGGGAGCGACCGGACCGATCCGGTGGCGCTCCTGGAGCGGCTGGTGGCCGTTCCCTCGGACCGGAGCGAGGAGGCACTCCAGCGCCTTCTCGCCTCCCTCCTCACCCCGGCCGGCTTCCGCGTCCGCCTCCAGCCCGTGGCCCCGGGGCGACTCAACCTGCTGGCGGTGCGGGGCCGCGGCGGCCCCGTGCTCTGCACCCACGCCGACACCGTGCCCCCACTGGGACATCCCGATCCCTACCGCCTGCGCCGGACGCGGGGGCGCCTGGTCGGGCGGGGTGTGGTCGACGCCAAGGGTCAGCTGGCGGCGGCGGTGGCCGCGGCACTGGCCAGCGATCGGCCCCTGGCCCTGGCCGTGACCGCCGACGAGGAGGGGGACGGCAGGGGATCGCGCCGCCTGCACCTCCCCGCCTCGGCCCGCCGCGACGGCGTCCTGGTCCTGGAGCCGACCGGTCTCGCCCTCTGCACCGAGCAGGTCGGCTTCCTCGACCTCGAGCTCAGCGCTCGGGGGCGGAGCGGACACGTGGACGGGGCGGCGTCGCCGGGCCCGCTGGAGGCGGTCCTGGAGGCGATCGACGTCCTCCGCGGTCATCCCTTGCTCGCCCGTCCGGACCCCCGCCACGGTCCTCCCTGGCTGCGCGTGACCGTGATCGAAGCCGGTGACGACGCCTGGCGTCTGCCCGCTCGAGCCCGGGCCCTGGTCCACCTGGCGCTGCTGCCCGGCACCCCCATGGAAGAGGTCCGGCGGGCGGTCCACGGCCTGACCGGGCCTCGGGTCCGGGTACGGCTCGACGACGAGGGGCCACCGGTGTCGTCCCCCGCCAGCCCCGTCGGGGAGGCGGCAAGGGCGGCCCTGCGCGCCGTCACCGGCGAGGCCCCGAGCCGCTTGATGCGCTCTTGGACCGACGCCCAGCACCTGGCGGCCCGCGGCTACCCCTGGGCGGTGCTGGGCGCGGGCGAGCTCGACTCCGCTCACTCGACCGCGGAGTGGCTGGCGGAACGTGACCTGCGCACGCTCTTCCGGGTGCTGCTGCGACTGGTCGAGGACTGGGCCGCCGGCTGGCGACCCGGGGCCCAGGAGAGCGGAGCGGGCCTTTGGGGCCCTCCAGCCCGGTCGGGAGGGGGCGGTCGACCCTGATCACGACCGTGCACCGGGGCCAGGATGAGGGCGGTGCTCGGTTCAGGAGGTAGTCGATGTTCGCTCTCTCCGTCCTGGTCCCGACGATGGCCGTGGGCGCCATCGCCTGGGGCGTCGTCGGCGTCATCCAGGGGCGCGGCCGTCAGTCGCTGACCCCGGTGACGGCGGCCTCCTTCTACGCCCACGTCATGCTCATGGTGGGGGGCATGATCGCGCTGGCCGGCATGGCCATCCTGGTCAAGATCGGGCTGACGGGGATCGATCTCTCGTTCGGATACACGCCGATCGTCGGTCCATCGGCGCCGTACGGGCCTCCCTCGCCGGAGACCCAGCGGATGCAGGACCTGATCCTGGCCACGGTCTTGTTCGGGCTCGGGACCGTGGTGGCGATCGGGCATGGGTTCCTGGCCGGGTGGCTGCGGACCATGGAAGGCGGGGGTCTGACCTGGATCACCCGCGGCGCCCTGATCGCCACCACCGCGGTCACCGGCCTGGCGGCGATCCTGAGCACCGTGGTCGGCAGCTATCAGCTCTCCAGCTACTTCCTGCTCGGCCAGAGCGCGGGGCCGTTCGCGGACGCGATCGGCATGGCGGTCGTCTTCCTTCCCGCCTGGCTGGCCTGTCTGGCGGTGCTGGTCAGGCTCCTGCGCCGGCCCCAACCGCGTCCCGCCCCGGCCTGACGGCGGTCCCGGCCCTCCGGCCCGGACCTGGATGGGACCGGAGGGCCGGCTCAGGGGTGGAGGGATCCCTCGTCGTCGGACTCCGGTCTGGGCGCGACCGGGGCCACCATCCGGACCCAGGTCCGACCCTCCCGCTCGACCGTGAACCCAGCTCGCTCGTACATGCGCCGGGCGCGAAGGTTGTGCCGGCCGACCCAGAGCCCGAGCCGGTCCCGCCCCCGTTCCCGGGCCAGGTCGAAGGCGGCCCCGAGCAGGGCACGACCGATCCCCTGCCCCTGGGCCTCGGGCAGGACCACCAGCTCGTGGAGCTCGGCCCTGGTGCGGCCGTCCGGTCCCACCCAATCGCCGTGGCAGGCCGCCCAGGCCACCACCCGTCCCTCCTGGCACACGGTCAGGAAGCCGTCGGGGTCCCGCTGGAAGAGCCACTCGAGGTAGGCCCGGCGCTCCGCCTCGGCTCGGTAGGCGTACTTCTCCATGCCCACGTAGGCGCGACGGTAGACCTCGGCCAGCTCCTCCCGTCGTGCGGGGAAGTCGTGCCGGGAAAGTCTTTGCACCCGGGTCTCCTGGCCCATGGAGCGCGGAGATGGGGCCGGGCGCCGGCTCCGCCCGCAACCGGCGCCCGGCCCGTCTCGATCAGTCGCCCGCGGCCGCCTCCCGGGGAGGGGAGACGCCCTCGACCTCGGTCACCACCTCGGTCGCGACCGCGACCGTGCGGTACAGGGGTCAGTGCTCCTGGTAGCGCCGCACCAGCGTCCTGGCCCGGTCGGGATCCGCCCCCGCCAGCCGGAACCGCATGCGCACGCCGGCGAACGTCGACGGGTCGCCGACGTTCCGCGTGGCCTCGATCTCCACCTCGACCCGATCCAGGGGGACGCCGTCCTCGCGGGCGTAGCCCTCGATCAGCAGGACGCCGCAGGCGGAGATGCCGGCCAGGAAGGCCTCGGCGGGCGTGATCTCCTCGCCGCTGCCCCCGCGGTAGGGCGGCTCGTCGATGACGAAGTGGTGGGTCCGGGCCTGGTTCAGGCACCGCCCCGGGGTGCCGGTGCTGTAGGAGCGGACCCGGTTCACGAGTGTCGGCTGAGCCATCAGCCGCACCCTACCAGGCCCGCGCGCCGCCCGTCGCGCGGGCGATGGGCCGGAGCCGGTGCCCCGGTGCTCCCGGCTCGACTAGAGTAGCCCCGACGTGACCGGAATCGAGACCGCGGCCGCCCCCGGAGGGGAGTTGCCAACCCTCCCCCTCGGCGCCCCGGCGCCGTGGCCGACCCCGGGCCTGGCCCCGTGACCGCCGGGAGAGGCGATGGGGCCGGCGCCCGCCGGCCGGGAGGGTCGGAGGGGCCGGGGCGGAACTCGGCGCTGATCGGCGTGCGGGCCGTGCTGCTGGACGTGGACGGCACTCTGATCCGCGGCGACGCACCGGCCGAGGGTGGGCACCCGCTGCCGGGTGCGGCCGCCCTGCTGCGGTGGTTGCGCCGGCGGGACCTGCCCTACCTCTGCTTCACCAACGGGAGCACCAGGCCCCCGGAGGTGTACGCCAGAGGACTCCGCGAGCTGGGCCTGGAGGTGGAGGACGACCGGGTGATGACCCCGCCCGTGGTCGCCGCCTCCCTGATTCGGCGGCGCTGGCCGGGGGCCGCCGTGCTCGCCCTCGGCGGGGAGGGGGTGACCGAGCCCCTGCGACGGCGGGGGATCGCGGTCACGACCGATCCCCAGCGCTGGGAGGAGGCCGGGGTGGTGCTGGTGGGCTGGGACCGTGAGATCGACTACCGGCGGCTGGAGGCCGCCTGCCGGGCGGTCTGGGCGGGTGCGGCCTTCCTGGTGACCTCGGCCGCGCCGGAGTTCTACCTGCGCGGCGGCAGGGGGATCGGGCTGTCGGCGGCCATCGCCGCCGCCGTCGCCCGGGTGACGGGCCGCCGCGCGCGCCTGGTGGGCAAGCCGTCCCCGCTCGCCCTCCGGGAGGCGTGCCGGGTTCTCGGGGTGGCCCCGGAGCGGCTCGCGGTGGTGGGCGACGACGCGGACATGGAGGTGCGCATGGGACGTCGCGGCGCCGGCCTCAGCGTGCTGGTTCGCACCGGCATCTCGGCCGACCGCGACCTGGAGCGCGGCCCGGCCCACCTCCGGCCCGACCTCGACCTTCCCGACCTGACCCACCTGCTGGCGCTGCTGGAGGCGTCGTGGGCGCTGCCGGGTGATGGAGTGCCGGGCGAATCGCCCTCCCGGGCCCGCGATCGGGGGCCGCGAGGGCGCCTCGGGCACAATGAGTGACCGTGTCCGGCGTCGACCCGCTCGTCTACACCACCCGCTGGAGGGTGCGCAGCTACGAGATCGACCGGAACGGCCACGTCAACAACGCCGTGTACCTCAGCTACGCGGAGGCGGTGACGGTCGAGCACGCCGAGCTGTCCGGCTACGGCCGGGCCTGGGCCGAGGCCCACGGGGGTGGCTGGGTGGTTCGCCGCAGCCAGGTGGAGCACCTCCGCCCGGCGGTCCTCGGCGACGAGCTGGAGTTGACCGTCCGGGTCGAGCTGGTGCGCGGGGTCCGCGGCCTCCGCCGGACCCTGATCAGCCGGCTCCCCGATCGTGAGCCGGTGGCCGAGGTCCTCACCGAATGGGTGTGGGTGCGATCCAGCGACGGGCGCCCGGCGCGCGTTCCGGAGGAGCTGGTGGAGGTGGCGGCCGGGGTGACCGCCGCCACGCTGCGCGACCGGGGCCGGCCCGGCCGGCGGGGACGGCCGGATCCTGGTTCGAGGGGCGAGGGCCGTCCGACACCGGACCCGAGCCTGACCCCCGGCCCAGGGCCGTGACCCGGTCCGGGGGGCCGCGACCTCCGGGTGGCATACTGGCGGGCGGTGAGCCTCTTCTTCCGGATCGCGTACCTGGTCGGCTTCAAGCCCTGGGACACGGGGGTGACGCCGCCCGAGCTGGTCGAGGCGGTGGAGGGGGAGGGGGCCCTCCCGCCCGGGCGAGCCCTGGACCTGGGCTGCGGGACCGGGACCAATGTCGTCTACCTGGCCCGGCACGGCTGGGAGGCCACCGGGATCGACCTGGTGCCGCGGGCCATCGGGGAGGCCCGCCGGCGCGCCCGGCGGGAGGGTGTGGCGGCCCGCTTCCTGGTGGGCGACGTCACCAGGCTGGACCAGCTGGGGGTTGGCGTCGGTCACACGCTGCTGCTGGACCTGGGCTGCTACCACAGCCTGCCCGAGTCGCGCCGAGATGCCTACGTCCGGGGGGCCGCCGAGGTGGCCGCGCCCGGGGCCCTCTTCCTGCTCTACGGCTTCCACGCCGGCCGGGCCCCCCGGGCGATGCCGCTGGGGCCGCCGGGCATCCGGCCGGACGAGGTGGCCGACCGCTTCGGGGAGCGCTGGGAGCTCGAACGGCGAGAGGAGGGGAGGGACGGCGTCTCGGCCTGGTACTGGCTTCGCCGGCGGGTCGATGCCGCTCCGGGCGTGATCGTCGAGCCGTCCGGGGAGGGGTGACCGCCCGCCGCGGCGGGCCAGGACCACCGCGCGGGTCCCTGTGATGCCCGAGGCCGCCGCCGGCAGCGGTCGGTGGGGAGGAACCGGGGGCCGTCGACGGGCGCCGGTGGCGGGCGCCCCGGTCGCCCGGCGGTGGCGCTAGCCGGTCCGTGACTGGAGGGTGATCAGCTCCCGGTAACGGCCGCCCAGCCGCAGCAGCCGGGCGTGGTCGCCCTGCTCCACGATCCGCCCCCCCTCCATGACCAGGATGAGATCCGCCCGGGAGACGACGCTGATGCGGTGGGCGATGAGGATGAGGGTGCAGCCCAGCTCGGCCAGTCGCGCGTAGACGGCGCGCTCGGTGATGGCGTCGAGCGCGCTGGTGGCTTCGTCCAGGAGCAGGATCCGGGGCCGCCGGATCACGGCCCGGGCCAGGGCGATCCGCTGCCGCTGACCGCCCGAGAGCGAGGCGCCCGCCCCGGCCAGCACCGTCTCGTATCCCATGGGCATGGCGGCGATCTCCTCGTCGATGCAGGCCACCCTCGCCGCCTCGATCACCGCCTCGAGGGGGGCGTCCGGCCAGACCAGGGCGATGTTGTCGCGGATGGGGGCGCTGAACAGGTAGGGGTGCTGGGTGACGATGCCGATCTGACGCCGCACGGCGCCCAGGTCCAGGCGCCGGAGGTCGACGCCGTCGAAGCAGATGCGCCCCGAGGTCGGCTCGTGGAGCCCGAGCAGGAGGGCGGCCAGGGTCGACTTGCCCGAGCCGGAGCGGCCCACGATCGCCACCCGCTGGCCGGGATGGATCTCCAGCGAGACGTCGTCCACGGCCGGCGGGGAGAGCGGTGCGTACCGGAAGACGACGTGCTCGGCCCGCACGTGCCCGCTCAGCCGGCCGGCCGGCTCGACCCTTCCGCCCTCCTGCTCGCGGGGCACGTCCAGGATGTCGTCCACGCGCTCCAGGTAGCTCCGCAGCTCCTGGAGGCGCAGCCCGGTGCCGGCGACCGTGACCAGGGGCTCGAGAAACCCCTCGGCCAGGGCGACCAGGCCCAGCATGGTCCCGAGCGGCAGCCGGCCGCTGAGCACGCTCAGGCCGCCGAGCATCAGGACGCAGAGGGGGGCGCCGAGGCTGAGCGCGTCCAGGGCGGCGTCGACCAGGGCGTCGAGCCGGCCACTGGCCAGCGAGGCCGCGATCTTGTCGGCGAACAGGGATCGCCAGTGGGCGACCGCCCGTTGCTCCACGCCGGCCGCCTTCAAGGTCTCGATGCCGGCCAGGACCTGGTACTCGTAGCCGCTCACCCGGGCCGAGGCCTCCAGGCTCTGGGCGGAGAGGAGCCGGTTCCGGCTCCCCGCCAGCACGACCACCACGATCTGGAGGAGGCCCAGGGCCAGGGTCACCAGGCCGATGCGCAGGTCGAAGGCCAGGAGCAACCCGAGGTAGAGGACGACCAGCGCTCCATCGATGAGGGCGGTCAGGGTTCCGGTGGCCAGGATCTCGCGCACCCGCTCGACGCTGGCCATGCGGCTCATCAGGTCGCCGGAGGAGCGGCGCAGGAAGAAGCCGTAGGGGAGGCCGACCAGGTGATCGAGCAGGCCCCGGGTCATGTCCACGTCGATACGGGTGCGCAGCTCGAGCACCAGCCGCTCGCGGAGCAGGGAGGAGGCGAAGTGGTAGACGACGACGAAGCCGAAGGCGGCGGCCGTGATGGCCAGGAGGTCGCCGTCTCCCTGAGGGACCACCCGGTTGACCAGGATGGCGGTGAAGAGCGGGAGGGCGAGCAGGAGGGCGCGGATCACGACCGAGATCGCCAGCACCCGGCCCAGCAGCCCAGGCTGCCGGAGGAGGGGACGCAGGTGGCGCCGGATCGATCCCGGCCGGCCCCCGGGGGCGAAGCGGGGGGTGGGCTCGAGGAGGATGGCGACGCCGGTATAGGAGCGCCGGAACTCCGACATGGGGATGAAGCGACGGCCGAGGGCCGGGTCGACGACGCGCACGCCGCGGCGGGTGATCCGCTCCAGGACCAGGAAGTGGTTGAAGCCCCAGTGCAGGATCGAGCCCGCCGGCAGCTGTCCGAGGTCCTCGAGGTCGGCCCTCACGCCCCTGGCCGCGAGGCCGTACCAGCGCGCGGCCTCGACGATGGCCTGGGCGTGAACGCCGTCGCGACCGCCGCCGGTGGCCTCCCGCACGCGCTCCAGCGGCTCCCTGCGCCCGTGATAGGCGAGGACCATGGCCAGGCAGGCCGCGCCGCAGTCGCTGATCTCCATCTGGGGGATGAAGGGGATGTGCCGTGCCATCGCTCAGCGAGTCGATCGGGAATCGCTTCGAGGTCCGCGCTCCCGGGCGACGCCGGGGTGCCTGGAGGGGCTCGGTCCCACGGTCGCTCAGCTGTTTCCGGACTGGGGCGCGATCCCCGAGAGCAGGGCCGGCAACAGGGGCCGGCCGCCGACGCGCACGCTGGCCCGGCCGTCCTCGGGGCCGGCCTCGGGCCTGGAGAGCCGTGCCCGCACCAGCAGCAGCCCGGTGGAGGAGGGGAGGTCGGCGGCCGCCCCCGGCCCCAGCAGTCGGGCGGCGGTGGCCTCGTCCACCGGCTGGGCCTGCAGGCCGGGATCCCGGACCTCCAGGCGTGGCCCGGTGTCCAGCCGGACCTCCACCGGGCCCCCCCGTCGCAGCTGCGGTCCGGCGGCCTCGGGCAACACGGCCAGCACGGTCGAACCGTCACCCTGGAGACGGGCCGGCCCCGACGCGTACTCGCCGATCTCGATCAGCATGCCGGCGGCCACCGCCGTCCCGATCACGGCCAGCAGGGCCCAGAACGCGGCCAGACTCCCCCGGCCGGCGGTCGGCGGATGGTCACCCTGGCCGCCGGGGCGCGTCCGGTGGTGCTCGACCGCCTCCGGACGGTACAGGGAGTCACGGTCTGGAGGGGCTGGGTCGGCCATGGCGCTCCGGTGATCCGCTCGATACGGTGGCGAGAGGGGAGCGGCCACGCCTGGCCGCTCCCCCGATCGGTCGAGACGGGCCGCCGGCCCGCCTCACCGACGATGGCCGCGCGGGCCGTCAGTCGTCGTGCCCGTGCCGCCGGTGGCGCCGGCGATGCCTCTTCTTGTGGTGACCGTGGTCGCCGTTATCCCAGCCACCGGCCACCTGGCGCAGCTCGTCGGGGGACAGCTCGCGCAGTCGTCTCGTGGTCGAGGAGTGCTCCTCTCGCATCATCGTCCTCCGCATACCGTGCCCTCCCGCGCGGGCGCACACGAGGGCGTCGGCTGGTCTTCTCACCCGGCTGCCCACGGCCTGAACGCTGAGGAACGCACGATGCTCGCCTGTTGGCTGGTGGTACCCGCAGCCAGGTCCAACGCTCTCGACGTTAAGAGAAACCGGTCCCCGCGCGGGTCCCCCTCCGCCGGTTCACCTAGACAAAAAGCGAAACGACCGTTACCACCGCTGGGCTCGATCGAGGGGCCGCGGCGGCGCCTACCATGCACGGTGGAAGCCGCCGATGATCGCGCCGGGCGGCCCGGCCATCTCGGGGCGGGACGGCTCTGGAATCGAGGAGAACGGGCGGATGAGCCTGCGAACACGACTGACCGAGCGTCTGGGCATCGAGCACCCGGTCATCCTGGGCGGAATGGGCAGTGGCGCCACCGTGCCCTCCATGGTCGCGGCGGTGTCCAACGCCGGCGGCCTGGGGGTGCTCGGGGTGAGCCGCGTTCCCCCGGAGCGGATCGCGGCCCAGGTGGAGGAGATCCGGGCATCCACCGATCGGCCCTTCGGCCTGAACCTGCTGTTGTTCGCCTCGGACGAGGGTGCGGTGGAGGCGGTCCTGGCCCACCGGCCGCCGGTCTTCTCCAGCGCCTGGGCCTGGCCCCATCAGGACCTCCGGCCGATCTTCGAGCGGGCCCACGCGGCGGGCGCCCTGGTGATGCACATGGTCTCCACCCTGGAGGAGGCCCGACGCGCGGCGGCCGCCGGCGCCGACCTGGTGGTGGCCCAGGGCACCGAGGGCGGCGGCCACGTCGGCACCCTGGCCGGGATGGTACTGGTGCCGATGGTGGTCCGGGCGCTGGCCCCCCTGCCCGTGATCGCGGCCGGCGGCATCGCCACCGGCGCCCAGCTCGCCGCGGCGCTGATGCTGGGAGCCGAGGGAGTCCTCCTGGGAACCCGCTTCCTCGCCACCTCCGAGTCGCCCTGGCCGCCCTCGTTCAAGCGCGCGATCGTGGAGAGCGACGGCCATGACACCGAGCTGACCGAGATCCCCGACGTCGCCAAGGGCGCCGTCTGGCCGGGCGCCTTCGATCGCGCCCGCCGCAACCGGCTGATCGCCGAGTGGTCGGGGCGCGGGCACGAGCTGCGCCGGCGGCGGGCCGAGGTGGCCGAGGCCATCGCCAGGGCGTACGCGCAGGACGACGCCGAGCACGGGGAGCTGAACTTCGGCCAGGCGGCCGGGCTGATCGACGCCATCGAGCCCTGCGCCGAGGTGGTGGCGCGGATGGTGGCCGAGGCCGAGGCGCGCCTGGCCGCGGCGGCGACGATGCTGCGAGCCTGAGCCCCGCCGGCCGGCCGGGTCCGGCCGGCTCACGCGAACGGTGGGAGATTTCCGCGGGCCCCAGCGCATCCGCGAACGAGGAAGGCACGGGGTGGGCATAATCGGAGGCCGTGACCGACTCGGAGGTGAGCCGCTGTCGCCTGCGCGTCCGCTACGTGGGGGGACCCACCGCGCTGCTGGAGATCGGGGGCCTGCGGTTGCTGACGGACCCGACGTTCGATCCTCCCGGGGAGCATCCGGTGGGCGACCGGGTTCTGGTCAAGACCATCGGTCCCGCCCTGGAGGTGGACGCGCTGGGGTCCGTCGACGTGGTGCTGCTCTCCCACGACCAGCACCCGGACAATCTCGACACGCTGGGACGCGCCTACCTGGCGCGGGTGCCGCTGGTGCTCTCCACGGCCTGCGCCCGAGATCGACTGGGCGATCGGGTGCGCCCGCTGCCGAACTGGACGTGGATCGAGCTGCCCCGTCCCCGGGGTGGGGTGCTCGAGGTCATCGGGGTGCCGGCCCAACACGGCCCGGAGGGCAGCGAGCGCCTGGTCGGCGAGGTCACCGGATTCGTCCTCGCCGGTGACGACCTCCCCACGGTCTACGTCAGCGGTGACAACGCCTCCCTGGAGGTGGTGCGCGCGATCCGGGACCGGCTCGGCCCGGTGGAGGTGGCGATCCTGTTCGCCGGCGCCGCGCAGACGCCGCTCATCCCCGGTGCTCCGCTCACGCTGACCGGGGAGGCCGCGGCCGGGGCGGCGGCGGTGCTCGAGGCACGGGCGGTGGTGCCCCTGCACTTCGAGGGCTGGGCCCACTTCACCCAGGGCGCCGACACGCTGCTGGCCGCGTTCGAGCGCGCCGGCCTGCGGGATCGGCTGCACCTGCCCCGGCCCGGCGAGACGATCGAGCTCTGACCCATCCAGCCCGGCCTGCGGCCGCGCCGCCTGCGGGCCTACCGTTGGCGGCATGGCCTGGGAGGAGATCGGGGAGGGGGTGTGGCGCCGCCGGTCCCGGCTCGACCTGAACGTGGGGGCGGTGCTGGGCGAGGACGAGCTGCTGGTGGTGGACACGGGCAGCACCCCGACCGAGGCCAGTGAGCTGCTGGCCGAGCTGCGCCGGGTCACCCGGCTCCCCTGTCGACGGGTCGTCAACACCCACTGGCACTTCGACCACTGCTTCGGCAACGCGGCCCTCCTCCCCGCCCTCGTCCACGGCCACCGGCGCTGCGCCACGCTGCTCCGGGAGCGGGGTGAGGAGCAGCGCGCCGAGGCCCTGCGCTGGCGGCCGGACCGGGCCGAGGAGCTGGCCGGGCTGGAGATCGTCCCGCCGGGCCGGACGCTGGTGAGGCGGGCGGAGGTGGAGGTCGGGGGGCGTCAGGTGGTGCTGCTCCACCTCGGGCGCGGGCACACCGACCACGACGTGGTCGTGTTCGTGCCCGACGCCGGGGTCCTGTTCGCCGGGGACCTGGTCGAGGAGGGGGCACCGCCCTCGTTCGAGGACGCCTGGCCGCTGGAGTGGCCGGGCACCCTGGACCGCCTCCTCGAGCTGGGCGCCCCCACGGTCGTGCCCGGCCACGGCGACCCGGTCGATCCGGCGTTCGTGCGGGGTCAGCGCGAGGAGCTGGAGGCCATGGCCCGGCTCTGCCGGGAGGTCCTGGACGGCCGCCTGCCGGTGCCGGCGGCGCTGGCACGGGCGCCCTTTCCCGAGCCCACCGCGGGCGTGGCGCTCCGGCGGGCCGGCCCTGGCTGAGCGGCGGAACTCCGGTGCTCTCCAGGGGCGCCGGCGCATCGGCCGGGCCGACCGGGGCCGGCGAGGGGGGCAGGCCCGGAGCTGGCCCGAGCCTCAGTCGTTGGAGGTCTCGTCTCCGGCGCGAACGTGACGCGCCAGCGTCTCCGCCGCAGTGGCGAGATCGGAGACCGCTTCGGCGAGCTGCCGGACGGCCTTTTCGATCCCTGGAAAGAGGCCCGCGTTCCAGGAGCGCAGGGAGCCGGACAGGGTGCGGGCCTGACGGATGAGCGATTCGGCCCGGTCGAGGTCGGTGGGCGGTTCTC
>JAJPKS010000177.1 GCA_021323605.1 Bacillota bacterium | reverse complement strand
GCGGCAACGGGGTAAGCTCTCGACGACAGATGGGCGACGGCGGCCGGGACGCCGGGAAGGAACCCGGACGGTACCTGAAGGAGACGATCGAGGCCCAGCCGGCCGAGGCCCGGCGGCTGCTGGCCGACGTCCCCCGGGCCGGCCAGCGCCTGCGAGGTGCCGGCCGGGTCTTCGTGGTGGGCACCGGCACCAGCTTCCACGGCGCCCTGGTCGGCCAGTACCTCCTGCGGAGCGCCGGCCTCGACGCCTGGGCGGTGCCGGCCTTCGAGTTCGCCTGCTACCCGCCCCGCCTCACCGCCGAGGATGGGGTGGTCCTGCTCTCGCACCGGGGGACCAAGCGCTTCAGCCAGGCTGCTCTGGACCTGGCCCGGCAGGTGACCGAGCGAAGGGTGGTGATCACGGGCGAGGGCTCCCCGATCGAGGGGCCGGAGGTGGTCCGGACGGTTGCCCAGGAGCGCTCGCCGGTCCACACCGCCAGCCATGTGGGGGCGATGATCCGCCTGGCCCAGCTGGCGGCGGCCCTCGGGGACACGCCGCCCACCTGGGCCCGCCAGCTCGACCGGCTCCCGGCCGCGATCGAGGCGGCGGTGGGCCTACGTGACCGGGCCGCGGCGGCGGTGGCGACGCTGGACCTGGACCACGCCATCCACTTCGTGGGCGGGGGACCGGCCCGGGCGACCGCGCTCGAGGGTGCGCTCAAGATCCGCGAGGCGGCCTACGTGGCCGCCGAGGGGCACGAGCTGGAGAGCATCCTGCACGGGCCCCTGGTCGGGCTCCAGCCCCGGCAGTCGGCGGTGTTGATCGCGCAGCCCGGGCCCGGCCTGGAGCGGACCCGGGAGGTGGCCGCCGCCCTGGCCGAGATCGGGCTGACCACGGTCGCGGCGGGGCCGGCCGCGGCCTCGGTGCCGGCCACGGTCCGGATCGAGACCCCCCTGCTCGACGAGCCGCTGGCCCCGATCGTCAACGTGATCCCGCTCCAGTGGCTGGCCCACGAGGCCAGTCGCCGCCGGAACGTGGACGCCGACAGCTTTCGCCGCGACGTGCCCGCCTACGCCGCCGCCCAGCGGCGCTTCACGCTCTGACCCGGGACCGGGGGCGCCGGCTGGCCTCGCGACGGCGGTCTCCGGACCACGCCGCCGGACCTCACAATGGAGATGGTGAGGCCGAAGACGGTCGCGATTCTGAGCCCGGGCGACATGGGCCACTCGGTCGGCGCCGTGCTCCGGGGAGGCGGCCTGCGGGTGGTGACCTGCCTGGCCGGCCGGAGTGATCGCACTCGGGCCCTCGCCGCCGCGGCGGGGATCGAGGACCTGCCCGACCTCGAGGCCCTGGTCTCGGAGAGCGACGTCGTCCTCTCCATCGTCGCCCCTGCCGCCGCCGAGGGGCTGGCCGAGCGGCTGGCGGCCGCCCTGCGGGCAACCGGGGCCTCGCCGCTGGTGGCCGACTGCAACGCCATCGCCCCGCAGACCGTGCGCCGGCTGGGGGCGCGTATCGGCGCCGCCGGTGGTCGCTTCGTGGACGTCGGCATCATCGGCAACCCGCCGCGGCCGGGGGCGGCCGGTCCCCGTTTCTACGCCTCCGGCCCCGAGGCGGATCGGCTCGTGGAGCTCAACGCCCACGGCCTGGACGTGCGGGCCCTGGAGGGTGAGGTGGGCCGGGCCTCGGCCCTCAAGATGTGCTACGCGGCCCTGACCAAGGGCCTGACCGCGCTGGCCACCGAGCTGCTGGTGGCGGGCCGGGCGATGGGGCTGGAGACGCCGCTGCGGGCCGAGCTCCAGTTCAGCCAGGACGCCCTGCTCCAGTGGATGGCGCGCATGCTCCCGACCATGCCCCCCAAGGCCCGGCGCTGGGTGGGGGAGATGGAGGAGATCGCGGCCACCTTCGAGGCCCTGGGCATGACCCCGCGCATCCTCCGGGGAGCCGCCGATCTGTACCGCTGGGTGGCGGTCACCCGGCTGGGGGGAGAGGTCCCGGAGGCGCGCACCGCGGGCCGGACCCTGGAGGAGGTGACGGCGGCGCTGGCCGCCGAACTGAACGGCCCGGCCCCTGCGCCGGGCTGATCCACCTGATCGGCGGCCTCCCCGGCGACACGTGCCATCCTGGAGGGAACACCGTGAGGGAGGGAGGACGACGTATGGACGCGGTGGTGACGGCGGTCAGCAGCAGCCGGACGCATTCCCTCAGCAAGCCGAACCAGGACCGCATCCGGCTCCTGGCCGGGCTCGGGGTGGAGGGGGATGCGCATTCTGGGGAGACGGTCAAGCACCGGTCGCGGGTGGCCCGCGATCCGAGCCAGCCCAACCTGCGTCAGGTCCACCTGATCCACGCCGAGCTGCACGACGAGCTGCGCGCCGCCGGCTTCGCCGTGTCGGCCGGCCAGATGGGCGAGAACGTCACCACGCGCGGCGTCGACCTGCTGGACCTGCCGGCGGGCACACGGCTCCACCTCGGTGAGACGGCGGTGGTCGAGGTCACGGGCCTGCGCAACCCCTGCCTCCAGCTCGACCGTCTCCAGCCCGGTCTGATGGCGGCGACGCTCGGCCGCGACGGCGAGGGCAAGCTGATCCGCAAGGCCGGCGTCATGGCCATCGTCCGGTCGGGTGGAGAAGTACGCCCCGGCGATCCGATCCGGGTCGAGCTGCCGCCCCCGCCCCACCGGCCGCTGGAGCCGGTCTGAGTCGCCCGGCCTCGGGTCCCCATGGCGCGGCCTGGAGGACGCCCTCAGACCAGGTCGATGCCGACCTTGATGGCTCCCGGCCGTCGCTCGCGGGCGGTGGCGAACGCTTCCGGCGCGCCGGTCAGCGGGAATCGAGGCTCGAGGCAGTAGCCGACCTCGACCCGGCCCTCGTGGATGGCGTCCAGGGCCTCGCGGAAGGAACGGAGGGAGGGCTCGTGCTGGGTGCCGACGCTGAACTCGATGGTGGGCGCCTTGCGGAAGGCCAGCTCGACGGGGAAGGGCGCCGATCCCGGCCGCTCCGGATAGCCGAAGAACCCGATCCGGCCGCGCTGGCGCACCGCCTCCACGCACCGGGCCCGGCACTCGTCGTATCCCGCGGCCTCGATCACCAGGTCCGCGCCCACGCCGCCGGTCAGGTCCATGGTGGCCTCGACCACCGACTCCCGCGGCGCGTGTACGACCAGGTCGGCGCCCAGCTCGCGCGCCACCTCCAGGCGATACGGCTCCAGGTCGGAGACGATGACCGTCTCGAAGCCGGCCGCGCGCAGCTGCTGGAGGAAGAACAACCCCGCCGACCCGGCCCCGAGCACGGTGGCGCATCCCGCCTCTCCGCCGGAGGGCCAGAACCTCCGCATGGCGTGGATGGTGGTGCCCAGCTGCTGGGCGAGCAGCAGCCGCCCGGGGTCGCCGCCGGGCGGGAGGGGGAGCACGAAGCGCGCGTCGAGGCAGACGTACTCGGCGAAGCAGCGGTTGTCCTCCGGCGGCGCCGGCACCGTGAGCACCGGCTGACCGGGGCTGAAGTCGGGGTGGTCGGAGGCCACCACCTCCCCCACCCCTTCGTGGCCGGGGTAGCCGGGCCGGCCGAGGTTCCCGCGGTGGAAGCCGTCGAAGATCACGTGCAGGTCGGAGCCGCAGATGGAGGCCGCCCGCATCCTGACCAGCACCTGGCCCGGTGCGGGCTCGGGCACCTCGAACCGGTCCAGCTCGATCCGTCCTGGCGCCACCAGGACGGCCGCATTCATCCTCATCGCCCGTACCGTACTCGACTCGCCGGCGGCGGGTCGGGGGGGCGCGGTCCCCCGGCGCTCGCTGCCCCGTGCAGGATGGGCCGGGGGAACCCTACATTGTGCTGCCGTGGCAAGCCTGGAGCAGCTGCTCGACCAGCGCTTGGCGGCGGCCTTCTCGGCCGTCGCCGGGGGTCCCGCCGACCCGGTCCTGCGCCGGTCGCAGCACGCCGACTTCCAGGCGGACGGGGCGCTGACGCTGGGCCGCCGGCTGGGGCGCCCCCCACGCGATCTGGCCGCCGAGGTGGTCCGGCGCGCCCGGCTCGAGGACCTCTGCGCCCGGGTCGAGGTGGCCGGCCCCGGCTTCATCAACCTGACCGTGGCCGACCAGGCGCTGGGGCGGCTCCTCTCCGAGGTGGTCGAGGACGTGCGGCTGGGGGTGCCGCAGGCGGCCGTTCGGGAGACGGTGGTGGTCGACTACTCGGCTCCCAACGTGGCCAAGGAGATGCACGTGGGCCACCTGCGCTCGACCGTGATCGGGGACGCCGCCGTGCGGCTGCTGGAGTGGCTGGGACACCGGGTGATCAGGGCCAACCACCTGGGCGACTGGGGGACCCCCTTCGGGATGCTCATCGAGCACCTCCTGGACATCGGCGAGGCCGAGGCCGCGCACGAGCTGTCGGTCGGTGACCTGGATTCCTTCTACCGCGCCGCCCGGCGCAAGTTCGACGGCGACGAGGGCTTCCGGGAGCGGGCGCGCCGGCGGGTGGTGGAGCTGCAGCGGGGCGATCCCACCACCCGTCGCCTCTGGCGGCTGCTGGTGGAGGAGTCGGAGCGATACTTCCTCGCCGTCTACCAGCGGCTGGGGGTGCGGCTGACCGGGGACGACTTCGTCGGCGAGAGCGCGTACCACGATCGGATCCCGGAGGTGCTCGAGGACCTGGAGCGGCAGGGGCTGCTGCGGGAGAGCGGCGGGGCCAGGTGCGTGTTCCCCTCCGGCTTCACCAACCGCGAGGGCGAGCCCCTGCCGCTCATCGTCCAGAAGGCGGACGGCGGGTTCGGTTACGCGGCCACCGACCTGGCGGCGATCCGCCATCGCACCCGGGACCTGGGCGCCACCCGGCTGCTGTACGTCGTCGGCCTGCCCCAGCGACAGCACCTGGAGATGGTGTTCGAGGTGGCCCGGGAGGCGGGCTGGCTCCAGCCTCCGGCGCGGGCCGAGCACGTCGGCTTCGGGTCCGTGCTCGGTCCCGACGGACGGATGCTGCGCAGCCGTGCCGGCACCCCGGTGAAGCTGATCGACCTGCTGGACGAGGCGGTGGCGCGGGCCCGGACGGTGGTGGCGGAAAAGAACCCCTCCCTCGAGGAGGCGGCGCGGGAAGAGGTGGCCCGGGCGGTGGGCATCGGAGCGGTCAAGTACGCCGACCTCTCGACCGATCGGGTCAGGGACTACGTGTTCGACTACGGGCGAATGCTCTCCTTCGACGGCAACACGGCGCCGTACCTCCAGTACGCGCACGCCCGCATCCGCTCCATCTTCCGGCGGGGCGGGGGCGAGACCCCGGAGGTCTCCGGCCCGGTGGTCGTCTCGGAGCCGGCCGAGCGCGCGCTCGCCATCGAACTGCTGGGCCTGGCCGACGTCGTCGACGGGGTGGCGGAGTCGCTCGAGTTCCACCGCCTGGCCAACTACCTCTACGGGCTCGCGACCACCTTCACCACCTTCTACGAGCGCTGCCCGGTCCTGCGGGCCGAGGCCGGGACACGAAGGAGCCGGCTGGCTCTCTGCGACCTCACCGCCCGCACCCTGGCGCTCGGTCTGGGCCTGCTCGGGATCCCGGCTCCGGACCGGATGTGAGCCGGGCCCGGGGCCCCGGGACCTGGCGCACGCGTCCAGGGGCGGCCGTGAGCCCCGGTGGCCATCCGGGGAGGTGGCCGGCCAGGGACCTCGATTCGGTTTCCGGGCCGGCCGGCCCGGCGGTCGGTCTGCCGTTGCCTCCCCCGGGCGAGGGACGCTCCGCCGGCTGCCAGCGGGCTTCACGAGGGCCGCTGCCAGGCCCCGGTTGAGAAAAACGCCGTGCCTCTGCGCTATGCTGGCCGGCGGCAGTGCCCATGGGGGGTAGACATGGGGGCACCCTAGGTGCCAGCAGCCGTGACGTCGCGCACGCCGAGGCGTCGCCGCGACGACCGGGAGGGCGAGCCCCTCTCGGTGCGATACAACTCCGCGGGGTGGTCGCCGGTTACGGCTCGACGCCGGTGTTCTCGGG
>JAJPKS010000008.1 GCA_021323605.1 Bacillota bacterium | reverse complement strand
TGTCAACGGTCACGAGGATCTCCCCACAGGCGGCCATGACTTCTCCCCGCGCGTGGCCACGAGAATTCCCCGCGCGCGGCCACCTCGCTTCCCGCGGACGGCCATGTGAATTCCCCGCGCGCGGCCATCGGAATTCCCCGCGCGCGGCCATGACCGTTCCCCGGGGAGCGGGAGACTCAGGCGAGGGGCATCACCCCCTTTCCGGCCAGGGCATCCGCGAGGCGGATGCTGTCGCCCTCGGTCACGATCACGTGGGCGTGGTGCAGGAGCCGGTCGACGAGCGCGGTGGCGATGGTGCGGTCCATGAGCTGGTCGAAGCCGCTCGGATGCAGGTTCGAGCTGATGGCGAGGCTGCGGCGCTCGTAGGCGGCGTCGACGAGGCGGTAGAGCCCTTCGGCGGCGTCGGCCGACAGCGGCAAGAGGCCGATGTCGTCAACGATCACGAGGTCCGCCCGCAGCAGCGGGGTGAAGGCCTTGGCGATCGAGTCGTCGACCCGGTGGCGGCGGACGAGCGCCCCGAGGTCCTCGATGCCGAACCAGGCCACCCGCAGACCCACATCGACGGCGTGCTGCCCGAGCGCTTCGCACAGATGACTCTTGCCGGTGCCGCTCGGCCCACACACGACGAGGTTCTCGTGGCGAGCCACCCACTCCAGGGTCCGCAGCGCCTGCTGGGTGGCAGAGGGGATGGAGCTTCTCTTCGCGTCCCAGGTGTCGAAGGTCTTGCCGGCAGGAAACCGGGCCTGGTGCCGGCGGGCCTCGGTGGTCGAGCGCGCGCGCCCTTCCACCTCGGCCTGGAGGAGGACCCGGAGCAGCTCGGCCGGCTCCCAGCGCTGCGCCTTGGCCGTGAGCAGGACGTCGGGGGCCTGCTCTCGCACGTAGCGGAGCCGCAGCCTGCGGCAGAGCGCCTCCACCTCGCCGATCAACGGTTCGATCGTCGTCTGTGCCGGGGTCATCGGGCGTCTCCGTGCACCAAGCCGGCCCAGCGCCCGGTGCCGGGCTGGAGCGAGGTCGACGGGTCGGCCCGGCGCACCTCGGTGCGCCGGGCGTCGCAGATGGCGGCGAGATCCCCGGGACCGAAGCGCCCGGCCATGGCCGCAAGCCCGAGTGCCTCGTCGACCCGGTCCACACCAACGATGCGGGCGAGGGCGACGGCCTCGTGCATGCGGGCCTCGATCCCCCTCGTCCCGACGGCGGCGGCCTCGACCAGCCAGAGCTTCGCCCCTTCGCCCAGGGCAAGGAACGCCGCTTCGGCGGCGTTGGTCGCCTTGGGGCGGCGGTCGGCCGGCTCCTTGCGCTCGGGGTAGTGGGACGGGTCGATCTGCGCCTGGCCCGGACCCACCCGGCGGTGGCGAGCCACCTCCTTCACCTCCCCGGGGCCGCCGGCCACCACGACCACCTCGTCGCCCGCCACGCGCACCCAGACCCTCGTGCCCCGGAGCGTGTGGGGGACCGAGTAGCGCGCCCCATCGAAGGTCACCGTCGAGCTCCACGACACCGAGCGCGACAGCCCGAAGGCCACCTGGTAGGGCTCGTCAGGGATCCGGTGGAGGTGGGCTCGCTCCTCAGCGAGGGCCTCGGCCGGGATCCGGCGAGTCACCGCGTGGGGCCGGGTGTTGAACCGCTCCATCGCCGCTTCGCACGCGGCCTCGAGCTCGGCGAAGGTCTGATAGTCGGGGCGGAGGTTGGCGTCGGTCGGCACCACGTCGGCCTTGGCGATCCGCACGGTCGCCTCGGTGCCACCCTTTGACTCGGGGTCGGCCACCACACAGGTGCGCACGACCACCCCGTAGTAGATGGCGGCCGAGACGATGGCGGGGTTCCTGACCGGGATGCGGGCCACATGGCGGGTGGTGACGGTCTTTTCGTTGTCGGTGAGCAGGTAGGTGGGAGCGCCGCCCAGGATCCGGAAGGTCCGGTCCCACGCCGAGATCACGGAGGGCAAGGTGCGATCCGCAAGGGCGAGGATCACCCGGAACCGGCTCCACGCCAGCCACGCGCAAAAGAGCACGGTCTTTCGACCGTTCACCACTGGGCCGTCGCCGTAGTCCCACTGGAGCCACAGTCCCGGCTCGGGGATCCAGGGCTGGTAGGCACGGGCATGGGTGCGGCGCCAGGTCGCCTTCACCGCACGCACGACCCGCCGGGTGGTGCGTGGGGAGCCCTGGTAGCCGAGGGCGCAGAGCTTGTCGTGCACCACATCAGCCCGCACCCGCCCCTGGGAGCGGTCGACCCACTCCTCGATCTTCTCGATGAAGGGGTCCGAGAGCGACCCCCGCTCCCCGGTGCTAATCGACGTCGGATCCACCCCGGCCTCCCGGGCGGCCACGTAACGGCGCACGGTGTGATGGTCGACGCCGCACAGCTGGGCGGCCGCGCGATACGAGCGCATCAGGTCGAACGCCTCGAGTACGTCCATGATCTCGTCCTCCGACAACATGGCGAGTGGCTCCTCTCTGTGCTGGATCGGTTGGTCCACACCCTCGATCTCAGCCGGAGGGGAGCCCCCTTGGTGAACCACGTCCCCGCGCGGGGACCTCAACGGCCGCGCGCGGGGAATTCCGATGGCCACGCGCGGGGAATTCCGATGGCCACGCGCGGAGACTTTCCGTGGCCGCCTATGGGGAGAATGCCATGGCCGCCGTCA
>JAJPKS010000094.1 GCA_021323605.1 Bacillota bacterium | reverse complement strand
CACCAAACCCCTGCCCCGACACCGCTCCAGGTGGAGGCAGTATCGCCCACGTGGCCGCCCACGTCAACACGTCTTGACCGGGGATGGCGGTGAGGGCGGAGCCGGCGCGGAGGGTCGGCTGCAGGGAGGCCGGGGTCACGCGGCGGGGTCCGCCTGCGTCCGACCTCGGAGCGCGGAGAGCAGCGCGGCCAGGCCGGCCGTCAGGGCGAGGAAGAGCGCCGAGACCTGGAAGCCGCGCGAGGGACCGGCGACGGCGGCGTAGACGACCCCGGTGAGGGCCACGCCCAGGGAGGTGCCGAGACCTCTGGTCATGTTCAGAACCCCTCCTGCCACGCCGGCGTGGGCGCGTGGGGCGCTGGCCATGATGGCGGCGTTGTTGGCGGGCGTGAAGGCGCCGAGGCCGGCTCCGACGACGGCCAGCTCGCCCAGGAGCGGGGGCAGCGAGCCGTGCGCGACGGCCAGCGCGCCCAGGCCGAGCGCGGCCAGGAGCATGCCCCCGACCGTGACCGGCCGGGCCCCGACGCGGTCGGCCGCGCGGCCGGCCAGGGGAGCGGTCACGCCCAGGACGAGGGGCAGGACCGTCAGCGCGATCCCGGCCTGCGCCGGCGACATCCCCAGGTCCTGGAGGAAGTAGGGAACCACCAGCATCGTCCCGAAGGTCACGAGGTAGGAAAGCAGGCCGCTGGAGATGCCGGCGGAGAAGCTCACCGAACGGAACAACCGCAGGTCGATCATGGGGGTCGCGGCCCGGCGCTCGCGCACGACGAAGGCCGCGTTCCCCAGGAGGGCGGCGGCGAAGAGGGCGAGGATGAGGGGCGAGGTCCATCCCTCGGTGTGGCCGAAGGAGATGGCGGCGAGCAGCGCCCCCACCGCGGGCACGAAGGCGGCCGCGCCCGGCCAGTCGAACGATTGACCGCCGTGCAGCCCTCGGGTCCGGGGGAGCAGGAACCAGCCGAGCGCCGCCCCCAGCAGGCCGGCGGGCACGTTGATGAGGAAGATCAGCCGCCACCCTCCGATGGCGATCAGCAGCCCGCCGAGGGCGGGACCGAACGCCAGCCCCATGGCCTGGGCGGCGCCCTGGACGCCGATGCCGCGGCCGAGCTGCCTGGAGGGCATGGCGTCGCGGATCAGGGCCACGCTGTTGGCCTGGAGCATGGCCGCCCCCAGGGCCTGGGCGACCCGGGCGCCGATCAGGGTGGGGAGGTTGGGGGCCAGGCCGCAGGCGGCGGAGCCGGCGATGAAGACGATGAAGCCGTAGGTGTAGAGCAGCTTGCGGCCGACCATGTCGGCCAGGCGGCCGACCGCGGTCACGGCGGCCACCAGCACCAGGAGGTAGGCGATCACCACCCACTCGACCGCGCCCTGGCTGACCCCGAAGTCGTGCTGGAGGGTGTGGAGGGCGAGCACCACCACGCTCGCGTCCAGCTGCCCCATGAAGGCGCCGATGCACACCGTCCCCACCACCAGCCAGTGCGCGATGGGGGAGTCCCGTACCGCGGCCGGGCGCCGCGGCTCGACCAGGAACGCCCGCCAGCCGGCGCGCATGAACCTAGTGTAGGTGGGGGCCGCCGCCGCCCCGCCGGCCGGTCCGGGACGGGTGCCCCGGCGGTGCAGCGCGTTGACAGCGAGGGCACCCGTTTGTTAGGGTAGCGCTGCTTCGTGCCGCCCTCTGTCGGGCGGCAACGTTCGGGGGGTAGACCTGGTGACAGCAGGCACGGCAGTCACCATATCCGTGTGCGTTCCTGCGCCGGTCATCGGCACCGGCTCGTTGCGCGAGCCCATGATCGGCAAGGGAGAAGCGGTGGCGTGGTCCGGTGACGAATCGGCGTCCCGGCCGGGGGCACGAACCGGTCGGCAGCCATGCGTCGACTTCGTCTCGCCGTGCGCGAGCGCGTTGGCGGACGGTCGAGCAGGGGGAACGAGGCTCACCGTCCGCCCGTCGCCAGGTGGCCGTGTACGGGCCAGGGCGAGTGGGACCACGCCGCTTCGCTGGTCACCCCCCGGAGCAACGAGCGACGCGCCAAGGAGGTTCGGGGGTTGTACACCACTGCACTCGCAGCGTTTCTCGTCTCCGGCCTGGTGGCCGCGGCCTCGCCGGTCGCGTCCCTGCCCGACTGGCTGAGCCAGCTCTTCCACGGCCAGGGCCAGCACCAGGCGGCGGGGCGCCATCAGGCGGGCCATCGTCAGGACGGCACCCACGGTTGGGGTGAGGGGCGCCACGACCAGAACGATCAGCCCCAGCAGCAGGTGACCTGCGATCTCGTGGTCCCTGCCAACCCGCTCACGGCGCAGGGGCTGGCGACCCCGTATCTCCTGGTCGCGCCGGGGGGCGACCACATGATGGGAATGGGGGGCGATCGGCGGGGCGGCGGCCAGGCGGACCAGGGTGACGGCAACGCCGACGCCAACGTCAAGGACAACGCTGACGCCAACACCAACGCCAACTGCAACGAGGCCAACCCCAACACGGCCGCCTTCGTCCAGGCCACGATCCTCGACCCCGCCACCGGGAAGGTGAGCGTCTACGATCCCCTGGTCACCAACCCCAATCGGCCGCCTGCGGTCCCGCCGCCGGTGCCCAACCTGCCCGCCGGGGCCGTGGTCGGCGTCTGGGTGGGCTTCAACGGCAACGTCCTGCGTCTGGTCGGGCCGGGGGCGGCCGGATGCGTGCAGGGGATTCCCGGCTCGCTCTTCGGTCAGAACGCGTTCTGCAACGCCACCGCTTTTTTCCAGGCCGCCAACACGGCCATGCAGGCCGGCCGGCTGAAGCCGCCCCCGCTCGGCACGGCCAAGGACGGACGGACCTGTCCCAGCGCCCGCGACTTCAGCCTGGTCGACCAGGACCAGTCCGACAACACCACCACCCAGTACCTGGTCACGGCCGATGGCCGGATCGCCCAGGACACGCCGGCGGCCAGGGCCGCCCTGGGGACCTTCACCGTCGAGGCCAACGGCAGCGACGAGGGCCTGCTCGACCTCGCCCTGGACACGGCCCTGGGGTGCACCCCCTGGAAGGTGTCCGATCTGGCCGACACCACCGGCCAGCAGCAGTCGTCGGCGTGGGCGCTGAACGAGCTGCAGGCCGCGGCCGACCAGGCCCAGCCCGTCGCCCTGATCCCGGCCTGGGATCCGTTCGTCCTGGTGGACAACCAGCCGAACCTCGCCAAGCTCAACGCCTATCGCGCGGGCACCGACCAACCGCAGGTCGCCTCGCTGGCCCAGGCGGACACCACGGCCTACTGCCAGAACCTCCTGCAGGTCGGGCTGCCGCGCATCCTGGCCGACCGGCCGCTGACCCAGGTCGCGCCTTCGCCCATGGCGGCCACGGCCAACAACCTGTTCACCTTCATCGCCAATCGTTTCCACAACACCTTCAGCGACATGCCCGGGTTCCTGCACTGCACGAGGTTCCTCGGGGTCGAGAACCCGGTCCAACTGAAGACGGATGACGCCGGCGTGGTCATCGACGCGACCATCCAGCTCAACCCCGCTCCGAGCGGTTCGGCGCGGGACTGACCACCTGGTGCGCCGGTGGGCGCGGTCCCGGGGCCGCGCCCACACCCCGGCGCGGGGCCATCGCGTCCCCCCTGCGATCAGCACCGATCCGAGGTTTGCCGTGAAACGACCGCCCGAGCTCATCGACGCTCCGCCGACGCGCTGGCGAAGGCTGCGGGTCGCCCTGGCCGGTAGGCTGGCGAGGCGGCTGGGCCCCAGGGCCACGGCCCTGGCCCTGAGCATGCCGTCGTGGCCACGGCCTCCGGTCCTGGACACCAGGCGGAAGCGGCTGTTCTGCGGTCTGCTCCTGACCGGGGTCTACGTGGGGCTCTGCCTGGGCCCGCTGGTTTTGGTCTCGGCCGGCCGACGCGAGCCCCGGCGGCCGTTCCTGGTGGAGTTCTCCGTCGCCCTGGGCTACGTGGGACTGTCGATGATGGTCCTGCAGTTCGCGCTCGTCTCCCGGATCAAGTGGCTGGCCGAGCCCTTCGGCATCGACCTCCTCCACAAGTTCCACCGAGAGGTCTCGTTCGTCGCCCTGACCTTCATCTTCGCCCACCCGGTGCTGCTCTTCGTCGAGAACGCGCCCAAGTACCTGCCCCTGCTGAACGTGGCCACGGCGCCGTGGCGGGCCCGCTTCGCCGTGGCCTCGGTGCTGCTCCTCCTGCTGCTGTTCGTGCTCTCGGTCTGGCGGCGGCTGCTGCGCGTCTCCTACGAGGCGTGGAAGATGTCGCACGGGGCTCTCTCGGTGACCTCCGTGCTCCTGGCCCTGGCCCACATGGACCTGGTGGGCCACTACACGAGCGGGCTGCCCGGCCGGGTGCTCTTCGGCTTCGTCGTGGGCGGCATCCTGTTCGTGCTGGTCTGGTCGAGGATCGTCTCCCCGGTCATCCAGCTGCTACGCCCCTGGCGGGTGGTTCGGGTGATCGGTGAACGCGGCCGAGCGGTGACCATGGTCGTGGAGCCCATCGGGCACCCGGGTCTCAGCTTCAAACCGGGCCAGTTCGCCTGGGTCACGGTCGGCGAGCCGCCCTTCGGCGTCGCCGAGCAGCACCCGTTCTCGTTCTCATCGCCTCCGGTGGAGGCCCGCAACGGGCGCGTCTGGTTGACCATCGCCGGCCGGGGGGACTGGACGCGCGGCATCACCGCCATCGAGCCGGGGACCCGGGTCTACCTCGATGGACCCTACGGACACTTCTCGATCGACCACGCCGAGGCGCCCGGATACGTGTTCATCGCCGGCGGCGTGGGCATCACCCCGCTCTACAGCATGATCGCGGCCATGTGTCTGCGCGAGGACCCCCGGCCGGTGGTCCTCTTCTACGCCAGCCGGGACTGGGAGAGCGTGCTCTTCCGGGAGCAGATCGAGGCGCTCTCGCGCTACATGCCCAACCT
>JAJPKS010000214.1 GCA_021323605.1 Bacillota bacterium | reverse complement strand
CGCTATCACCGGATCGTGGCCATGACCGACGCCGACGTGGACGGGTCCCACATCCGGACGCTGCTGCTGACCCTGTTCTACCGGTACTTCCCGGTGCTGATCGAGCGGGGCCACGTGTACATGGCGCAGCCGCCCCTGTACAAGATCACCAAGGGCAAGCAGACGAGGTGGGCCTACAGCGACGAGGAACGGGACCGTGAGGTACGGCGGCTGGGGTCGAAGGGGGTCGAGGTCAGCCGCTTCAAGGGCCTGGGCGAGATGAACGCCGAACAGCTCTGGGAGACGACCATGAACCCCGAGACCCGGACGCTGCTCAAGGTCGAGATCGAGGACGCGGCCGCCGTGAACGACATCTTCGAGAAGCTCATGGGTTCCGACGTGGAGCCGCGCAAGAAGTTCATCCAGGCGCACGCCAAGGCGGTGCGCAATCTCGACATCTAGCCCTGAGCCAGCCCAGGTCCCGACTTCGCATCGCGGTCGACGGCATGGGCGGAGACCACGCGCCCGAGCAGGTGGTGCTGGGCGCCTCCCGGGCGGCGGAGCGAGGTCTGGACGTGACCGTGGTCGGCCAGCCGGAGCGACTGGGGCCGCTGCTGGAGGACCATCCGCGCCTCCGTCTGGTGCCCGCGAGCGAGGTGATCGGGATGGATGAGCATCCCGCCCAGGCCGTGCGCTCCAGGCCGGACGCCTCGATGAACGTGTGCGCGCGCCTCTGCCGCCGCGGAGAGGTGGACGCCTGGGTCTCGGCCGGCAACTCGGGCGCGGTCATGGCGGCGGCCCTGCTCGTCCAGGGTCGGATCCGGGGCGTCGCCCGCCCGGCCCTGGGGACGGTGCTGCCCACCCGTCGTCAGCCGACCTACTTCCTGGACGTGGGGGCCAACGTGGACTGCCGTCCGGACTTCCTGGTGCAGTTCGCCTCCATGGGCGCGGTCTACGCCGAGCGCATCCTGGGCCGGTCCCTGCCCAGGGTGGGCCTGCTCAGCAACGGCGAGGAGGAGACCAAGGGAGACGAGCGGGTCCGCGAGGCACACGAGCGCCTGCGGCGCGGCCGGTTGAACTTCGTGGGCAACCTCGAGCCCAAAGACGTGCTGGCCGGGGAGGCGGACGTCGTGGTCGCCGATGGCTTCGTCGGCAACGTCGCGATCAAGATGGCCGAGGCCACCGCAGAGCTCCTCTTCGGCGTCCTGCGCGAAGAGATCCCGCGCTCCATGGCCGGCAAGCTGGGTGGTCTCCTGATCCGCTCCCGGGTGAGGCGGATCCGGCGGCGCCTCGACTGGCGCGAGTTCGGCGGCGCGCCGCTCCTGGGCATCGACGGGGTGACGGTGGTGGCCCACGGCCGCTCCGACGCCCGGGCCATCGAGAACGCCGTCCGGGTGGCCGCCCAGGCGGTCGAGGCCGACCTGGTCGGTAAGATTCGGGAGGCGTTGGCGAGGTGAAGCCGCTGCAGCAACCGTTCCTCGGAGGCCGCGTATGAGCAGGGACGGCAGGAGAGTCGTCGTGACCGGCATGGGAACCATCAACCCCATCGGGAACACGGTCGACGAGTTCTGGGAGTCGCTGATCCAGGGCCGCAGCGGCGCCAGTGTGATCGAGCGGTTCGACACCTCGCGACTGACCACCAAGTTCGCCTGCCAGGTACGCGGCTTCGATCCCGCCGATCACATGGATCGGCGCCTGGCCCAGCGCACGGCCCGCTTCGTCCAGCTGGCGCTGGTGGCCTGCGGTCAGGCGGTGGCCGACGCTGGGCTGGACATGGCGGACGAGGACCCCTACCGGGTAGGGGTGGAGATGGGCACCGGTATCGGCGGCTTCGACATGATCACCGACGACGCCCATCGCTACCTCGCCACCGGACGTATGCACCCGCTCTTCGCCCCCATGGTCATCCCCAACATCGCCGCCGCCCAGGTGGCCATGGTCTTCGGCGCCAGAGGCCCCAACGCCACCGTCACCACCGCCTGCGCCGCCTCTACCCATTCCCTGGGCAACGCCTTCCGCGTCATCCAGCGCGGTGACGCCGACGTGATGCTGGCCGGGGGCACCGAGGCCTCACTCTGCCGCGTGGGCATCGCTTCCTTCAACGCCATCCGGGCACTGTCGACCCGCAACGACGCCCCCGAGAAGGCCAGCCGCCCCTTCGACGCCGACCGCGACGGGTTCGTGGCCGGCGAGGGTGCTGCCATGCTGGTCCTCGAGTCGCTGGAGCACGCGCTTCGTCGCGACGCCCGCATCCTGGGCGAGATCGTCGGTTTCGGGGTCACCAACGACGCCTTCCACGCCGTGGCGCCGGACGAGAGCGGCAACGCGCCCGCCCGCTGCATCACCAGTGCCCTGGCCGACGCCGGCGTCTCCCCGCAGGAGGTCGAGTACGTCAACGCCCACGGGACCTCGACCCCCCTCAACGACACGGCCGAGACCCGGGCCCTGAAGATGGCCCTGGGCGATCACGCCTACCGGGTGCCGATCAGTAGCACCAAGTCGATGATCGGGCACCTGCTGGGGGCGGCGGGGGCGGTGGAGGCGGTGGCCACGCTGCTGTGCATGAACCGGGGCATGATCCACCCCACCATCAACTACGAGACGCCCGACCCCACCTGCGACCTGGACTACGTGCCCAACCAGGCGCGGTGCGCCGACGTCCGGATCGCGATCTCGAACGGGTTCGGCTTCGGCGGTCAGAACTGCACCATCGTGCTCAAGCGTTTCGAGG
>JAJPKS010000376.1 GCA_021323605.1 Bacillota bacterium | reverse complement strand
TGTGGTCCGGGTGGCGAGGCGTGGCCGGACCCGTGAGCGGGCGATGCCGGGCCGGAGAGGGTGGCGTGGAGGGCGACGGCGTGGCATGATGGGAGGAACCGGCGGGCTGCGCCGTGAGCACGCGTGTCCCGCCTTCGGGTATACTCACCGTTCGACTCCAGCTCGTCGTGGCCTGCTGGAGTTCTGGATTCGCGAGAACCCCGCTCAGGAGAACGCGTTGCCGACCATTCAACAGCTGATTCGCGTCGGCCGCAAGCCGGTCGTCAAGAAGTCGAAGTCGCCCGCGCTGAGGGGATCGCCTCAGCGGCGGGGTGTCTGCGTGCGCGTGTACACGACCACCCCCAAGAAGCCGAACTCGGCGCTTCGGAAGGTGGCGAGGGTGCGCCTGACCACCGGAGTCGAGGTCACGGCTTACATCCCGGGCATCGGACACAACCTCCAGGAGCACTCGGTCGTCCTCATTCGTGGTGGCCGTGTGAAGGACCTGCCCGGGGTCCGGTACCACATCATCCGGGGCACCCTGGACACCGCCGGGACCAGGAACCGCAAGCAGGGCCGCTCCAAGTACGGCGCCAAGCGCGAGAAGGGCAAGTAGGATGCCACGTCGCTACCGTCCGGTCAAACGTCCGGTCGCGCCCGACCCCGTCTACGGCTCGGAGTCGGTGGCGAAGTTCATCAACATCGTCATGCGCGACGGGAAGAAATCGCTCGCCGAGCGCATTACCTATGAGGCGCTGCGCCGTGCGGGGCGGGTGGCCAGGAGAGAGCCGCTCGAGGTGTTCGAGCAGGCGTTGCGGAACGCCACCCCGGTGCTCGAGGTCAAGCCGCGGAGGGTGGGCGGCGCCACCTACCAGGTGCCGATCGAGATCCGTCCCGATCGCCGCCTGGCGCTGGCCCGGCGGTGGATCGTGCGCTTCGCCCGGCAGAGGAACGGCAAGAGCATGGCCGAGAAGCTGGCCGCGGAGCTGGTGGACGCCGCCAACAACGCGGGCGGGGCGGTGCGGCGCAAAGAAGAGACCCACCGGATGGCGGAATCGAACAAGGCTTTCAGCCATTTCCGATACTGAACGCGGAGGTACGACGGACATCGCAGTGATCGCAGTGGAGCAGGTGAAGCGGAGCACCAGGCTGGAGCGGCTCCGGAACATCGGGATCATGGCGCACATCGACGCCGGCAAGACCACGACCACGGAGAGGATCCTCTTCTACGCCGGCCGGCTGCACAAGATGGGCGAGGTCCACGATGGAGCCGCGACCATGGACTGGATGGTCCAGGAGAAGGAGCGGGGGATCACGATCACCTCCGCCGCCACCACCTGCCACTGGCGCGGGCATTCGATCAACATCTTGGACACGCCCGGACACGTGGATTTCACCGTCGAGGTGGAGCGCAGCCTCCGTGTCCTGGACGGCGCGATCGCCATCTTCGACGCCGTGGCCGGGGTCGAGCCCCAGTCCGAGACCGTCTGGCGCCAGGCCGATCACTACGAGGTGCCGCGGATCGCCTTCATCAACAAGATGGACCGCATGGGGGCCGACTTCTACGCCGCCCTGGAGTCGATCCGGAGCCGCCTGGGGGCGCGGGCGGTGCCCGTCCAACTCCCGATCGGGTCCGAGGACGAGTTCAGGGGGGTCGTCGACCTGCTCGGCGAGCGAGCCATCATCTACACCGACGATCTGGGCAAGAACTTCGAGAGCTCGGAGATCCCGGCTGAGCTGCGCGATCAGGTGACCCGCTTCCGGCGCGAGCTGGTGGAGGCGGCCGCCGACTTCGACGACGAGGTCATGCAGAAGTACCTCGAAGAGCAGGAGCTGTCGGTGGCCGACCTGGTGCGGGCGTTGCGCCGGGGCACGGTGGCCGGGCGTCTGGTCCCGGTTCTCTGCGGCGCAGCGCTGCGGAACAAGGGCGTGCAGCCGCTCCTCGACGCGGTGGTCGATTACCTCCCCTCGCCGGCGGACAAGCCGGCCGTGGAGGGGTTGGACCCCCGCGATCAGAGCCTGGCGGTTCGTCCGGTCCGGGAGGATGCGCCCTTCTGCGCCCTGGCCTTCAAGATCCAGATGGATCCCATGGGCGTGGGCAAGCTGACCTTCTTCCGGGTCTACTCCGGGCGTCTGAGCGCCGGATCGATGGTGCTCAACGTGACCACCGGCCGCCGCGAGCGCATCGGTCGCATCCTGCGCATGCACGCTATGCGTCGGGAGGACGTGCAGGAGGTGCTGGCCGGGGACATCGCCGCCGCCGTCGGCTTGAAGGGCACGTCGACCGGCGACACGCTGGCCGACGAGGAGCACCCCATCCTGCTCGAGGCGATGGAGTTCCCGGAGCCGGTGATCTCGGTGGCCATCGAGCCCAGGACCAAGGCCGACCAGGACAAGCTGGGGATGGCGTTGCAGCGGCTGTCCGAGGAGGACCCGACCTTCCGGGTCCGCAGCGACGAGGAGACGGGACAGAACATCATCGCCGGCATGGGCGAGCTGCACCTGGAGGTCATCGTCGACCGTCTGACGCGGGAGTTCAACGTCGACGCCAACGTCGGCAAGCCGCAGGTGGCCTATCGGGAGGCGATCCGTCGGCCGGCCCACGGCACCGGTCGCTTCGTCCGCCAGACGGGCGGCAGAGGGCAGTACGGTCACGTCGAGATCGAGATCGAATCCCTGGAGCGCGGCGGCGGGTTCGAGTTCGTGGACCGGATCACCCAGGGACGGATCCCGCGGGAGTTCGTGCCCGCCGTCGAGCGGGGCGTGCGCAACGCGCTCGCCACCGGCGTGGTCGCCGGTTACCCGGTCGTGGACGTCAGGGTGATCCTCGTGGATGGCTCCTACCATCCCGTCGACTCCAGCGAGCAGGCCTTCGAGATCGCGGGTTCGCTGGCCATCAAGGATGCGCTCCGCCGGGCGGACCCGTACCTGCTGGAGCCGATCATGAAGGTAGAGGTCGTGATGCCCCAGGAGTACCTGGGTGACGTGATGGGGGACCTGACGTCCCGGCGGGGACACATCCTGGGCATGGAGAGCAGGGGCACCTCGCAGTCGGTGAAGGCGTTCGTTCCCCTGGCCGAGATGTTCGGCTACGCCACCGACCTGCGTTCCCTCACCTCCGGCCGCGCCACGTACACCATGCAGTTCGATCACTACGAGGAGCTTCCAACCAATCTGGCCGAGGTCGTCGGTCAGCGAGGTCGGAGGTAGGGGCTCCATCGCCACAGTCAGACGCAGGAGGCAGCAGTGGGAAAGAAGAAGTTCGAGCGCACCAAGCCCCACATGAACGTCGGGACCATCGGTCACATCGACCATGGCAAGACGAC
>JAJPKS010000156.1 GCA_021323605.1 Bacillota bacterium | reverse complement strand
GGTGGTCGACGGTCGCCGGCGTGGCCGGGGCCATGCTGCTCGTGGTTGGGTGCACCTCGGTAACGGGCGGCAACCGTACAGCTGGCGCTCCGCCTCGGGCGCAGACGTTGCGGATCGCCTTCCGGCCGAACGAGGTCCTGCGGTATCGCTACCAGGGCACGCTCCGGACGCCGGGGCCGGGTGGGGCCGAGAACGTGACCGTGGTGAGCGCCGACACGAGCTGGACGGCTCAGAGCGCCGAACGGAGCCCGGGGAGCGCACCCGCGGCCGGCGCCGCTCCCGCCGGTGAGACGTGGTCGATCGACGTGACCTCCACCAACCTGCGCTGGACGGTCGCCCTGGCCGGGCTGTCGCCGTCGGCGGGATCGAACCCCGGTCCCTTGAAGTTGCAGCTGCTGGTCGCCGACGATGGCCGGGTGCTGCTCACCAACAGCGCTGCCGCAAGCCTGGGGACCATCGGCGCCTACCCGAACGTCGCTGTGCTACCGCCCATCTACGGCGACACCCCGGGGGTCGAGCAGTTCCTGGCCGTCCTGCCCGCGCATCCGGTGAAGGCCGGCGACACCTGGCAGAACGACTTCACCAACCAGTTCGGCTTCTTCGCCCAGCCGGATCACTTCCAGGTCATGAGCTCCCTGCTCCGCTACGAGACGGTGCACGGCGTGCGGTCGGCGGTGGTCCGGTCCAGAGCACGCCCAACCCATCGCCTTTTCGGGCAACCTTCCTCCGACCACTCCCGTGCCGGGCGTGAACGTCAGCGGTCGAGTCGCCTTCCAGGGCATGAGCAACCTCGACGTCACCACCTGGTTGGGCGTCGGTGACGTCTCCGGGCGGGTCGAGAGGATCGACGCTACCGACCGCTACAACTGGACCGCGACCACGGCCATCTCGGCCGGGCAGCAACCGCCCACGGCGGTCAGTACCGGCAGTCGGGCACGGTGAGCACCCGCTTCGATCGTCTCTCCTGACGGTCGACCGAGCCGGCCGACGGCAGGAGAAGAGCCGGCGAACTCTGTGGCGAGGCCCACGATCTATAATTAATGACTGACCGGTCACCTTTGGTTATTCAGGAGAGATACGCGTGCCCAGATTGGCGGCCGAGGCGAGGGAAGCCCGACGCGAGCACATCCTGAGCGCTGCGCTGCGCTGCTTCGCGCGGCGGGGCTACCACGCCACCACCGTCGACGACATCGCCGCCGAGGCCGGTGTCTCCAAGGGCGCGCCGTACGTGTACTTCGAGAGCAAGGAGGCGCTGTTCCGGACGCTGTACGAGACCTGGGACTGCGGGCTCTCCGACCGACTGGAGGCCGCGCTCGCCGGTCTCGACGACCGGGCGCGGCGCTCCCCGCGCCGAGTCCTGATCGCGGTCGTCACCGCCGTCGGTGACCACGTGGCCGAGCAGGCGGACCTCTGCCGCGTGCTGATCGAGGCCCGGACCCAGGCCGCCTACACGGAGGCGGTGGCCGAGGTCGTCCGTGCCTCTCAGGCCCGGGCGCAGAGTCGGATGGCGAGGCTCGTCGAGGCGGGGGTGGCCCGTGGCGAGTGGCCGCCGGACACGGATCCCGAGGCCCACGCCCGGCTGATCCTGGCCGCCATCCACGGGCTCATGGCGGAATGGCACCTGCGCCCGGGCTCGTTCTCGTGGCCCGAGATGGCGCGACTGCTGGCAGGCGGCTGGTCATGGACCGGCGGAGAGGAGGTACCCAGATGAGACAGCAGCGGGTGGATTCCTGGTGGCAGCAGTGGACGTGCGTGGGCGGCGCTTGCGCTCCGCCGGCCACCCCGCCACGCAACCGCTTCGAGCACCTCCTGGACCGGTACGTGGACATCGCCGCACCGTTCATCCGCGGGTGCTCCGCCTTCGTGACCGTCGCCGTCGTGGCCGCCGTGAGCTTCGCCCTGGGATCAACCGGCGGCCTCCTCCTCGAGTCCGGGTTCTTCCTCGCCGCCGGGGCCTACTGTCTGGCCAACTTCCTGCGCTGCAGGGAGGCCCACTGCGTCGTGACCGGCCTGGGCTGGTCGGCGCTCGCCCTCGCCGGCCTCGGCGGCGTGCTGGCCGGCCGGGACCTGCGCAGCCGTGAATGGATCGCCTTCCTGCTCGTCGCCCTGCTCGGCCACCTGTTCGAGGCGGTCTGGAGGGGGGTGCGGGGGACCAACGCGCTGCGCCTCGGCCGGGACTGATCGAGGCGGAATCGAGCGTCCGCGGTTCCAACCTGGGCACGGCGGTGAACTCCTTCGTCGCCCGCTTTGGCGGCGCCGAGCACCGGCGGCCCAGACGTGCGCCCCGGCGCCGCAGCCGTGGTCGAACTGGTGCGACGCGCGGTCGAGAGCCGGGCCGGGCGGCACGTGGTGATCGTGCTCGACGAGTTCGGTGGGCCGCTGCGCGGCCTGGCCGAGGGCCGGCTGGGGGTGGAATTCTTCGACGTCGTGCCCCTGCTGATGGACCTGAGGCTGCCGCTGAGCCTGGTCCTGGTGACCGTGCCGCAGGCGCAGCCCCTGATGCACCGGACCGGTGTCTGGAACCTGCTTCGGAACTGCCAGGACCGTCAGATCGGGGCCCTGGAACCCGCGGACGCGAGGCGGATGATCGTGCAGCCCTTCGGGGAGCAGGGGGTCCCCTGGGACGACGAGGCCACTCGGAGCGTGCTCCGCCTCACCGGCCGGTTCCCCGTCTACATCATCCTT
>JAJPKS010000018.1 GCA_021323605.1 Bacillota bacterium | reverse complement strand
TGGTACTGGAGGTAGTCGTCGGAGTCCAGGAGGTCGTGCTCCCGGTTGTCCTGGTTCTTGACCGCCACGGCGATGGCGGCGAAGCGGCGGCGGAACTCGGGCACGGCTTCCACCCCGTACGCCTCCCGGCCGTAGGCGTAGGCGCCCCAGGCCTCGTAGGCCCGGGCCAGGTCGCCCACGTCGCGCCAGTTGCCGGCGTCGATCAGGGGCAGCACGCCGGCCCCGTAGGCGCCGGGCCGGCTACCGAAGACGCGGTACCGGGAGGTGCGCTCGGCCGCCTCGGGGTCCATGCCCGCCCTCCGCTTGCGCTCCAGCTCCTCCCGGACGTGTCTGGCCACGAAGTTGCGGTGGTCGGGCTCGTCGAGCCGGGCCACCATCTCCACCGCCCGGTCGATCAGGTGCACCAGGTTGGCGAAGGCGTCCCGGAAGAAGCCCGAGATGCGGACCACGACGTCGATGCGGGGACGGCCCAGCTCCTCGAGCGGCACCACCTCGAGCCCGGTGACGCGGCGGTTCTCGGGGTCCCACACCGGCCGGACGCCGAGCAGGTGCAGGATCTCGCCCACGTCGTCGCCGTGGGTGCGCATCACGGCCGTGCCCCAGACCACGATGCCGACCGTCTCCGGATAGGCGCCCTCCTCCTCCAGATAGCGCTCCAGCAGGGCCCGGGCCAGCTCGCCTCCGACCTCGTAGGCGATCGGGGAGGGAAGGCTCTTGGGATCGACGGAGAAGAAGTTGCGGCCCGTGGGCAGGACATGGGCCATGCCCCGGGTGGGAGCCCCGCTCGGCCCGGCGGGCACGAAGCGGCCGGCCAGGGCGGCGAGGGTGTGGTCCATCTCCTCCCGGGTCCGCTCCAGGCGCGGCCGGAGCCGGTCGGCGGCGTAGCTCAGGCAGCGCCGGAGCTCCGGCGTCGCCAGCGAGCCGGCCGTCCGGGCGGCGGCCTCCGCCCCCTCCGTCACCGCCCGCCGCGCCAGCTCGCGGGCGGCGGCGTGGAGGGCGTCAAGGCCCGCCCCCTCGTCCCGGAGGTCGGGGATCTGGAGGCGGCAGCGCCGCAGCAGGTCCTCCAGCCGAGAGCGGACCTCGGGTGCCAGCGGCCGGCCGCCCTCGACCGGTTCGGCGAGGCCCACCGCTTTCCCCAGGCTGGCCCGGAGCCCGGGGACACCCTCGTTCCCCCGCCGCGTCAGCTCGACCAGCAGGTCGACCAGTCGCTCCCCCCGGGGAGGTTCCCCGAGCACGTGGAGGCCGCCCCGGATCTGGGCGTCCTTCAGCTCGCAGAGGTAGCCGTCGACGTGCAGCACGAAGCGATCGAAGTCCTGGGGCCGCTCGCTCTCCCCCAGGTCCCGGTGCAGGTTGGCCTCGGTGACCAGCTGCCAGATCCGGTCCTGGATCCGGGGGAGCTTGGCGGGGTCCAGGGTCTGGACCTGGTAGTACTCGTCCATCAGCCGCTCCAGCTCGGCGGCGATGCCGTAGGCCTCGGCCCGGGTCATGGGCGGGATCAGGTGGTCGACGATCAGGGCGTGACTGCGGCGCTTGGCCTGGACCCCCTCGCCCGGGTCGTTGACCACGAACGGATAGACCACCGGCACCGCCCCCAGGGTCAGGTCGGGGAAGCAGGAGGCGGAGAGCCCGACCGCCTTCCCCGGCAGCCACTCCAGGGTCCCGTGCTTGCCCAGGTGGACGATGGCGTCGGCCCGGAACTCCTCTTCCAGCCAGCGGTAGAAGGCGAGGTAGTGATGGGTGGGTGGGAGCGCCGGGTCGTGGTAGACGGCGACCGGGTTCTCGCCGAACCCCCGCGGGGGCTGGACCGCGAGCAACACGTTCCCGAAGCGCAGGCCGGCGAAGTACAGCCGTCCCCGGTGCAGGTACAGCCGGCCGGGTGGCGGTCCCCAGCGTCCGGCCACCTCCTCGCGCGCCGCCGCGGGCAGCCGCCGGTGGTGGTCCGCGTAGCCCTCGACCGAGAGCGAGGCGGGGGCGGACGCCATCTGCTCGGGGCGCAGGTACTCGCGATCGTAGGTGCCGGCCTCGATCAGGGCGTGGATCAGCTGGTCCCCGTCCGCGGGCAGCTCGCCCACTCGGTAGCCCTCGTCCCGCAGCCGCCGCAACAACGCCAGGGCCGAGGCCGGCGTGTCCAGGCCGACCGCGTTGCCCACCCGTCCCTGCCGGGTCGGGTAGCTGCTGAGCACGATGGCCACGCGCTTTTCGGCGTTGGGGAGGTGCCGTAGACGGGCGTGGGCCAGGGCCAGCCGGGCCAAGGCCCGGCTGCGCTCGGGGTCGGGCACGTAGCGCGGGGTGCCGTCGACCTCCTCTTTGAAGCAGAACGGCGGCCCGATCAGGCGGCCATCGAACTCGGGCAGCGCCACCTGCATGGCCACGTCCAGCGGGCCCAGGCCGGCTGTGGCCGTCTCCCAGGCGCTCCGGGAGGTGGTGCAGACGATGCCCTGGATCACGGGCACGTCCAGCCGCTCCATCCAGCGGGCGGTCCAGTCATCGGCCACGGTGCCACCGTCGACCTCCACCCGGGCCGCGGCGAAGCTCAGGGTGAGGATCAGGCAGTCGCAGACGCTGCGCTCGCCGTCGAGCAGGCAGGCGGCGACCGCCGCCGGCACCCCCTGGGGGCCGGGGTCGCGGAGGCTGTAGCAGAAGAAGGGCAGGGGTTCGCCGCCCTCCTCCTCGATGGCCGCGACCAGGGCGTCGACGAAGTCCAAGTTGCCGCTCATCCAGTGGGCGCGGTAGAAGGCGACCGCCACCACCGGCCGGGACGGCCGCCGGGAGGCCGACCACTCGCCCAGGGAGAGAGGTGCGGACCGGCCCCGCCGGTAGATGCCGTGTCGTGGGACCTCGCGCGGCGGCGCCGCGCCGTAGCCGGTGCCGCGCAGCCGGTCGCTGAGGTGGCGGAGGAAGTTCCGGAGGTTCTCGACCCCGCCCTCCTGGAGGTAGCGGGCACCCAGCGCCAGCAGCTCCGGGTGGCGACTGGAGGCGGCCTCCAGCTCCAGGTCCTGACCCTGCTCTCCGGGCCAGGCGAGGAAGGGCGTGCGGCTCCGGGCACAGGCCCGCCGAAGCCGATCGAAGCCCTCGGGGAACGCCCTTCGCCCGCCCAGCAGCCGCAGGCAGACCGCCCACCGGCGCCCCCCGGCGACCTCGGCCGTGAGGCGATCGAGGGTCTCGCCATCCACCCGAGCCGGGTTGTGGAGATCGATCCCGCCGTACCCGTCGGGCAGGTTCCGGGCCGCGGTCCGGAGGGCGAGGAGGTCGGTGTCCGAGGTCGAGAGGACCAGCAGGCGACTCAAAACTCGATCCCCCGCTGGGCCGGGATGCCGGCGCGGAAGTGGTGCTTGACCTCCCGCATCTCGGTCACCAGGTCGGCGGCCTCGATCACCGCCGGGGTGGCCCCCCGTCCGGTGAGCACCAGGTGGAGCTCGGGGGGGCGGGCGGCGGCCAGCTCCAGGAGCTCAGCCTCGGTGATCAGGCCGGCCGTGACCGAGCCCAGGATCTCGTCCAGCACCACCATCCGGTACCGCCCCGAGGCGATGGCCTCCCGCGCCGCGGCCAGGGCGGCCCGGGCGGCGGCCCGGTGTTCGTCCATGGGGATGCGCGGGTCGCGCAGCCGCTCGATGGTGAAGCCGAGGCCGCCGGTCTCGACCTCGATCCCGGGCAGGCTGGCCCTGATCGCCTCGCGCTCGCCGGTCTTCCAGGCCCCCTTGATGAACTGGACGACCTTGACCGGCATGCGGTTGCCCACCGCCCGCAGCGCCAGGCCGAAGGCGGCGGTGGTCTTGCCCTTGCCGTCGCCGGTGAACACCAGCAACAGCCCGCGACGGCGGGCCCTGGCCTCCCGTCGCCGCCGCCTCTCGTCGTCGTCCAATCGCTACCTCCGCGGGTGCGGGATGGACGGCGAGCCGCCGGCCGGCGTGGTGGGCCGGGGCGTGTCCGCGCCGCCCGACTCCCTGGCCGTCGGGGCAGGTCTCCTGGCTCCCAGCGTGGGGGCCCCGGCCTTGCCTTCCCAGGCCCGATCTGGCCCAGTGGCGCCGTCTGCACGGCACGGCCGGGACGCTGGCTACAGTGGCGGGACCGCTCCGGCTTTGGACCGGATTCCCTATTGAGCCCTGGCGGGCACCCCGACGTTTGGACTTGTCGAGGACGATCCTACCCCATCCCCGGCGACCGTGGAACAGCCGGCTACAGGCGGTAGAGCGCGCGGGCGTTCCCCGACAGGACCCGCCGGCCGGCCTCGACCGCCTCGGGGAGGTCCAGGATGCCCCGCTCCACCACCTCCCCCAGCGCCGTCGCCAGGGCCTCGCGTTGGAGCTGGGCGGCGACCAGGTAGACCTCGGGCAGCCGGGAGGCGTCGGTGGCGTAGAGGAGCTTGCTCCAGGGGCAGAGGCCGAGCGCCTCTCGCATGGCCCTGGCGCCGTCGGTCAGGGCCAGGTGGACGGCCAGCGAGAGGTCCATGTAGACGTCGGGGTGGACGGAGCAGAGGTAGGCCGCCTCCCGGTGGTACGGGTAGCAGTGGAGCAGGACCAGGCGCAGGCCGGCGTAGTGCTCGTCGACCAGGAGCGGCCGCAGCCCCAGGGGCGAGGACTCGGCCAGGTCCTCGTCCAGGTCGCCGATGCCGCAGTGCACCTGGAGCGGCACCCCGAGGCGAATGCACTCCTCGGCGGCGGTGAACAGCAGCGGATGGCAGAGCGCTTCGCCCTGCAGGCGCGGGTGCCCACCCTGGCCTCGGGGCCCCTGGCGGAGCCGGGCGTACGCTTCGCGGGTCTCCCGCGGGGAGGGCCACCGCAGCCGCAGGCTCGAGCGGTAGGCGGCGATGGTCTTGATCCCGACCGCGCCCTGCCGGACCGCCTCGGCCAGCGCCGCCCGCACCCCGTCCAGCCATTCCTCGGGGCGGCGGTGCTGGTCGACCAGGCCCTCGGCCACCGTCTCCAGACGCACGATCTCCCGTTGCGGGATGGGCACCGCCGAGCGGTGCTCCTGGGCGCTCATCGAGTCGGGCTCGGCGAAGCCGTGGTCCAGCAGCATCTGCCCGGTGCGGCTCCGGTGCATGAGTTCGCGCGCGTAGCGGGATGGCTCCGACATGCGGCGCAGGGTGAGGATCGCCGGCTCGGTGGGACGGCAGCCAAAGACCGCGGCCAGCCGCTGGATCGCCACCCGGTAGACGAGCGTGTGCTGGGTGTGCTCGCTGTGCTGTCGCGGGTCCCTGGCCTCGCTGAAGCAGGCCCGGAACTCGGCCGCCTCGAGACGCGCCGGCCACCGCTGCAGGGGATGGCAGTGGTGGTCGACGGCCAGCTCGTTCGCCCAGGACTCGAGGAGCGCGATCGCCGGATGGTTAGTACCTGAAACGATGCGTCTCGTACTCGAAGACCTCGTCCTCGCCCGCGAAGCCCTCGATGTCGGAGCGTTTGACGGCCAGGTACGACGTCGCCAGCCGGTCGCCCAGCGCATCCATGAGCACGCGGTCGTTCTCGAGGCGCTCGATCGCCTCGTGCAGGCCGACGGGATGCCGGGTGGCCCCCAGGCGGACCCGCTCCTGCTCGTCCAGCAGGTGCGGATCGACCGTCACCGGTGGGGGGAGCGGCAGCTCCCGCTCCACGCCGTCCAGCCCGGCGGCGATCAGCCCCCCGAGCGCCAGGTAGGGGTTGGCGCTGGAGTCGCAGGCCTTGAGCTCGACGTTGACCGAGTCCGCCTCACGTCCCCAGAAGGGAGAGGGCAGACGCAGCGCCGCCTCCCGGTTGTCCAGTCCCCAGACACGGTAGGCGGAGGCCCAGGTCTGAGGCACGAGGCGCCGGTAGGAGTTGACCGAGCCGCAGGTGAGGGCGATCAGGCCGGGGAGGTGCTGCAGCACGCCGGCCGCGAAATGCTGGCCCAGCTCGGAGAGGCCGCCGTCGTCGCCGGCGAAGCGGTTCCGCCGCCCGGAGCGGTCCCAGGCGGAGAAGTGCAGGTGGCATCCGTTGCCCGGCTGGTCGGGCCAGGGCTTGGGGGCGAAGGAGGCGGCCAGGCCGTGGCGCGCCGCCACCGAGCGCACCGTCTCGCGGTAGAGGAGGTGGTTGTCGGCGGCACGCAGCGCCGGGGCATGCCGGATGGAGAGCTCCTGCTGACCCCAGCCCAGCTCGGGGTAGTACTGCTCGACCGGCAGACCTTGCGCCTCCAGGGCGGCCACGATCTCGTCGATGACCTCGGCCACGCCCTGCATGCCCTGGCTGGAGAAGCAGAGGCTGCGGTCGATCGGTTCCCAGCCTCCCGCCGGGGTGGGAGTGGCCAGCGTCCACTCCGGCTCGAAGGCCGCCATCAGCTCCAGGTCGAGGGCCGCCGCCCGGGCGATCATCCGGCGCAGGAAGTACCGGCCGTCGGCGGCGTAGGGTTCGCGCTCGCAGGTCACCATGTCCACGAGCACGACCCCGGTGCGGGGGGCGTAGGGTGCGATCACGAAGGTGGAGGGGTCCGGAACCAGGCGGATCTCCCCCACCGGACCCATTCCCTCCACCGGCGCCAGCCGGTCCAGCATGGTGAAGGCCTGCATGGCGACGGTCAGCCCGATGCCGGTCTCGAGGCGTTCCGCCAGGCTGGAGGCACCGCAGGCCTTGCCCCGGATCACGCCGTCGTTGTCGCAGTAGAGGAAGCGCACGAGGCGCACCCCCGCGCCCTCGGCGCGTTCCAGCGCCCGCGCCCGCTGCTCGGCGCGCGACGATGCCGAATCCCCCGTCCCGATCATCGTCAAGTCATGGTATTGGGGCGGCCGGCAAAAGACCAGCCCCGTGCAGCCCGCCTGGACCGGCCCCGGGGCGGGCCGATCCTCCGCCGGCCGAGCCCGGCCTCGCCCTTCCCGGGACGAGCGCGAGAGGCCGCGCCCGCGGCTCAGGACAGCCGCACGCGGGGATCGAGGACGGCGTAGAGCACGTCCACCAGGATGTTCGCGACCACGATGAAGAAGGCGAACAGGATCACCGTGCCGATGATCACCGGCAGGTCCTGGTTGGTCACCGACTGCACCGAGAGTTGGCCGAGGCCGGGCAGCCCGAACACCTGCTCGGTCACGATCGCGCCGCCCAGCAGCGTGGCCAGGTCGACGCCGAACTGGGTGACCACGGGCGCCAGGGCGCTGCGCAGGGCGTGGACGACGATCACGCGCAGCTCACCGAGGCCCTTGCTCCGGGCGGTACGGATGTAGTCCTCCCCGAGCACGTCCAGCATCGAGCCCCGGGTCAGCCGGATGTAGGTCACCGAGGTCACCAGGGCCAGCGTGATCCAGGGGAGGAGGAGGTGCTGGGCCCAGCCGAGCGGGTCCTGGGTCAGAGGGGTGTAGCCGCCGCCGGCGAAGAAGGTCACGCCGGCCAGGTGGAGCCGGAAGAACAGCAGGTAGAGCAGGACCAGGCCGAGCAGGAAGGGGGGCATGGAGTAGAAGGTCAGCGCGAAGACGGTCGCCGCCCGGTCCTCCAGGGAACGGGGCCGGACGGCGGCGAGGACGCCGATGCCCACGCCGATCAGCAGCCAGAGCACGGCCGCGCCCAGGGCCAGGGAGGCGGTGACGGGCAGCCGGCTGAGCAGGAGCTGGGTCACGGGCTGAGCGCGGTAGTAGGAGTAGCCCAGGTTGCCGTGCAGGAGGTTCCAGACGAAGCTCCCGTACTGCACGTAGACCGGCCGGTCCAGGCCCAGGTTGTGCCGGACGGCGGCCACCGTCGCCGGCGTCGCCATCCGCCCCGCGATCAGCCGGGCTGGGTCGTGGGGGGCCAGGAAGAAGATGGCGAACACGACCACGGTCACGACCCAGAGGACCAGGATCCCGAACAGCACGCGACGGACGAGGAAGCGCAGCACGCCTCAACCCCTCACGAACATCCGCTCGCCGCGGGGGTCGACGGCGTCGCGAACGCTGTCGCCCAGGATGTTGAAGGCGAGGGTGGTGAAGAGCAACGCGGCGCCGGGGAAGGCCACGTACCACCAGGCCACCTGGTAGTACGAGACCGCCTCCGCCAGCATGCTCCCCCACTCGGCGGTCGGGGGCACCACGCCCAGGCCCAGGAAGGAGAGCGTGGCCTCGAACACGATCGAGAGGGGGACCAGCAGGGTGGCGTAGACGATGATCTGCGCGGCCAGGTTGGGCAGGATGTCGACGGCCAGGATGCGCAGGTCGCTGGCTCCGACCGAGCGCGCCGCCTCGACGAACTCCTTCTCCCGGAGGGAGAGGACCTGGCCCCGGACCACGCGGCCGACCGGCGCCCAGCTGAAGAAGACGATGATGGCGACGGAGAGGGGGAGGCTCGGGCCCACCACGGTCACCAGGGCGATGGCGAAGAGCAGGAGCGGAAAGGAGAGGATGACGTCCATGAACCGGGAGAGGAGGTTGTCCACGGCCGCCCCGAAGTAGCCGGCACACATCCCCACCGCGATCCCGACCAGCACCGCCAGCCCGCTCGCCACCGCCCCCACCAGCAGGGAGATGCGGGCCCCGTAGGCCACCCGGACCAGGACGTCGCGGCCGAGCTCGTCGGTGCCGAAGAGGAAGGTTCGGTTGGGCCCCACCGGGATGCCGTTGATCGAGAGCCCGGTGTCGCGGTACTGCGCGTCCGGGGGATGACCGGTGAGGTGGGCGACCAGGGGCGCACCGATCGCGACCAGCGAGATGAAGACGATGAAGGCGGTCGCGGCGATGGCGGCCCGGTCGCGCCGCAGCCGCTCCCAGGCCAGCCGCCACGGGCCCCGGGCGGCGACCTCGCCGCCGAGCTCGAGGTCGGCCCGCTCCATGGCCAGGACCGGCTCACCGGTCGCCATGCTGCCCTCCCGTGCCCACCGCGTCTCCGATCCCGTCCCCTCGCGCCCCCGCCGCCCGGGCCAGGTCCTCGTCCGGCCCCACCGGGTAGTGACAGGCGGTCACGTGGCCCTCCGGGTCGCCGTTCCGGCGCTCCAGCCGGGGCTCCTCGAGCCGGCACCGCTCCCGGGCCTTGGGGCACCGGGGGTGGAACCGGCACCCGGCGGGGGGATCGACGGGCGAGGGGACGTCCCCGGCCAGCAGGACCCGGCTCCGACGGTCGGCCAGGTCCGGGTCGGGGACCGGGATGGCGGAGAGCAGGGCGCAGGTGTAGGGATGGCGGGGGCGGGCGAAGAGGTCCCCGGCCGTCGCCACCTCCACGATCTTGCCCAGGTACATGACCGCGATCCGGGTGCTGACGTGGCGGACGACCGAGAGGTCGTGGGCGATGAACACGTAGGTCAGCCCCAGCCGCTCCTGCAGGTCGGCGAGCAGGTTCAAGATCTGGGCCTGGATGGAGACGTCGAGTGCCGAGACCGGCTCGTCGCAGACCACGAGCCGGGGATGCAGGGCCAGGGCCCGGGCGATGCCGATCCGCTGCCGCTGTCCTCCCGAGAACTCGGCCGGGAAGCGGTTGTAGTGCTCGGGGTTGAGCCCCACCTGAACCATGAGCTCCTGCACCCGCCGCTGGCGCTCGGCGCCGTCGGCGACGCCGTGGATGGCGAGCGGGTCGCCGATGATCGAGCCCACGCGGCGCCGGGGGTTGAGGGAGCTGTAGGGGTCCTGGAAGATCATCTGCAGGTCGGTGCGCAGCCGGCGCAGCTGGCGCTGGGGCAGCCGGGAGATGTCGTGGCCGTCGAACACGACCCGCCCCGAGGTGAGGTCGTAGAGGCGGGTCATGCAGCGGGCCAGGGTGGACTTGCCGCAGCCGGTCTCGCCCACCAGCCCCAGGGTCTCGCCCTGGTGCACCTCCAGGCTCACCCCGTCCACGGCCCGGACCCGCCCCACCTCGCGACGGAACACGATGCCCCGCCGGATGGGGAAGTGCTTGACCACCTCCTCCAGACGGAGGAGGGCCGGGCCGGTGCCGGCGGGCGTCACGCCGCTCCCCATCCCGCCTCCGCCGGCTGGATCCGGCCGGACCCGGCCGCGGCCCGGCGGCGCGCGTCCGCCTCGGCCCCCAGGCCGACCGCCTCCGGCGGCAGCCAGCAGGCCGATTCGTGCGACCCGTTCACGTCCACCGGTCGGAGCCGCGGCGGCTCCCGCCGGCAGACGTCCATCACGAAGGGACAGCGGGGATGGAAGGGGCAGCCGGGCGGCACCCGGATCAGGCTCGGCGGCTGGCCGGCGATCGGCCTCAGCCGCTGGCGCTGAGCGCTGCCCGCCCGGCCGGGAGCGGGGAGGGTTCCCGGCAGCCCGGTCCGGGCGGGCAGCGACTCGAGCAGTCCCCGGGTGTAGGGGTGGTGGGGACGGTAGTAGATGGCGCGGCGGGGGGCGCGCTCCACCACCTGGCCGGCGTACATGACCAGCACCTCGTGGGCCATCTCGGCGATCACCCCCAGGTCGTGGGTGACGATGATCACCGCCATGCCCAGCTCCGCCTGCAGCCGCCGCAGCAGGTCCAGGATCTGGGACTGCACGGTCACGTCCAGGGCGGTGGTGGGCTCGTCCGCGATCAGCAGCCGGGGCCGCAGGGCCAGGGCCATGGCGATCATGACCCGCTGCCGCATCCCGCCCGAGAACTGGTGCGGGTAGTCGTCGATGCGTCGCTGCGGCTGCGGGATGCCGACCATGGCCAGCAGCTCGACCGCGCGCCGCCGGGCCTCGGCCCGCGACACCGGCTCGTGGGCCCGGATCATCTCCGCGATCTGCCAGCCCACGCGGTAGTGGGGGTGCAGGCTGGAGAGCGGGTCCTGGAACACCATCGCGATCCGGGCGCCGCGGACCTTGCGCTGCTCGGCGGCGGACATGGCCAGCAGGTCCCGGCCCTCGAACAGCGCCTGGCCGGACACCTGCGCCCCCTGGGTCAGGCCGAGCACGGTGAGCATGGTCACGCTCTTGCCCGAGCCCGATTCCCCGACCACGCCCATCACGGTCCCGGCCGGGAGGTCGAAGTCGACGCCGCGAACCGCCTGCAGGGGCCCGTCCGGGGTGGAGAAGGTCACCCGGAGGTCCCGGACCTGGAGCAGGGCCGCGCTCATGGGGCCGTGCGGGCGGAGGCGGGCGGGCCGAGGGGAGCCGGCCGCCGGGCGCCGAGGGCGGGGCCGGAGGGCGGGCCCCCTCCGGGGCCCGCCCCTGGCCGAATCGTCACTTCAACCACACGTTGGTGATGTCGCCGTCCCCGGTGAAGGGGGAGACGATGTAGTTCTGCACCCGGGAGGAGCGCATGAAGTACAGCCGCTGGTCGAGCACCGGGACCACGGCCGCGTCCTTCATGATCTGCATGTCGGCGTCGTGCCAGTACTTCCCGGCCTCGTCGGCGGTGGGGGCGGCCAGCGCCTTGTCGATGTCGGCGTTGACGGCGGGGCTGTTGTAGTCGCCGAAGTCGGTGCTGTCGGGGCCGTAGGTCCGGCCGTCGAAGAGGGGCTGGATCATGGTCCGGCCGTTGTTGCCGTACCAGTCCGGCACCCAGCCCGGATCGGCGATGTCCCACACCCCCTGCTGGGCCACCGAGGGGACCTCCAGATACTTGGAGTAGAAGTCCGAGGGCGGCACCGGGATGAGCTGGAGGGTGATGCCGGCCTGCTTCAGGCTGGCCTGGTAGGTCTGCGCCACCTGGGGGTGGACGCTGTTGGTCCGGTAGATCATCTTCAGGGTCAGGCCGTTGGGATAGCCGGCCTGGGCCAGGAGCTGCTTGGCCTTGGCCGGGTCCCCCTTGCTCCCCGGGGTGGGGTAGAGGTCGAACTTCTGGTAGCCGGCGTTGCCCGGGGTCAGGATCTGGGTGGCCGGGGTGTTGAACTGGGGACCGCCGTAGATCTGCTCCACCGCCACCTTGTCGACGGCGTACTCGATGGCCTGGCGGACGGCCAGCTTCTTCAGGGCGCCGTTCTCGTTGGGGCTCTGCAGGTTGAAGACGATGTAGGGGTTGAGGCTCCCCGGCGGCCCCACCTCCAGACGCGGGTCGTGCGAGGCCACCAGCTGCGCCAGCTGGGCGGTGGGCGGTGGGTTGTCCCAGTCCATGTCCGCGGTCCCGGCCGCGATCTGCTCGTAGCTGGCGGTGGGATCGAGGCCCTCCACGACCTTGATCTGGTTCACGTAGGCCTTGCGCAGCGGGTCGGTGGACGCATCCCAGGCCGGGTTGCGGGCCAGGTCGATCTCCTTGCCCGGATCGTACTTGGTGATCCGGTAGGGGCCGTCCGAGATGGTGTGCTGCTGGAACTCGGCGCTGTCGGGGACGTAGTTCAGGTACTCCTCGGGGGCCGGCGAGGAGAAGGTCATGGCCATGATGTTGAGGAAGTCGCTGGCGGGCTGGATCAGGTGGAAGACCACCGTGTCCGTGCCCTTGGTCGTGATCCCCGAGATGTCATGGCTCTGGATGTAGCTCTTGATGGCGTCGACGGTGCCGTCGATCTTCAGCATCGGCTCGCAGTAGTCCTTGAAGCCGGCGATGGTGCCCTCGAAGTAGCCGGGCGCCCCCACCGGGTTGACCGGGTTGCAGAGCCGCTTGAAGCCGAGAACGACGTCCTGGGCGGTGACCTGACGGGGCGGGTTGGTGTCCCACTTCACGCCCTTCTTGATGTGGAAGGTGTAGGTCTTGCCGTCGGCGCTGATCCCGCCGTTGGCCTTGGTCGGGACCTGGGTGGCGATGTCGGCGACGGGTGTGGTCGCAGTCTTGAAGTCGTTGCTGGCCGGGTAGGCCACGAGCTGGCGGGTGAAGGCCCGCATCAGCATGTCGGTGACGGTGTAGTAGGCGCTGGCGGTGTCCATGTGGTCGACGTCGCCCTTCCCCACCAGGACCAGCGTGCCCCCCCGGTGGGCCGTACCGCTGGGGCTCGGGCCGGTCGTGGCCCCGCCGCCGCAGGCGGCCACCACCAGCCCCAGGGTGGCGGCCAGGGCCGCGGCGCCCGACCGTATCCTCCTGCCCCGATCGCGCCGAGTCAGCTTCGGTGCGTCGTCACCGCACGGCACCGGGGCCACGTAACTCTCCCCCATAGCACCCTCCCGACGTATCTGAGGATTCAGTGCCGGGCCCGGGCACAGGCCACAGACGACCGCCGTCGAGGCTCCGCGCCCGTACGGCAAAGTACGGGAAACATACTATTCCTCCACAGAGCCGGCCGTCGAGGCGGCAGGGCCGATCACGACCCGAGTCGGGGCCGCCGACGCTCGTGCTCGTGGCCCAGTCGGGATGGCCGGTCCGGCGATCGCAGCGTCCCCAGGGCGGCCCCGGCGGCGCCGGCCGCCACCGCGGCCCAGCAGGCCAGGCCGAGCCAGAAGAAGGCGTGGCCGAGGAGGGCGAGCCCGGGTAGAGGGAGGAGCGCGGCCAGCTCGAGCGTGCAGGCCCCGTACATGCCCAGCGGGAAGACCATGCTCCAGCGCGCCCGCTCGTAGCGGCGGGCGCCGGGGTCGACGCGCTGGCGCCAGAGCTCGATCCCCACCAGCCAGGGGATCCAGGCCGTGCCCACCGTCCAGGCGGCGATGGTGCCCCCGACCACGAGAGGGCGGACCAGGACGGGCATGGCCGGCCCGGAGCTGGCCAGGAGCCGCGCTCCGGCCAGAGTGGAGATGGCCAGGGCTCCCATGCAGATCCAGTAGTCGGGGGTGACCGCGGTCGCCCGCAGCGGGCGGGCGAGGAGACGGGCGAGGAGCAAGAGGACGATGGCGGCGTAGAGGGCCAGGCCCAGCAGCCAACCGCAGGTGCAGGCGAAGACCAGGGCAGGGGCGAGGCCGCCGGCCAGGCGCGCGCCCAGGACGACCAGGGCCTGGACGGCAACCACCGCCAGCAGCCAGTTGCCGCGCACGGCCGGTGCGATGCGCTGCCAGGGGAGGACGGTGAGGGTGGCCGTGAGCCGGCCGGCGAGCAGGGCCCAGCCCGCCACCGCCAGGAGCCAGAGGACGAGGGGGACGACCGGCCAGCCGGCCAGGAGCAGGCGGGAGCCGAGCACGCCGGTGCCGGCGACGAAGGTGAGGGCCTCGAACCCGGCGGCGGGCTCGGGAAGCGTCGTCAGCCGGGCGGGATGGCGGGCCAGCCGCGCCGCGGTCAGCCCGACCAGCCCGAGGTAGGTCGCCCCCGCCACCGCCAGCAGGGCCAGGGAGACCAGGTCACGGCCCGCCAGGGTGGCGTCCACGGAGAGGATGCCCGTGGCCATGACCACGGCGAAGTGGCCCGGCACCACCCGGGCGGCGCCGGCCTCCATCCGGGCTGCCATCCCTGAGCGCACGGACAATAGCTTGCGCGGACCGGCCCCCGGGCCGCCGTCGCATCATGTCCGGGGAGGAGAGCACGACGCGGACCCGATCCGATCCCGCCTCGTCCGGAGCCGGCCCCTGGCCCGGGGCGTGGCTGGAGGAGCACCGGTGGCCAGACGGCGACGGCGCGGCCTGACCCGCCCCCAGCGCCTGGCACGGCGCCTGCGCATCCTGGCCGCGGTCATCCGGGAGCCGGGCCTGACGCCCCAGCGGCTGGCCCGGCTGGCCGGGGTCTCGGAGCGAACGCTCTTCCGGGACCTGCGGGCGCTGCGCCGCTCCGGCTACCCGATCATCCACGGCGACGGCTACCGGGTCCAGGAGATGCTGCAGCTGGACGGGCGCAGCCCGGCCCAGGGCCTGGCCGCGGTCTACGAGCGCCAGATCGAGCTGCTTCGCGGCCACGTCCCCGGCGACCTGGCCGAGGCGGTCGAGGAGGAGGTCAACGTGGAGGCGCCCGCCGCCCTGGCCGCCATCCTGGCCGCGGCGATCGAGCGTCGGCTGGCCCTGGTCCGAGCGAGCGGGCAGCGGGGGGGACCGAGGGGCTAGAGTTTCGTGCACGTGAAGCCGCTCCTCCTCTTCTCCCGCGGGGACGACGACGCCGACTTCCTCTACGCCTGCCACTTCCCGGTCGAGCAGGCCCTCTACGTGCGCTTCGAGGAGGGCGACGACCTGCTCGTGCTCCCCGGGATGGAGGTGGGTCGGGCCCAGCGCCAGGCGCGCGCGGCCCGGATCGTCGACCGGGTGGAGCTGGGCTGGCGGGACGACCCCGACCTTCCCGGGCAGTGGCTCGAGCTGGCCGGCCGCGTCCTCGCCGAGCGGGCGGTGAGGGCGGTTCGGGTCTCGCCTCGGCTGCCGGCCCTGCTCTACGAAGGGTTGCGCCAGCTGGGCCTGGAGGTGGAGATCGACCGCGACCTCTTCGTGCGGGAGCGACGTCGGAAATCAGCCGAGGAGGTGGATGCCATCCGGGCGGCGCAGCAGGCGGCGGAGGCGGCGTGCTGCGAGGTGATCGCGCTCCTGGCCGCCGCCCGGCCGCGGAGCGACGGCTGGCTCTGGCTGGAGGACAGCCCGCTGACCTCGGAGCGCCTGATGGCCAGGGCCCAGGCGACGCTGAGCGAGATCGGGTACGTGGCCCAGGAGATGATCGTCGCCGGCGCCCCCGACTGCGCCCTGCCCCACCTGAGGGGATCCGGTCCCATCCGCGCCGACGCCCCGGTGGTCATCGACATCTTCCCCCGTGGCTCCACCTCCCGTTACCACGGTGACCTGACCCGCACGGTGGTGGTGGGCCGGATCCCGGATGAGATCCGCCGTATGCACGAGGCGTGCGTGGCGGCCATGGACGAGGCCATCTCACGCCTGACCGACGGCGTCGACGGCCGCGAGGTCCACCGGGCCGTTTGCCGGACGCTGGTCGAGCACGGATACGGCACCTCCACCCCCGGCTTCGAGGGCAGGGCCGAGGGGCCGATCATGAACCACTCCACCGGCCACGGGGTGGGGCTGGAGGTGCACGAGCCCCCGACCCTGGGCCGGGTCGACTGCCCGCTCCGGGCCGGCGACGTGGTCACGGTCGAGCCGGGCCTCTACCTGTCCGGCCTGGGCGGGGTACGGGTGGAGGACACCGGCCTCATCACCCGCAAGGGCTTCCAGGACTTCACCACCCTCCCCCGCAGCCTGGACCCGGCCGACTACCTCTGACTTCGACTTCGGCCGACGCGCCGGGTGAGGGGCGGGGCTTGGGCCGGAACGATGGGAACGCCGTGGAGGCCGGGGCGGGGTCTCACGTGACCAGCGTCATGCCCTCGAGGCGGGCCTGGGCCACGAGCATGCGGTCGAACGGATCGTCGTGGTGACGGGGGAGGGACCCGGCCAGGAGGGCGTGCGCGACCGTGATCGGGAGGGCCTGGAAGTGGTGGCGGGCCAGCTGCGACTCCAGGTCATCGGGGGCGTTCA
>JAJPKS010000048.1 GCA_021323605.1 Bacillota bacterium | reverse complement strand
TTCCTCTTCTCGACCCAGATCGTGGTCTGGGTGGCGATCGGGGGGCGGGGCACCCTGCTCGGTCCGGTGCTGGGCGCGATCGTCCTGGAGTTCGCCTCGTCGAGCCTCGATCGTTCCTTCCCCGACCAGTGGCAGCTGCTGGTGGGCCTGGCCTTCGTCGCGGTGGTGGTCTTCATCCCCGATGGGTTGCTGCCGCCCCTCGGGCGCCTGCTCGAGCGGCTGTTGCTGGGGGGCGAGGGGCGTCGGCCACAGCGGAGCCTGGTGCCGGCGGCCGTACCGGGAGGGACGGAGGGGAGGGGCGAGGTGGTCGCGGCGCTGTCGGAGGTGACCTTCGCCTACGGCGCGTTGCAGGTGCTGCGCGGGGTGTCGATGGAGGTCAGGCGCTCCGAGCTTCTGTGCCTGATCGGGCCCAACGGCGCCGGCAAGTCGACCCTGATGGCCTTGATCGGCGATGGCACCATGCGGCACGGGGGCTCGATCCGCTTCCAGCTGGACGGGCTGAGCGTTCACCGCGGCCGCACCGTGGACCACCTCGCCCGGCGGGGGGTGATCCGCAAGTTCCAGACGCCCAGTCTGTTCGAGAGCCTGACCGTGGCCGAGACCCTGCTCCTCGCCCGCCACCGCGGCCAGCTGCCCTCGCTCTGGCGACGGACGCGGCGGATCGAGGTGCCGGGGGCGGCGGTGGAGCTGTGCCGACTGTCCGGCCTCGACCGGCACCTGGACGTTCGCGCCTCCGCGTTGCCGCATGGCCTCCAGCAGGCGCTGGAGCTGGCGGCGACGGTCGCTGCCTGGCCGGAGCTCCTGCTCCTGGACGAGCCGACCGCCGGCCTCACCGCGCAGGAGCGGCGGGTGGTGGGGGAGGTGCTGCGCCACCTATCCCGTGAGCAGGGGCGGACGATCCTGCTCATCGAGCACGACCTGGAGTTCGTCGACGAGCTGGCCGACCGGGTGGTGGTCCTCCAGGACGGTGGGGTCCTGGCCGACGGCTCCTCGGACGAGATCAAGCGGTCGGAGACCGTGCGCCGGGGCTATCTCGGAGCGTCGACGCCGCCGTGAGGCTCGAGGTCTTCGGACTCTCCGCCGGCTACGGCGCGTCGCTGGTCGTGACCGACCTGGACCTGAGGGTCGAGCCGGGCGAGGCGGTGGCCGTGATCGGGCGCAACGGGATGGGCAAGACCACCTTCCTGCAGGCCCTGCTCGGCCTCCTCCCCCGGCGCACGGGACGGGTGGTCGTGGACGGCTGCGATGTGACCGCCGAGCCCACCCACCGTCTCGTCCGCCGGGGCATCGCCTACGCCCCGCAGGAGGCCGGGCTGTTCGGTGCCCTGACCGTGGAGGAGAACCTGCGCGGGGGCCTCCTGGCCGGGCGGCGTGGGACGGTGGCCTGGGACGAGGCCCTGGGGCCGTTCCCGCAGCTGGCGGCCCGGCTGCGCCAGCCGGCGGGGACGTTGAGCGGGGGCGAGCAACGCATGCTCCTGCTCGCCCGGGCGCTGGCGATGAGGCCACGACTGCTGGTGCTGGACGAGGTCTGCGACGGTCTCCATCCACCCGCGGTGGCCAGGGTGGTCCAGGTCCTGCGCGAGCAGCGAGAGCGCCGGGGGCTGAGCCTCCTGGTCGTGGAGCCGAACCTGAAGGCGGTGCTCGACCTCGCCGACCGCGTCCTGCTCATGAAGCGGGGGCGCTTCCTGCTGGAGCGTTCGCCCTCGGCACCGGGGGCCAGGGAGGATCTGGAACATGAGCTCGTCTTCTCATAAGGGCCGGGGAGAGCGATGAGGTCCAAGCCCGATCACCTCGCCTTCGACCCCCACGACCCCGCCTTCGCGGCCGACCCGCATCCCACCTTCGCCGAGCTTCGCCGCCGCTGTCCGGTCGCCTGGACCGATCGCTGGGGCGGCTTCTGGGCCCTCACCCGGTACGAGGACCTGGTGGCGGTCGCCGGCGACCACCGCACCTTCAGCAACGCGGTTCAGAACGTGGTCCCGCACGTGGCCCGTCCCGGGCCGCGACTGGCCCCGCTCAACGTCGACCCGCCGGAGCACACCCGGCGCCGCCGGGCCATCAACCCCACCCTGAAGCCGCGTCGGGTGGCCCGCCTCGAGCCGGCCGTGCGGCGCTCGGTGGTCGAGCTGCTCCTCCCCCTGGTGGAGCGCGGGGAGGCCGACCTGGTGCGGGAGCTGGCCTTCCCCCTCCCCGCTTACGTCCTGGCCGATTACCTGGGGGTCCCGGGGGCCGAGGGGCTGCGCATGCGGGTGGCCACGGAGCGGTACACGCGGGCCCTGGAGGAAGGGAGCGTCGAAGAGGTGGGGCGCACGACCGCGGAGATGACCGAGTTCGTCCGCCGCCTGATCGCCGAGCGCCGGGCCCGGCCGGCAGATCCCGACCGGGATCTGACCACGGGTCTGCTCCGGGCCGAGGCCGGCAACGGCGACGACCAGGTGACGGTGGAGAGCATCCGCCAGGTGATCGCGGCCGGCACCATCGGCGTCACGCTGGCGCTGGCGAGCGCCATCCGGCACCTGGCCGAGCAGCGCGATCACCAGGAGCTGCTACGGACGCGCCCCGACCTGGTGCCGGCCGCGGTCGAGGAGCTGCTGCGTCTCTACTCGCCCAACCTCGGCTTCGCCCGCACCGCCACCCGCGACGTCGAGATCCGTGGTCGCCGGGTGCGGGCCGGCGAGGTGGTCGCGCTCGTGTACGCCTCGGGCAACCGGGACGAGGCGGTCTTCCCCGACCCCGACCGGTTCGTCCTCGACCGCCCGCGGGAGCACCTGGCCTTCGGCCACGGCGTCCACAAGTGCCCGGGGGCGCCGCTGGCCCGGCTGGAGATCCGGGTCGGGCTGGAGGAGCTGTTGCGCCGCACCTCGGGCTTCGAGCTCGCCGGGCCGGTGACCTGGAGCCGCTGGCCGGAGTACGGCCCGACCTCCCTTCCGGTGCGCCTGGAGGCCGCCTGAGCGTGTCCTCGTCGGTGCTCGGTCGCTTCCGTCCCCAGCCGCAGTTCCTGATCGGCGACCTGTTCGCGAACTACTGGTCGGAGCGGGAGGAGCCCATTCCCTCGGCGGCGCTGGTCGCCCTCCTGGGGGATTTCGGGATCACGGTCAGCGGCAGCCGTACCGCCCTGAGCCGGCTGGCCCGGGCGGGGCGGGTGGAGCGGACCACGGTCGGGCGCCACACCTACTACCGCCAGACCGCCTACGGGGCGGAACGGATCCGGATCGTGCACGCCCAACTGGTGGCCTTCGGCCCCGAGCCGCGCCCCTGGGACGGGGAGTGGAGGCTGGTCGCCTTCCACGTCTCGGAGGCGGAGCGCGACAAGCGACCGGCGCTCCGATCGCACCTCCGCGCCCTCGGCTTCGGCCCCCTCTTCGACGGGCTCTGGATCTCACCCCGCGCGGACGAGGACGAGGTGGCACGGACCCTGCGCGCGGTCGGCGTGGACAACGCCACCGTCTTCCGGGCCCGGATCACCTCCGGCGGCGACCCCGGTCGGGCCTGGGACCTGGGCGCGCTGGCGGGGCGCTACCGCGACTTCGTCGCCTGCTTCGAGCCGTACCTCCGCGCCGCGCGCGAGCGCTCCCTCTCCCCGGCCGAGGCCCTCGTCGTCCGCACCGCCGCCCACTACTGGTGGCGGCGCTTCGCCGCCGACGATCCCGACCTCCCCTTCCGCTTCCTCCCCCGGCCCTGGCCGCGCGCCGACGCCCACCGCGTCTTCGCCGCCCTGGACGCCGAGCTGGAACCCCTGGCACGCCGCCACGTCGAGGAGACGGTGGCGGCCGCTCGCGATGGGACCTCGAGGTGAGGGCGGGAGGCGCCGGGATGCCCCGGTGGGCAGAGGCCAAGGGGGAGAGCCTCGCCCACCGCTGTCGGTGGGAAGTGAGGCCCCCTCCGTTGTGACCGGCGTCCCCACCGATGGGGAACGTCGAGACCGCACAAGGGGAACAGGAGATGAGGATCGAGCGTCTTCGCGCCCTCGACGCCGTGGTGCGGCGTGGCTCCTTCCACCGCGCCGCGCGCGAGGTTCATCTCACCCAGCCCGCGGTGACCCAGCAGGTGAAGCTCCTCGAACGCGAGCTCGGTTTGCAGCTGCTCACCCGGGGGTCGGGCCGGGTCGGGCTGACGCCGGCGGGGGAATCGTTGATGCCCTTCGTCCGCGGCGTGCTGGAGGCCGAGGAGGCGTTACGACAGGAGGTCGCGAACCTGCTCGGCCTGCGCTGCGGAAGCCTCCGGATCGGCCTCGTGAACTCCGCCATCCGTCTCCTCCTGCCCGCGGTGCTGGGCCGGTTCAACCGCCTCCATCCGGCGATCGACGTCCAGATCTCGGAGGGGGGCTCGACCGAGATCCTCCAGCGCCTCCGCAGCGG
>JAJPKS010000102.1 GCA_021323605.1 Bacillota bacterium | reverse complement strand
CAGGACGTCAACATCCCCTTCTGCATGACCGACTGGGGCGGCTGCATCATCCAGGTGAAGAAGCGGAACCGGATCGAGGAGGGCTGGCAGCGCAACTTCCTGGTCGCCGCCATGAGCTGCAGCCAGGGAATGCGGCTCGCCATCGCCGTCGACACCGACATCGACATCTACTCCATGGACGACATCGTCTGGGCCCTGACCACCCGGGTGAACCCGCACACCGACATCCTCAACCCGGTGCCCGGGGGCATCGGCCAGACCTTCATGCCCGAGGAGCGCCTGACCGCGGGTGAGCGGCCCTGGACGGCCTCCAACACTCGCTTCGAGGGCGGCATCGCCATCGATGCCACCATCCCCTTCGGCTACGAGAACGACTTCCTGCGGCCCGTGTACCCGGTGCAGGAGGTGGACCCCCGGCGCTGGTTCGGTCAGGCCGAGCTCGACCAGGCCAGGTCGCTGATGGAGGGCTGGGTCACCTCCCTCGCCCGCACCGGCCGGTGACTCGGTGACGAGCGAGGAGGCCCCGCTCGCCCCCTACCGCGTCCTCGACCTGACCACGGAGCTGGGCTGGCTCTGCGGGAAGATCCTGGCCGAGCTGGGGGCCGACGTGGTCAAGGTCGAGCCGCCGGGCGGGGAGGCCGGGCGGGGGAGCCCGGCCTGGACGGCCTACAACGTGGGCAAGCGCGGGATCACGCTCGACCTCGCCTCGGACCGGGGGCGGCAACGGCTGCGGCGGCTCGCCGCCGAGGTCGACTTCCTGATCGAGAGCTTCCCTCCCGGTCACCTGGAGGCGCTGGGCCTGGGCTGGCCCGTCTTGCACCGGGACAACCCGCGCCTGGTCATGACCTCGATCACACCTTACGGGCAGCGGGGTCCGCTGGCCCACGCGTCCGCCTCCGATCTGGAGCTGATGGCGGCCAGCGGCGCCGCCTGGCTGGCCGGGGATCCCGACCGTCCCCCGGTGCGGATCAGCCTCCCCCAGGCGGCGTGCTGGGCCTCCGCCCACGCCGCCGTCGGCACCCTGATCGCCCACCACCACCGCCAGCTCACCGGCCGTGGCCAGCACGTGGACGTCTCCGCCCAGGCCAGCCTGCTGCCGGCACTGGTGCACGCCCCCATGTTCTGGCAGATGCTGGGCCAGGTCCCGCGGCGGGGTGGTCCCATGCTGGTGGGGCGCAACGTGCACGGGGCGGCGCTGCGCAACGTCTGGCGGTGTCGGGACGGCTACGTCACCTGCGCCCTCTACGGAGGGGCCGCCGGCCGGCGCTCCAATCGGGCCCTGGCCGAGTGGATGGCGGAACGGGGCATGGCCCCCGACTTCCTCCGGGCGGTCGACTGGGACCGGTTCTCGGCCGTCACCGCCGACCCCGAGGAGATCGAACGCATCCAGACGGCGATCGCGGTCTTCCTGCTCACGCTGAGCAAGCGCGAGTTCGCCGAGGAGGCCATCCGGCGCCGCATCCTCGGCTATCCGGTGGCCACCGTCGCCGACATCGTGGCCGACGAGCAGCTCACCGCCCGCGAGGTCTGGCAGGAGCTGGGGGGCCTGCGGCACCCCAGCGGCTACGCCCGCTTCGACGGACGGCCGGCGCGGCCACGCCGGCCCGCTCCCGGCCCGGGGGAGCACGACGACGAGATCCTGGCCGAGGGAGTCCCGGCGTGACCCGGGCGGCGCTGGCCGGCCTCAAGGTGGTGGAGTTCGGCGCCTTCGCCGCCGGCCCCCACGTGGGCAAGCACCTGGCCGACCACGGGGCGGAGGTGATCCACGTCGAGAGCCGCACCCGGCCGGACGGCTTTCGCACCAACTATCCCCCTTTCGCCCGGGGCACGCCCGACCCCGAGGCGGCGGGCATGTTCGCCATGACCCACAACGACAAGCTGGGCGTCACCCTGAACTTGAAGACCGAGGGGGGACTGGAGCTGGCCCGCCGCCTGGTCGCCCGGGCCGACGTCGTGATCGAGAACTTCACCCCCGGCACCCTGGCCGAGCTGGGTCTGGGCTACGCCGACTGCGCCGCCGACAACCCGGGCCTGGTCATGCTCAGCACCTGCAATCAGGGACAGACCGGGCCTCACGCCCACCAGCCCGGGTTCGGCACCCACCTGACCGCCCTGAGCGGGTTCATCCACCTGACCGGCTGGCCGGACCGCGATCCCTCGCTGCTCTGGGGTCCGTACATCGACTACATCGCCGTGGCCTACGGGGTGGTGACGGTGCTGGCGGCGCTGGATCGCCGCCGGCGCACGGGGCGCGGCTGCCACATCGACCTTTCCCAGTACGAGACCGGCCTCCAGTTCATGGCCCCGGCGCTCCTGGAGCACTTCGCCTCCGGGCTGGTGCCGGAGCGGAACGGCAACCGCGACCGTTCGGCGGTGCCTCACGGCATCTTCCCCTGCCGGGGCGAGGAGCGCTGGGTGGCGCTCTCGGTCCACGACGACGCCGAATGGGGCCGGCTGCGTCAGGCCCTGGGCGATCCGGAGTGGGCCCGGGACGCCGCCCTGGCCACCGCCGCCGGCCGCCGGGCCCGGGAGGATGAGATCGAGCGGCGGCTGAGCGAGTGGACCTCCTGCCGGAGCCGGGAGGAGGTGGTCGGGCGGCTGCGGGCCGCCGGCGTCCACGTGGCTCCGGTCAACGACATGGCCGATCTCGCCGCCGAGCCGCAGCTGGCCTTCCGCCGCGCCTGGCGACCCGTCCAGCACCCGGTGATCGGCACCTACCAGGCGATCGGCCCCTCTTATCTCCTCTCGGAGACGCCGGCCGAGATCAGGCGGCCGGCCCCCCTGCTCGGGCAGCACAATCGAGAGGTCTTCTGTGGGCTGCTCGGGCTGAGCGAAGAGGAGTACACCAGGAGGGAACGTGAGGGTGCCTTCGAATGAGTCCCTGGACGCCGGTGGCGCCGAGGCCGCGCCGGCGCCGGTCGCGGTCCAGTTCGTCCACGGCCAGGTCATGCAGCGCAAGGGCGAGCACCTGGCCATCGCCGCCCAGGAGAACGTCGAGTCGCACGTGGGCGCCGGCTGGCGGGACGTGCACCTGCTCCACGAGGCCCTGCCCAGGGTCGACCTGGCCGCGGTCGACCTCTCGGTGGAGTTCCTGGGCCGGAGGCTCCGGGCACCGCTGATCATCTCCGCCATGACCGGCGGCCATCCGGCCGCGCGCGAGATCAACGCCCGCCTGGGCCGGGCGGCGCAGCGGCATGGTCTGGCCATGGGGGTGGGGAGCCAGCGGGCGGCGCTGCGCAGCCCGGGGTTGGCCGACACCTACCGCGTGGCCCGCGAGGCCGCCCCCGACCAGCTGCTGGTCGCGAACCTGGGGGCGGCGCAGCTGGTGCCCCAGGACAGCGGCGAGCCCCTGCACCCCGAGCAGGTCCGGGAGGCGGTGACCATGATCGGTGCCGACGCCCTGGCCATCCACCTGAACTTCCTCGAGGAGGTGGTGCAGACCGAGGGCGACCGCCGTGTCACCGGCCTGCGCGAGGCCCTGGCGGCGGTGGTGGCCGAGGCTCCGGTACCGGTGATCGCCAAGGAGACCGGGGCCGGCCTCTCCCGGCGGGCGGCGGTCGAGCTGGCCGGGTTGGGCTTCCGGGCCCTGGACGTGGGTGGCCTGGGCGGGACCAGTTTCGCCGCCGTCGAGGCCGCTCGGGCCCGGGCGCGAGGCGACCGGCGGGGCGCCGGCCTGGGCGACATCTACCGCGACTGGGGCATCCCCACCGCCGTCTCGGTGGTGGCCGCGGCCGGGACCGGCCTGCCCGTGATCGCCACCGGAGGGGTGCGCACCGGGCTGGACGCCGCCCGGGCCATGGCCCTGGGCGCCCACCTGGTCGGGGTGGCCCGGCCGCTGCTGACCGCCGCCCTGGAGGGGGAGACGGCGCTGGACGTCTGGATCGAGCGTTTCCTGGAGGAGCTGCGGGTGGCCGTCTTCCTCACCGGCGGGGCCCGGGCCGCCGACCTGCGCTCGACGCCGAAGGTGATCACCGGCGAGACCCGGCGCTGGCTGGACGACCTCGGCTACCTGGGCTGACGCCGGCGGCAAAGGACAGCCGGCCACCCGTCGCGGCGGCGCGAACGCCTCCCGGCTCGCGACCCGCGACCGCCGACTCCCGGGCCGGCGGTCGAACCCGGCCGCGAGGGCGTCGAGGAGCGCCCGTGCCTCCTACCCGGCCCCGCCTCCGCGTGGCCGGCCGGGATCCTCCACCACCACCTTCACCGCCTCCCCGCGACGCAGCCGCTCGAGGGCGGCCGGCAGCTCGAGGAGACCGATCCGGTCGGTCACCATCGGGCCGAGGTCGATCCGCCCCTGCTCCAGCAGCCGAACCGCGGTGGGGAAGACGTCGCGTCCCACGTAGGCGCCGAGGACCTGGACCTCCTTGCGGGTGATCAGGTTCTGGCCCACCTCCGCCCGGGCCCTCTGGTTCATCCCGAAGAGGACCACCCGGCCCCCGGGCCTCACCAGGTCCAGCGCCACGGCCAGCTGTGTGCCGACCGCGTCGACCACCACGTCCGCGCCCATCCCGCCGGTCGCGGCCGACACGGCCTCGCCCACCCGCCCGCGGGTCGGATCGACGGCCAGGTCGGCACCCAGGACGGTCGCCAGCTCGCGACGGCGGACGGCCGGCTCGACCGCGATCACGCTCCCCCCGGCCAACCGCAGGAGGGCGGTGAACATGAGCCCGATCGGCCCCGCGCCGAGCACGACCGCCGTCTCGCCCGGCTCCAGCCGGGCCAGGCGGACACCGTTGACCACGCAGGAAAGCGGCTCGGCCAGGGCCGCCAGGTGCCGGGGTACGGCGTCGGAGATCCGGTGGCAGGAACGGGCCGGCACCACGACCTGGGGGGCCAGGCCCCCGTCGACGAAGATCCCGTGGGTCGTGAACCGCTGACAATGGCTCGGAAGCCCCCGCTGGCACCAGCCGCACTGTCCGCAGGCGACGTTGGCCTCGACCACGACCCGGTCCCCCGGGGCCAGGGCGCTGACCGCGTCCCCCGTCTCCCGCACCCGTCCCACGAACTCGTGGCCCATGATCACGCCGACCCGGCAGGGGTGCTCCGGAGGCGAGGAGAGGATGTGCAGATCGGTGCCGCAGATCCCGCAGGCCTCCACGTCCAGGAGCACCTGATCGGCTCGCCCGATCCGGGGCAGGTCCCGCTCCTCGATGGCCAGTCGTCCCTCGCCCGCCAGCGTCGCCGCCTTCATCCTCGTCCCTCAAGTGTGGCCGGCGGGTGGCGGCGCCGGCCAGCCCACCGCCTCACGCGGACCGCCCGTGCCGCTGGGTGCAGGAGGGCACCGGTCGGGACGACCGGAGCACCGAAGCAACCAGCGGCCCAGGTCGGCCGTCGGTCGCTGGTGTCCCTGCATTTGAACAGCATCGCTGCTAATGTAGCAGCATGGCCGTCTCGATCACGGTGCGAAACGTGCCGGAACACGTTCGCGATGAACTCGCGGCGCGCGCGGCGCGGTCCGGGCGCTCCCTGCAGGAATATCTCCTCGGTCTGCTCGTGGAAATGGCCGAACGCCCGTCCATGGACGAGGTCATCGCCCGGGCCCGGGCCCGGGTCAGTACGACCGGCACCCGGCTCGAGGTCGCCGACGTCCTCGCGGCCCGAGACGTCGACCGCCGATGAGTAGCCCTATGTCAAGCCACCTGTTGGCGATCCGACTGGAGGAGCGCCTGGAGGGCGCGATGCTGGGCCGGGTCGTAGGGCGTGCCGTTCTGCCAGCAGT
>JAJPKS010000068.1 GCA_021323605.1 Bacillota bacterium | reverse complement strand
GCCGCTCCTCCGACCGACCTCCTCGACCGGCGGGTGGAGATCACCGGGCCGGTGGACCGCAAGATGATGATCAACGCCCTCAACTCGGGGGCACGGGTCTTCATGGCCGACTTCGAGGACGCGCACTCCCCGACCTGGGCCAACAACCTGGACGGGCACGTGAACCTCATCGACGCCATCGAGGGCACGATCGAGTTCACAGGACCCGACGGGCGTGAGTACCGGCTCGGCCCGCAGACGGCCTATCTCCTGGTCCGGCCACGGGGCTGGCATCTGCCCGAGAAGCACTTCTGGGTCGACGGCGCGCCGGTGTCCGGCTCGCTCTTCGACTTCGGCCTCTACGCGTTCCACAACCTGCGCCGGCGCCTCGACCGGGGCCTGGGGACCTACTTCTACCTACCCAAGCTGGAGAGCCACCTCGAGGCCCGGCTCTGGAACGACGTCTTCAGCCTGGCGGAGGACGAGCTCGGAGCGCCCCGGGGGACGATTCGGGCCACGGTGCTGATCGAGAACATCCTCGCCGCCTTCGAGATGGACGAGATCCTCTGGGAACTCCGCGAGCACTCGCTGGGGCTCAACGCGGGCCGCTGGGATTTCATCTTCAGCCTCATCAAGAAGTTCCGTCACCGCCCCGACAAGGTGCTCCCGGACCGCGCCCAGGTGACCATGACCGTCCCCTTCATGAGGGCCTACACCGAGCTGCTGGTGCGGACCTGTCACCGACGTGGCACCTTCGCCATCGGCGGGATGGCCGCGTTCATCCCGTCCCGGCGGGACCCGGAGGTGAACCGGGTGGCGCTCGAGAAGGTCCGCGAGGACAAGGTGCGCGAGGCCGGCGACGGCTTCGACGGCACCTGGGTGGCCCATCCCGACCTGGTCTCCACGGCCACCCAGTGTTTCGATGCCGTTCTGGGCGAGCGGGCCAACCAGATCGACCGCCTCCGCGAGGACGTCCGGGTCACCGGAACGCAGCTCGTCGACACGACCGTGCCCGGCGGACGCATCACCGAGGCCGGCCTTCGCCAGAACGTCAGCGTCGGCATCCAGTACATCGAGTCCTGGCTGCGCGGCGTGGGGGCGGCGGCCATCTTCAACCTGATGGAGGATGCCGCCACCGCCGAGATCTCCCGTTCCCAGGTCTGGCAGTGGGTCCGCCACCGGGCCCGTCTGGCCGAGGGCCCCGAGGTCACGGCGGAGCTCGTCCGCCAGGTGGAGGAGGAGGAGCTGGGCAAGATCCGCGACCTCCACGGCCGGGAGCTCTACGGCCGGGGGCGGTTCGAGGAGGCGCGCGAGGTCTTCCATCAGGTGGCGACCTCGGAGGAGTTCGTGGACTTCCTCACCCTGCCGGCGTACCAGCTCATCGACTGACCCCGCGGCCGGCAGGGCAGGACCGCGGCACCGGGCCCGAGGCGACGACGAGGCCCCCGCCGGGGCCTCGTCGTCGTGCGGCTAGGCTTTCGGCGGTTTGCCCGGCAGTCGCCGCCACTGCCGGGGCCCCACCCCCGCGACCAGGTTCCCGGGTACGAACGGAACCGATTCCGCGTCGACCATGCACTGCTCCTTGCGGACCACGCTGCGCTCGCAGTTGGCGTGCTCGACCACCACGGTGCGCTCCAGGACCGCTCGGACCCGCACCGGCTCACCGTCCACGACTGCGTCGAAGCCTGCCGCCACCTCGTGGTTGGCTGGGGGAACGATGCTGGCGAGCGGAACCAGTTCAGCGGCTCGACCCATTCGACACCTCCGGCTGGGCTGTCGCGGCAGACAAAAAAGCGCCGACCGCCAGGTCGGCGCTCCGGATGTTACCAAGAATCAAGTAGCTGCGACTAGGCGGCCCGGGGGCGTGCTCCCTGGGCTGCCCGGTTGCGACGGGCGGCCTCGCGGCCGCGACGCGCGGCATCGCGCTGGGCAACGTAGCCGAACCGGATGTCCTTGGGGTTGACCAGACACCGCTGCCTGCTCACCAGGACCTTCGGTTCACCGGGAGCAGGCTCGATGACCGCCGTTCGGTCCAGCACCGCGGTCACCCATACCCGCTTGCCGTCGACCACCGCCGGGAAATCCGGCAGGATGACCACCTCTGGCTCCGTGGTCACCTGGTCGAGGGACACCAGCCGCTCGGCATCGTTCTCCGACATGACAGAGAGAATATCACATCTTAGCCGTACGATGCTCTGGTTTTGTCTGGAGACGATCGGCGCCTCGACGATCTGGACGTCGATCCGGACTCCAGCCCGGCGCTCGGGCTCCTGGTCGGGTCGGTTCGACCTGAGACTGCGACGAGGTGGCGGTGGGAGTCCGGAACGGTCGCCGCAGTCGCCCGCGGTTCTCGTACGCGAGCCACGATGCCCAGAGCAACGCCGCCGCCGCGATGATGAGGGGGAAGAGCTGCGTCGGCAGCACGTGGAAGAGCTCCCGGCTGTTGCGACCGAGCAGCCGCCCGATCTCCAGGAAGGTCGCCGCCCAGATGATCCCGGAGGCCGCGACGGAGAGCACGAACAGGTGGCGGGGAACCTCGAACACCCCCGCGAACCCCGACAGGACGATCCGCATGCCGGGGATCAGGCGTCCCAACACGATGGCCCACGGTCCCCAGCGACGAAAGGCATGTTGCGCCGCCGCCAGGCGCTCCTCGTGGAGGCCGAGGTACTTGCCGAAGCGAACCAGGAAGGGATGGCCGAAGTGCCGGGCCAGGCTGTAGAGACAGAAGCTCCCCGTGACCGACCCACCCACCACGGCCAGGAAGGCGAGCGGGTAAGGGATGTCACCGGTGGTGGTGAGAAAGCCCCCGAAAGCCACCGCCACGTCGCCCGGCGCCGGTAGGGGAACGCCCAGCTCTTCGGCGAAGATGACCAGGAAGAGTCCCAGTGCCTGGTGGTGGCGGATGAGGTGCAACACCCCGTGCGCCATCGGCCAGAGCCAGTGAGGGGCCTCGAACCAGCCCAACAGCGCGGTCAACGGCATCGAGGCCATCACCGGGTACACCGGTGGGTCGCGGGCGCCGACGACGAGGGCGAACGCCGCCCCGGCACCGATCTCCCTCCTCTGTCGATCACTCCATCCGAACCTCGATCCGGGCCGCGCCGGTCTCTACCGCCTGTCCGCGGCCCGATCCGCACGCTCACGTACCGATCCGTTCCCGGCCCACCACGGATGC
>JAJPKS010000325.1 GCA_021323605.1 Bacillota bacterium | reverse complement strand
GCGCCCGAGGAGCCGATGCTGGAGGCGTACACCGCCCTGGGCGGGATCGCCGCCCACACCTCGCGGGTGCAGGTGCTGAGCATGGTGGCGGGGGTCGTCTACCACAATCCCGCCCACCTGGCCAAGGAGGTGACGACCCTCGACCTCATCTCCGGCGGACGGGCGATCCTGGGCATCGGCGCCGCCTGGTTCGAGCAGGAGGCCCGCGCCTACGGGTTCGACTTCCCATCCCTCAGGGAGCGGATGGACCGCCTGGAGGAGGCGCTCCAGATCTGCCGTTCCATGCTCGACCGGGAGCGGACCACCTTCGAGGGCCGCTACTACCGCGTGGTGGAGGCCATCAACGTACCCCGTCCTGTCCGTGAACGCGTCCCGATCATGGTGGGCGGTGGGGGTGAGCGGCGCACCCTGCGCCTGGTGGCGCGCTACGCGGACCTCTGCAACGTGGTCGGGGACGTGAACACCTTCCGGCACAAGCTGGAGGTCCTGCGCGGCCACTGCGAGGCGGTGGGCCGTGACCCGGCCCGGATCGTGAAGACGGCGAACGCCGGCATGGTGGTGATCGACGAGACCGAGGCCGGCGTCCAGCGGCGTCTCCAGGAGCTGGCCGCCGCGCCTCCGCCCGCGCTGCGCGGTCTGGATGCCGCCGAGCTGCGCCGGCGCCTGGTGGCGGGGACGCCGGAGGAGGTGGCCGACCGGCTCCGGGCCTTCGCCGAGGCCGGGGCCGACGGGATCACGATGAGCGTCCGAGGGGCCTACGAGCTGCGCCCTGTGGAGCTGGCCGCCCGCGCCGCCCGGGCCGCGTTCGGGGTCGGGCGCCCGGAGGTGGGGCCGAGGACCGGCTGACCGGCCGCTCGCGGCACCGGGACCGGCGGGGCCCCTCAGCCTCGCCGGCCCCGGGAGGCGGCCGAGGACTCCCGCCGCCGCAACCGGGCGACGAGGTCGGCGATGCCCAGGTCGAGGATGGCCAACAGCCGCGACCGTGGTGGCCGATCCCGGCCGGTCCACCGCAGCTCGGCATCCCGAGCAGGGGCAGGTGCCGGGGCCTGCGCTCCAGCTCGCGTTCGCGCGCGAGCCGGCAGAGGATCTCGGTGGGCAGTGGATGGGACGTCACCGGCTCCCGGCCCGGGCGTTCCGGATGCCACACCGGAATTGGGGCGTCACATCTGTGTTCATGATGGTCCTCTCCTTCGCCGGGCCAGGGAACCTGGTCCCTGGATCCGGCTACGAAAACCGGGCGCTGGCCACGAGTCCGATTTCCGAACCTGCCACCACCGTCCCCGGCGCCCGCCGGCGCCCACGACCACCCGGCCTGGCCCGACCACTCGGCGACCACGGCCTCAGGTCACCCCCAGGAGGTGGAGGAGGGCCAGGAGCGCGCCGCCGCCGAGGATGGAGACCGAGCTTCGCCGGCTGAGCAGGGCCGCGCCCCCGGCCGCGACGACGGCGAGGACCAGCGCCGGCGACGGACCGGCTCCGCCGCCGGCGGCTGAGCCGGGCGCCGCCCGGCGTCGTCCGCCGTCTCCGGAGCCGGCCCGGGCGCGGGTGGGGCCGACTCGGGAACATACGCCGCGTGCCGACATTTCGTAATGATGTAATCAACAACCTCGAACAGGAGGTGTCCGATGGGCGCGTTCACCCTCGAGGAGATCGAGTACCTGCGCGGCCAGCGGCTGGGCCGGCTGGCCACCGTGGGCCGGGACGGGCGGCCCCACGTCGTCCCGGTGGGCTTCCGCTACAACCCCGAGCAGGACACGATCGACATCGGCGGCCACGGACTCGCCGCCACCAGGAAGTACCGGGACGTGCTCCGCGACCCCAGGGTGGCCTTCGTGGTCGACGACGTGGCCTCGGTCCAGCCCTGGCGCGTGCGCGGCGTCGAGATCCGGGGCGAGGCCGAGGCACTACCGGTGGGCGGGAAGACGGTCATGCCCGCCCTGGACGACGAGCTGATCCGCATCCGGCCGCGGTGGGTCCGGAGCTGGGGGCTGAACGGCGAAGGCGAAGGCGCCGTCGGCAACGTGGGCTGATCGCCCTCGCCGGCGGTCAGGAGCCGGGGCCACCCGTCTCCGCCCGTGACACCGTCCACAGCCACCGGTAGAGGCCGTGGGTGGCGAGCAGGTGGTCGTGGGTGCCCCGGCCGGTGACCCGGCCCTCCTCCAGGACCACGATCTCGTCCAGGCGCTCCATACCGTAGAGCCGGTGGGTGATCAGGAGCACTCCCGGCCCCTCCTGTCCCAGGAGGTCGTCGGCCAGTGCCCGGGCCGTGGCCGGGTCGAGATGGGCGAAGGGCTCGTCCAGGATCAGGAGCCGGAAGCCGGCCAGGAGCGCGCGGGCGAGCGCGATCCGTTGTCGCTGACCGGCGGAGAGCTGGACTCCCGCCTCGCCCACCGGCGTCTCCCAGCCGGCGGGAAGGGAGCGCACCCAGGCGAGGATGCGGGCCCGGGCGGCGGCGGCCTCGATCTCGGCCATCGACGCCCCCGGCCGGGCCAGGCGCAGGTTCTCCAGCAGGTTGGTGGTGAAGAGGTGCGGCTCCTGCTCCAGGAGTCCGATCGCGCGCCGCACGTCCTCGGCCCGGTAGGCCTGGAGCGGATGGCCGTCCAGAGTGATCACGCCGCCGTCCAGCTCACGGAAGCGGACCAAGACCTGGGCCAGGGTGGTCTTGCCGGCGCCGCTGGGGCCGACCAGGGCCACCCTGGCCCCGGCGTTCAGCTCCAGGTCGACCCCGTCCAGGGCCCAGGGGCGGTTGGGTGCGTAGCGCAGCCGCGCCCGCTCGACCGTGAGCCGGCAAGCGCTCGGCGGCCCCGGGACCGGCCGGGCGGGGTCGGTCACCGGTGGCGGCAGGCTGGCCATCTCGAAGAGGCGACGCCCCGCCGCCAGGCCGGCGACCAGTCGCCGGGCGGCGTCGGCCAGGGGGAGGATGGCCTCGAAGCTGCCCAGGGCGAGCAGGGCCAGGGTGCCGAGCAGCACGCCCTCCAGCCTCCCCTGGCGCACCGCGCCCAGGCCGAGGAGCAGCACCGCCCAGGTCGTGAGCGCGGAGACGAGGACGCCGAGGCCGTCGCCCAGCCCCGCCGCCAGTGCCCGCCGCATCTCCAGGCGGCGGAGCCGGGCGTCCAGGTCGATCAGGCGTCGCTCGGTGGCTCGGGCGGCGCCGAGGACGGCCAGCTCCTGGGCGCCGCGGAGGGACTCGACCAGGGCGGCGCGGAACCCGCCGCGTGCCGCCGCCAGCCGGTCGGCCGTGCGTCGCTCCAGCCATCCGGCCAGGACGGGGACCGCCACCGCCCCGGCCAGGCATCCTCCGGCCAGCGCCGTCGCGGCCTCCGGCAGCAGCCACCGGGCGGCGAAGAGGGCGGCCAGACAGACCAGGAAGGCGGCCAGCGAGGGGGCCAGGGAGCGCACGTACAGGTCCTGGAGGCCGTCTACGTCGCCGACCAGCCGCTGGACCACGTCTCCACTGCTCCCGGTCCCGAGCCAGGCCGGGAAGCGGGGCTCCAGGCGCTCATAGAACCAGGTCCGGATCTCCACCAGCAGGGCAAGACCGGCCTCGTGGGCGGTCAGACGCTCACCGTAGCGAAGCAGCGCCCTGGCCAGGGCGAAGGCGCGCACGGCGACGATGGCGACCATCAGGGAGAGCACGGGTGGGCGCTGGGCCGCCCGTGAGATCAGGTAGGCAGAGGTGGCCAGCAGCCCGATGGCGCTGGCCACGGTCAGGGCCGAGAGGAGACCGGAGAGGGTGAGGCCGCCCAGGCGCCGCCGTCCGAGCCGGATCAGGCCGGCGAACACGGCGGCGCCGTCGAGGCCGGTCATCGAGCTCCCCACGTGGCCCCGGCCATCGACCGGGGCCTCTCGGCCAGGCGGCCTCCGACCAGCTCCAGGACCCGATCGGCCTCGGCCGCCAGGCGATGGTCGTGGGTGGCGAAGACGGCGGTGACCTCCCGGTCCAGGCCCCGGATCAGCCCGGCCACCAGGTGCCCGTCGCCGCCGAGGTGGGCGGTGGGCTCGTCCAGCAGCAGCAGGCTCGGCCGGCGGGCCAGTGCCCGGGCCAGCGCCAGGCGCACCCGCTGGCCGCCCGAGAGCAGGCAACCCTCCTCGCCCACCTGGGCGTCGAGCCGCTGCGGGAGGCGTGCCACCCACTCCGCCAGCCCGGCCCCTTCCAGGGCCCCCCAGACCTCCCGGTCGGAGAGCCAGGGGGACCCGAGCCGGACGTTGTCGGCGATGGAACCGGAGGCCAGGTGCGGCCGCTGCGGCAGCCAGCCGACCTGCCGCCACCACGCCTCCCGGTCGAGGTCTCGGAGGTCGTGCCCGTCCACCAGCACGCGCCCCCGCGCCGGCGGCAACAACCCCAGCAGGACGGCCAGGAGGGTGCTCTTGCCGGCGCCGCTGGGGCCGACCAGGGCCACACGCTCGCCCCGCCGCAGTTCCAGGCCGACCCCCTCCAGGGCGGGCCGGGACCGGCCGGGATAGACGACGGTGACCTCCTCCAGGCGCACCTCGTGGGCGAGGCCGAAGATCGGGATCGTCCGGCTGGCTCGGCAGGCGGCGAGGGCCGGTTCCTCGAGGATCGGGCGCAGGCGATCGGCCACCGCCGCCGCCCCGGCGCTGGCGTGGAACTCGGCCCCGGCCGCCCGCAGGGGGAGGAAGACCTCCGGCACCAGCAGCAGCACCGCCAGGCCGGGCTCGAGATCGAGCCGGCCGGCGACCAGGCGCAGACCCACCTCGACCGCCACCAGCGCCGTGCAGACGGTCGCCGCCAGCTCCAGGACCAGGGCGGAGAGGAAGGCCAAGCGCAGGGTGCCCATGGTGGCCCGCCGGTAACGCTCGCTGACGGCCCGGATGGCCTCGCCTTGAGCCCGGCCGCGGCCGAAGACGATCAGGGTGGAGAGGCCCCGCATCACCTCCAGGAAGTGCACGCCGAGCCGGGTCAGCTCCCGCCACCGGCGCCTGGCCCGGGCCTGCGCCCCGGCCCCGGCCAGCCACATGAAGACCGGCACCAGAGGCGTGGCCAGGAGCAGGACCACCCCCGACAGGGGATCGGTGCGCAGCACCCAGGCGATGATCAGGGGCGGCGCCAGCAGGCCCAGGGCCAGCCTGGGCAGGTAGCGGGCGAAGTAGTCGTCGAGGGCGTCGATGCCCTCCGTCGTCAGGGCCGCGATCTCGCCGCTGTGCGCGGCGGCCGGGCGGGCGGTCCCGATGACGCGGACCGCCAGCGCCGCCCGGAGCGCCGACTTGACACGGGCCGCGGCCAGCGCTCCGATGGCCGGGGCCGCCCAGGCCGCCCCCGCCCGGAGGAGCGCCACGAGCCCGAGGCCGAGCAGGAGCGGGCGCAGCGATCCCGGACCGGCCCCGCCCAGGAAGCCGCGGGCGACGATCCCGGCCAGCAAGGTGGCCTGGGCGATGACCAGGCCGGTGGTGGCCAGGCCGAGGGCCACCGCGGCCAGGAGCGCGGCCCGGCTGGCCCGGGCGTGGCGCCAGAGCCAGGGATGGATCGGGCCCCTCATCCGGTCGGCGGCCCCGGTCAATAGCCCTCGGCCAGGTCCTCGCGGCCGATCCGTCGACGGAAGACCCAGTAGGTCCACCCCTGGTAGAGGAGCACCAGCGGGGCGAAGACGGCGGCGACGACGCTCATCACGCCCAGCGTGTAGGCGCTCGACGAGGTGTTGAAGATGGTGAGGTCGTAGGCCGGGCTCAGGCTGGAGACCATGACCCGGGGGTAGAGGTTGAGGAAGATCGTGGTCGTCAGCAGGAGGATGGCGGTCGCGGTGGCGACGAAGCCCCATCCGAGCCGGCGCTCCCGGAGCAACCAGCCGGTCGCCAGCACCGCCCCCAGCGAGACCAGGGGCACCGGACCCGGCACCAGGCCGGTGTCGTTGGCCGTCACCGCTCGCTCATAGGACCAGGCCAGGAAGGCGAAGCCGGCGACCAGGGCCGCGAGCCAGATCCGCTCGCCGGCGGCGCGGCTGCGCTCGGCGACCTCCCCCGTGGTCTTGAGGCCCAGGAAGACGGCCCCGTGCAGGGCGAAGAGGAGCAGGAAGGTGAGTCCGCCGAGCAGGGCGTAGGGCTGGAGCAGATCGAGGGGGGAGCCGGTGAAGTTGCCGCTGGCGTCGATCGGGATCCCGTGCAGCAGGTCGGCGAAGGCCACCCCCCAGAGGAACGAGGGCACCACGCTGCCCCAGAAGAGGGCGCGGTCCCACCATCGCCGCCAGCGGGCCTGGTCGTGCTTGCCCCGGAACTCGAACGCCACCGCCCGCAGGATCAGGGCCACCAGGATCGCGAACAGGGCCAGGTAGAAGCCGCTGAAGAGGGTCGCGTACCAGCCCGGGAAGGCGGCGAAGGTGGCGCCCCCCGCCACCACCAGCCAGACCTCGTTGCCGTCCCAGTGCGGTCCGATGCTGTTGATGAGCACCCGGCGATCGGCGTCGTCGCGTCCGAGCCAGGGCAGCAGCATCCCCACCCCGAAGTCGAAGCCCTCCAGGAAGAAGTAGCCCAGCCAGAAGAAGGCGATCAAAAAGAACCAGAGGTTCACCAGCGCCGTGTGGCTCATCGTGACTCCCCCATCAGAAGCTGGGCGCGGGCAGCGCCTCCGGCTCCTCCGTCTCGCCGCCTGCCTCCTGATCGAGGCCACCCCTCATCGTCCGCAGCATGAGCCAACCGTCGACCACGGCCAGCAGGCCGTAGAGGGCGGTCAACCCGGCGAAGGAGAGCGCGACCGACCAGCCCGGTACCCCGGGGGACACCGCGTCCCGGGTCTTGAGCAGACCGAACACCACCCACGGCTGCCGGCCCATCTCGGTGAAGATCCACCCCAGCCAGTTGGCGGCGAAGGGCAGGAACACGGCCGCGATCGCCGCCCGGTGGAACCAGCCTGCTCTCTCCAGCCGCCGCCGGTAGAGCAGCCACAGCCCGAGCGCGCTGAAGCCGAGGGCGAGGAAGCCGAGGCCGACCATGAGCCGGAAGCTCCAGTAGGTGACCGGGATGAGGGGCGCGTAGTCGTCGGGTCCGTAGCGGTGCTGGTACTGGGCCTGGAGGTCGTCGATGCCCTCGACCCGCCCGTTCCAGGTGTTGGTCGCGAGCACGCTGAGCAGGTGGGGCACGGTCGGGTTGAAGATCAGGTGCTTGCCGTCGAGCGTGCCCACGGCGAAGAGCGAGAACTCGGCCGGCCCCTGGCTCCGGTAGAGGGCCTCGGCGGCCGCCATCTTCATCGGCTGGACCCTGGTCATGACCTGGGCCTGGGCGTGCCCGGTGAAGGTGAGCAGGAGCGAGGCTACGAAGGACCAGAGCAACCCGACCTTCGCCGCTCGTCCGAAGGCGTCGACGTGGCGCCGGCGCAGCAGGTACCAGCTGGCCACGGCGAGCACGAAGAGCCCACCGGTGAGGTAGCTGCCGAACATGACGTGGGGGAAGGCCACCAGCAGCACCGGGTTGAGCAGGATGGCGGGGAAGTCGGTCATCTCCGGCCGGTGCGTGGTTGGGTTCATGGTGTACCCGACCGGGTTCTGCATCCAGGAGTTGGCGGCCATGATGAAGAGGGCGGAGAGGGCGGTCCCCAGGGCCACGATCCACATGGTGAGCGCGTGCAACCGCTCGGGCAGCCGGCCCCAGCCGAACATCCAGAGCCCGAGGAAGGTGGACTCCAGGAAAAAGGCGAGCAGGCCCTCGATGGCGAGCGGGGCGCCGAAGACGTCGCCCACGAAGCGGGAGTAGGCCGACCAGTTCATGCCGAACTGGAACTCCTGCCAGAGACCGGTGGCGACGCCCATGGCGAAGTTGATCAAAAAGAGGCGGCCGAAGAACCGGGCCAGCTTCAGGTCGGCGGGATTGCGTCTCCGCAGCCAGGCGGTCTCGAAGGTGGCGATGAGCGGCGCCAGGCCGATGGTGAGGGGGACGAAGATGAAGTGGTAGAGAGTGGTGGTCCCGAACTGCCATCGGGCCAGGGTCAGGGCGTCCACGGGCTCCTCCTCGGGGTCCGGCTGCAGTATCGGTGTGCCACGAGGCCATACTCTCCTCTCCCCTCCCCCCGGCCGCAACCGGGAGATCCCTCACGCCGGGGCGGGGAAATCCCTCCTCCCGGCTCGGCGCTCGGAAGGGTGAGCCCGGCCGGGTCCGGCCGGCGAGGCGCCGTGGGCGATCGCCGGCCGGATGGCGGTCGGGACGGACCGAGGGTGTGGCTCCCGGCGGCTCCCGCTCGAGTTCAGCGGTTGCGGAAGTAGTCGGCGTTGATCTTGATGAACTGGGTCCACTCGGCCGGGACCTCGTCCTCGGGGTAGATCGCGTCCACCGGGCAGGGATCGACGCAGGCGCCGCAGTCGATGCACTCGTCGGGGTCGATGTAGTACATCTCGGCCTCGTCGTCGGTGTGGATGCAGTCGACCGGGCAGACCTCCACGCAGGAGGCGTC
>JAJPKS010000293.1 GCA_021323605.1 Bacillota bacterium | reverse complement strand
CTGGTGGCGGCCATCGCCAGCAACTCGCTGTGGGCGTTGAACTTCCTCCACGTGAGCTGTGGCGCGCTCTGGACGGCCATCGACCTCTTCATGGGCTTCGTGATCGGTCCGACCCTGGCCCGCATGGAGGTGCCGGCGCGCATCGCGCTGACCCGGCGACTGATGCCCCAGATGCTGTTGATCATGCCGACGCTGGTGCTGGTCACGCTCACCACCGGCTGGCAGCTGGCCCGCTACTTCGGCTACCTGGTGCTCCCGTACCCCCAGCGGTGGTGGCTGGTGGCCTCGTACATCGTGGTCGGGGTGATGGCCATCGTCGCCTACGGCGTGCTGGAGCCGGCCAACATCAGCGTGCTCCTGGAGCTGCGCAAGCCGCGGCCCAACGCGCTGCTCATCGGCCGTCTCATGCGGCGCTTCATCTTCACCGCGGGCGTCACCGGGGTCATGCAGGTGGCGACGCTGGTGATCATGACCCGGATCACGACCTGGTGAACCCGTCCGGCGCCGGGGCGCCCGAGGCGGACGAGCCCTACCTCGGGGACACGTCACGCTCGCCCGTGGTCGGCTGCATGCTGGCCTCCATCGTCTGCGCCTTCCTCTCGGTGGGGATCATCGCCGCTTACCTCCCGCGCCCGGCACCGCTGTCCTGGTCGGTCGGCTTCCTGGTCGCCTCGGCTGCGCTGCTGGCGGGGGCGCTGGTCTTCCTGCTTCGCCGTCGCCACTTCGCCTGGCGGCTCTTCTTCGCCGTCGCGCGCTGGGTGCTGGTGCTGACGCTGGTCTTCACGGCCATGGCCGTCTACGTCTTCGTCTCGGACGGCACCCCGGCGACCACCCTGGCCATCATGGCGGTGGTGCTCCTGCTGGCGGCGGTCGACATCCCGGTGCTGATCGGCTTCTCGGTCGCCCGCCACGAGCGCACCTGACGGTCGGCGTCCCTGGCCGGCCGCGCCCCCCGGCGCCCGCTCCTGACGGTGGCGCCAGGTCCGGCCCTGGACGGCGCGGATTGACCCCATCCTCGGTCTGTGCTACCCCCTCGAGGTGTGGCTGAGGAGCGATTCCAGCGCTGGCGCGAGCCCCATCGCCGGCGTCGCCCGGGAGGGCTCGCGGCGTCTGCGCGAGCGGGCGGCCGAGATCGCGCTCTCTGTCGCCGGCGGTGGTCTGCCGGAGCGGCACGTGGTCGTGAATCAGGACCTCTACGATCGCCTGGTCACGATGCCGGAGTTGGCCGGCGTGCCCCGCGGCCGGCCTGCTCCTGGCGGTGTGGAAGGATGACCGGGGCCCTGTGATGGCATTTTGCCTATGGCGTGCATAGGACGATCCCGGTAGGATGAGGTAGGTCGGCGGTATACCTTAGGAAAACCAAATGGCCGACGGTGGCGTCGGCCATCGAAAGGAGGGAGCATGTCGAGGTTCTCGCACTCCCGGTTCCCAGGGGAGCGGGAGTGGCGGGTACGACGTGGACCGGAACCGCCCGGGTCCACGTCGGCCCGGCTGCCGGGCCTCATCACCTCGACAATCCCCTCCCCCACTCATTGCATGGGCCGGTAGCCACGCGCTGCCGGCCCCAGGCCCGGCTCCGAATCGGGCACCTGTCGGACGGGTCGTCATTCACCATGCCATGGCCGCCAGCCGTGCCGCACCTCTTTCCCGTCGGCGCCGTAAAGGCCCTCCAAAAGGACGGCCGGCTCCAATGGCCAGTTCCATGCCTCCGACCGGTGGGGACGCCATCGGGCGATGGCGTCCCCGGGAGTGGCCTCCTCCGCGCTCGGACCGTGGGTGGGCGTGCCCCAACGGCTTACCGAACCTCGGGGTGCCGAGGTTTCGGTCGAGAAGGGCCGGACGGCCGGCGGCGATCCTTCGGCGCCGACCCCGATTACGGTTGCTGCTGTAGCTGGGCTCGGGCCAGCTGTTCGCAGGCGCTGACCGCGGACGACGAGCCGACGTTCGAGGACGTGTTCTGCTCGTTGTCCAGCCGCAGGCCGAGAGCGCTGGTGATCACCTCGGTGATCGTCTGAAGGGGAGCCGGGATGTTGGTATTGGTCAGCGAGACCGAGTACGAGTTCGAGGTCGGCTGGCAGATGATGACCGGTACCTGAGCGTTCTGGCCGGATCCGCTGTCGGCCAGGGCGACCGGGACCATGCCCAGGCTGGTGGCCAGGGCAATGCCGGCACCGGCGGCTGCGATGATGCGTGATCTCATACTGCACCTCCGTGGATCTTGAAGCTGGCTGGGCTCCGCTCTCGCTCGGCCTCGGTTCGAGGATGGACGGGGACGGGACTCGGCTCGACGCCCCGGTCCTGCCGGCGGCACGCCAGTTCTGCCTGGAAGACTTCGAGGCCTCGCCCGCCACCCGCCGGTGGCCCCGTCCGATCGCTGCTCACGATCGTCACTGCTCCTGGATACGGAGCCTGCCCCGGATCGGCGCATCGGACCGACGGTGAGGCCGAACCGTACCGGCCGACCCCACGCCGGGATGGATGGGGACGCCACCTCCAGGTGGCGTCCCCGGGAGGCGTTTCACACACCACCTCGGATCGTGGAGTTGGGGGGCGAGAGGCCCCGGGCGGGCGACCCTGGGGTCGGTGTGCAGCTGTCGACTGTCGAGGGAAGCCGCTGGAGGGCCGTCGGTGACCGCGACGACCCTCCATCGGTAGCTTCGGTTTACGGTTGCGTCTGGGCCTCCGCCTCAGCCGCTTGCTCGCAGGCGCTGATCGCGGCCGACGAGCCGACGTTCGAGATCGTGTTCTGCTCGTTCTCCAGCCGCAGACCGAGAGCGCTGGTGATCGTGTCGGTGATCGTCTGAACAGGAGCCGGGGTGTTGGTGTTGGCCGTCGAGACCGCGGACGAGGTCGCAGTCGGCCGGCAGATGACGATCGGCACCTGGACGTTCCGAGCGTGCCAGGTGTCGGCCAGTGCGATCGGGGCCAGGCCAAGGCTGGTGGCCAGGACGGCCCCGGCCCCGGCGGCGGCAAGGATGCGTGATCTCATGCAATACCTCCGTCGTTCTTGACGCCTGCAATTTCTTCGCTGGCCTCTCATCGATGAGAGGATCGATCCAGCCTCAAGCGGTATGGCTCGGTTCGACGCTCCCAACTCCATCGACGGTGTCGCCGTCCTGCCCAGAGCCTCGACACCTCACCTACCGCGCACCGGCGGCGCACGTTCGATGGCTGCCTCCGCTCACGGCTGCTTCCAGATACGTAACCTCCAGCAGATCGGCACACCAGCCGCGGAGGGGTGGATGGCTCGGTCCTCCGGCTCGGCGCCGGCCTGGAGGAGCGAAGGGAACTCGAGGCCACCACCCTCGATGCCGCTGGCCCCGACCAGGTGAGCGGTGAGGGCGTTCGCCGCCGCCTCGCCCATCGCCAGCCTCAGCTCTGGACCACCAGATGCCAGGGGCACGTGGACCGGATCTCGAGGTGGTAGTGCTGGCCACCGGGATAGTCCCTGGTCACCTCCCGGGTGCCGCCCCCGGAGATACGATCGACCGGGCTGCCATCAGCCCCCTGCACCTGGAGCGTGAAGCGAGCGTCGGGGTCGGGGCACGTCCACGACGCCTGGAGTCGCCAGGGGCCGGGAGGGTCGACGTCGGCCTGGCTGGTACCCCCCGAAGAGCGTGCGTCGATGACGGCAGGCGATGATCCCCCCGCTGTCATCACCTGGTTGGAGAGCGAGAGAGCCCTTTCTCTTTGCTCGCTGACGATCTGACCGATAGAGCGCGACTGGTCGATCTGAGCGGCGAACGAAGGTCCGCCCGTCATACCCAGAATGAATGATGCCAATCCCAGCTCTACGGCCAATCGTCGGTATCTTCGCAGCCACACCATGTGCATGTTTCCCACAGCCAGTCGATGTTCACGACGCGGGATCTCCCGCGTGGACGCCATTCAGGATGTGCTCTGGCCGTCTGTAGAGTCAAGCCGCGGATTCGGAACTGGCGGGTTGTCGATTGAGGGAGAGTCGATGTGGGCCGTGGACCACCCGGCGGCGAGCGTGCGGCGTTCGGGCCGGTGGTCGCCGGCCACCGCCGTCCGGCTGGGCACGGAGGCCGTGGCCGGTGCCGGAGCCAGCTCCCGGCGCGGCGCCCGGGCGGTGCTTCCCCGGGCCGCCCTGTGGCTGCGATTACAAAGAGTTGAACTCGCCGGGCCGCCTGCCGTGGCGGCGGGCGGTCCCTCTGCGATAGATGTTGGTCGTGACCGTTCGCCCTGCTCCCGCCCCGCCGCTCGCACCCGCTCCGGGGCCGGTGTGTGAGCGCTCGGCCGGGTGGTGTCGGCCGACGTGAGCGCCCTTCCCGCGTACGTCCCCCTCGAGGCGGAGCGCCCGGAGCCGGTCCGGGGCGAGGCCCGGCGCCGTCCGCCGCGCTGGCTGTGGCCGGCGCTCGGGCTCTTCGTCCTCTGCCGGATCCCTTCCTTCTACGAGCCCCACTGGTACACGGACGAGGCGGGCTACGCGACCGTGGCCCGCATGGTGCTGCACGGCTTGGACCTCTACTCGCAGGCGTGGACGAACAAGCCCCCTCTCCAGATCTGGACCGTGGCCCTGGCCCTGAAGCTGTTCGGCATCAGCGAGGCCGGCCTGCACCTCCTGACCTTCGCCAGCGGCCTGGCCGCGCTCCTGGCCGTGGCCTGGATGGCGGGACGGCTCCTCGACCCGCTGCGGGCGGGCCTGGCCACCGCCGCCTTCGCCCTCGCCGTGGGGCTACCCTGGTTCGAGGCCGAGGTCGCGGTGCCGGAGAGCCTGCTCCTCGGGCCGGCCACCTGGGCCGGAGCCCTGGTCGTGGCCCGCCTGGCGGCGCCCCGGCGCTCGCGCTGGTGGCGATGGGGCTGGGCGCCGGTCGCCGGCGCCCTGGTCGGGGCGGCCGGGGCGTACCAGCAGACCGAGCTGGCGGACGCCCTGGCCCTGGGCCTGGTCCTGCTCCTCAGTCCGAGAGTGTCCCGGCGCGAGCTCGGCCTCTACCTCTCCGCCGCCCTGGGGGTGACGGCCGCCTGGCTGCTGCCGTCGGTGGCGATCGCCGGCGCCGAGATGGTGCGCTTCTCCCTGGCCGGGTTCTACGTGGACTACGCGGCGGCCAGTTCCCCGGGCCTCGTCGGTGACGCCCTCTGCGCGATCGCGGCGCTGGCGGTGCTGGTGGGCGCGGTGCTCTCCCGGCGGTCGACCAGCCCGGCCTGGGCGATCTGGGTGTGGGCGGCGGCGGATCTCGGCGTGGCGGCGATCGCACACCGGCCCTACCCGCACTTCCTGACCCCGGCCCTGGCCCCCTCGATCCTGGCTCTGGCCTCGGTACCGCTCCCCCCCTGGCGCCTGCCGCTACGTGCCCTGCCGCTGGTGGCCGGTATGGTGCTGGTGGCGTTGATGGCCGGGGTCAGCGGGGTGAACCAGAAGGCGGTGTTCAATTACGGCGTCTGGTACTGGCGGGCGGTGAGCAGTGGGCAGCTGCCGCGGTCGGAGTGGCTGGCGAACCTCGACGACCGGGCTCCTGCCGATCGAGCGGTGGCGGACTGGCTGCGGGCCCAGGGCCTGGAGGGCACCTGTGCGGTGGTCTGGTCCTCGGATGCCTGGCCCTACCTGCTGGCCGGGATGCCGGTCCAGCTGCCCACCGCCCCGATCTACAACGACGTGGTCCTGAGCGGCGGCTCGGATCAGGCCGTCACCGACCAGGTGAGGGCCCTGCATCCGACGGTGATCGTGGTGTCGGTGGACGCGGCCGCGCAATGGCCCTCGATCCAGGTCCTGCTCGACCACCAGTACCAGCTGGCCCTTGCCAGCTACCCCGACCTGGTCTACGTGCGCCGAGGGCTGCAGCTGCCGGCCACGGCTCCGGAGGTGTGCTGAGGCGATGAGCGATGGGACCCGGATGGCCGTGCCGGCGACGGGCAGCGTTCCCGGGCTGGCCGTGCCGTCCGACCAGGACCCGGAGCCCGGGCCCTGGGTTCGGCCGTGGAACTCCCGGTCGGCGGTGCGGCTGGCGCCCTTCGCGCTCGTCCTGGCCGCCTTCACCTTCTACTCCGCGGCCGAGATCTACCGCTACGACCATTTCGGCAGCACCGCCTTCGACCTCGGCATCCAGGACCAGGCGGTCTGGGGCTACAGCCACTTCCAGGTCGTGCCCAACACCGTGCTCGGCGTCCCCAACTACCTGGGCGACCACTTCAACCCCATCCTGATGGTGCTGGGGCCCCTGTTCTGGATCTGGGACGATCCCCGCGCCCTTTTGCTGGTTCAGTCCTTCCTGCTCGCCCTCGCCAGCTTGCCCGTCTTCTCCTGGGCCCGTGACCGCCTGGGGCCACTTCCCGCCCTCGCCGTCCAGGCCAGCTCGCTGCTCTTCTGGGGCGTGCTCTCGGCGGTGGCCTTCGACTTCCACCACGGTGCCTTCGCCGTGCCCGCCCTGGCCTTCGCCCTCTACGCGGTCCTGGCCGGGAAAGACCGCCTGCTCTGGCCGATGGTGGCGGTGGGGCTGCTGACCCGGGAGGACGTGGCCCTCATCTTCATCGGTCTCGCCGTCTACGTGGGCGTCTTCCAGCGGCGCTGGCGGTTGGCGCTGGCGGTGGGTGGGATCTCGGCTGCCTGGTTCCTTCTCGTCATGTACGTCGTCATCCCGGCGCTCTCGCCGGTCGGCTACCGCCACTGGACCTACCCGGCGCTTGGCCCGGGTCCCCTCAGCGCGGCCCTGCACGTGATCACGCATCCGGCCCAGGCGGCGTTCCTGTTCTTCAGCCCCTTCGAGAAGACGAAGACGCTCCTCGGCCTGCTCGGCTCCTGGCTGTTCCTGCCCCTGGCCTCGCCGATCTCCCTCGTCGCCCTGCCCGCCCTGGTGGAGCGGTTCTGGTCCTCCGACACCAACACCTGGACGACCAGGTTCCAGTACTCCATGATCCTGGCGCCGCCGATGGCGTTCGCCACCGTGGAGGTCCTGGCCCGGCTGCGGACACGCCTCCGACGATCCGCCTCGCGGCTCGCCTCCGGGAACGCCCCCCGTGGCTGGCCGCGCTGGACGCCCTCCGAGTGGCTGCCGGCGGGCCTGGCCGGGGCGGTGCTGTTGGCGAACGTGTTCGTCGCCTTCGTCGGGGTTCAGCCCTTCCGGGACTTCCCTTCCTACCTGACCGCGACCCAATCGGCGCAGCTCGACTCGTGCCTGCGAACCATCCCGCCCGACGCCAGCGTGGACGCCGGCTACTACCTGGTCCCACACCTCGCCAGCCGGCGCTCCATCTTCATCCTTCCGCCCGCCGCGAACGCGAGCTACATGGCCGTCGATCCGGCCACGGAGCCGGACGAGGGGGTGAGGGCTCAGACACGACAGATCGTGCTCCAGGCCCTGGCCGACGGCTACGGCGTGGCCTGCTCCCGGGGGCTGGCGCTGGTGCTCGAGCGCGGAGGCGGGGGCGGAAGCGCCCGGCTCTCCCCGCAAATGAGCAGGTTCCTGGGGATGGGTCCATGAGCCGGTCCGTCCCCGGCCATGACATAGGATGCACACCGCCCATGTCCGAGTTCGAGAAGCTGAGCGGCCTCAGCCTGGTACTCCCCGCCCACAACGAGAGCCAGAACCTGCGCTGGCTTCTGCCCCTCCTGGGCGAGGTCTTGCCCCGGCTGGCCGAGCGCTTCGAGGTGATCGTCGTCGACGACGGCTCCACCGACGGCACCGGCGCGGTCGCGAGATCCCTCGCTGCCGAGCTGGGGATGGCGCTCCGGGTCGTCCGTCACGAGCGTAAGAGCGGCTACGGCGCAGCGGTGGGGGACGGGCTGAGGGCGGCCGACCTCGAGTACACCGCCTTCACCGACGCCGACGGGCAGCTGGATCCCGCCGACCTGCGTCTCCTCATACCGTACCTGCGGGAGGCCGATCTGGTCGCCGGCTGGCGGACGAGCAGGGAGGATCCCCTGACGCGTTCGATCACCAGCGGCGTGTTCAACCTCCTCATCCGCCTCGCCTTCCGGCTCGACGTGAAGGACGTCGACTGTGCCCTGAAGATCATCCGGACGACCACCCTGCGCCGCTTCCCGATCACATCCAGGAGCGCGCTGATCAACGTCGAGCTGTACTACCGGGTCCGCGAACTCGGGGGCCGCTTCGTCCAGGTGCCGGTGCCGCACTATCCACGCCGCCTGGGTCGGCGATCGGGGGGGCGGCTGATCCCGATCCTGCGGGCGATCAAGGAGCTGGTGCTGCTCCGCTGGCGTCTGTACCGAGAAGGCCCGGTGCCGGCGGCCGACTGAGGCTCGCCGGCGGCCGGGGAGGGGCCTCGACGCCCCTCCCCGTGCTCCCTTACCGGCCGAGCGTGCTTCTGGCCCGCCGCGAACGGTCGCCCGCCCTCCGGGAGCGGAGGCTGACCAGGGCCCCTTTCCGCCAGTCGACCCGGGGCTCGATCGTCTCCACCCGGACCCGATGGCGATAGCGCTCCACGGTCTGGATCACGTCCTCGATCAGGGTCTGGGCCAGGAAGTGGGGCTGCAGCCCGAGGTCGATGAGCTTCTGGTGTTTGGCGTTGTAGTAGTGGCTCTCGGCCTCGGCTCGGGGGTTGGGCAGGTGCACGATCTCCGTCTCCAGCCCGTGGGCCCGCCGGGCCTCGCGCACCCGTTCCGCCAGCTCGCCCACGCTGAACTGCTCGGTGAACTGGTTGAAGACTCGGTACTCGCCGGGCTGGGGTGGGTTCGCGATCGTGAGCTCGATGCAGCGGACGGTGTCGCGGATGTCGATGAAGCCCCGCGTCTGGCCGCCACGGCCGTAGACGGTGAGCGGTCGCCCGATGGCCGCCTGGACGCAGTAGCGGTTGAGCACCGTTCCCCAGATGTCGTCGTAATCGAAGCGGGTGCGGAGCTCGGGGTGCCGCTGGGTCTCGGGCGTGTTGCAGCCGTAGACCACACCTTGGTTTAAGTCCGTGGAGCGCAGCCCCCAGGTCTTGCAGGTGAACATGATGTTGTGGCTGTCGTGGACCTTGGAGAGGTGGTAGAAGGACCCGGGCTGCTTGGGGTAGGGCAACCGGTCACGGCGCCCGTTGTGCTCGATCTCGATGAACCCCTCTTCGATGTCGATGTTGGGCGTACCGTACTCGCCCATCGTGCCCAGCTTGACCAGGTGACACTCGGGCGCCGACTCGCGGAGGGCGAAGAGGAGGTTCAGCGTCCCCACCACGTTGTTGACCTGGGTCTCGACCGCCTGCTCGGCCCCGATCATGGAGTAGGGCGCCGAGCGCTGCTCGGCGAAGTGGACGACCGCGTCGGGCCGGTGCCTGGTGATCAGCTCCGTGAGGTCGGCCCGGTTCCGCAGGTCGAGCCGCACCCACTGGATGGTCCGCCCGGTCTCGGCCGCCCAGCGCGCGACCCGGCGCTCCATGGTGGAGATGGGGACCAGGCTGCTGGTCCCGCAGAGCGTGTCCCACCGCCGCCGGACCAGGTTGTCCACCGCGACCACCTCATAGCCGCGGGCGGACAGGTGCAGGCTGGTGGGCCATCCGAGATAACCGTCGGCACCGAGAACGATCACTCGCATCGATCCAACTCCCTCAGTCTCGAGCTGCCGGCCGAGGCGCGGCCTGAAAGTAGGCGAGCGTGCACCGGAGTCCGCGATCCAGGGACGTCCGGGCCGACCAGCCGAGCCAGCGGCGGGCCCTGGCGGTGTCGAGGCAGACCCGGCGCACCTCGCCCGGCAGCGCCGGGGCATGGTCCGGCTCACCGGGAAAACCGGCGAGGTGGATGAGCGTCGTCACCACCTGGTGCACGCTGGTCTCCCGGCCCGTGCCGATGTTGACGGCCCCCTCGCGCCTGGAGGCCAGGGCGGCCAGGTTGGCCGCCGCCACGTCCGAGACGTGGATGAAATCGCGCGTCTGCCGGCCGTCCCCGTTGATGACCGGGGCGGTGCCGGCGACCAGGCGGTTGCAGGTGATGGCGACCACGCCCGCCTCCCCGGTCCCGTCCTGGCGCTCGCCGTACACGTTTCCGTAGCGGAGCGCCATGGTGCTGACGCCGTGCTCCCTGCCCGTGCAGGCGAGGTAGACCTCTTCGGCCACCTTGGAGGCCCCGTAGGCGGAAAGCGGCGCCGGACGCATCCGCTCGCTGGCGGGCAGCCGTGGAGGCCGGCCGTAAGCGGCGCCTCCGGAGGAGGCGGTCACGATCCGGCGGGCACCGGCGGCGACCGCCGACCGGAAGAGGCCGACCGTGCTGGCCACGGCGGCCCGGACGTGGGCGGCAGGGTCGCGGCGGGCCCGCTGGACGCCGCCTCGCGCCGCCAGGTGGAGCACCGCGTCCGGGCGGAAGTCGGTCAGCGCCCGGGCCGCCTCGTCCGACCCGCAGTCGGCCACCAGCAGCTCCACGTCCGCCGGCGGTTGCCATGGGCAGGCGTGGCTCAGGTCGTCGATGATCAGGACCCGGCGGCCCCGACCGACCAGGAGCTCCACCGTGTGCGAGCCGATGAAGCCCGCCCCTCCGGTCACGGCCACCCGCTCGGGAAGGGTCACCTCGGCCACGCGGGCTCGAACTCCGCCGAGGAGAGCCGGTCCGAGACGGCCGGGGAGACCCGAGGACGGCTCCGGCGGAGCAACGGGTAGGCCGCGGTCGCCGCCACCGCGAAGGGCACGGTGGTCACCGCCCTCAGCAGCACCGCCACCGACACACCGGCGCTGAGCTGGTCGCCGATCCGGGTCAGCAGGGCGGCCAGCAGCAGGTCGCCGGCGCCGAGGCCGAAGGGCAAGGTGGAGAGGATGCCGCCCACCTGCGACAGCCCGTAGGCGCCGAGGCCGGCCCAGAGCGGGATCGGGCCGCCGGCGCCGGCCGCCAGCAGCCAGACCTGCATCGCGGCGAGCACGAAGGCGGCCATGGTCAGGCCGGCGATGGCCGGTACCACGCCCGGACCGGCGAGCATGGTCCGGATGTCGTCGAGGGGCTCGCCGAGCCTTCCCGCGAGGTGTCCCACCACCGGCACTCCGGCCGGCCGCCGCAGGAACGTGCGCCGGGCCCATGTTGGCAGCCACTTCGCGGCCCAGAGCGGGGCGAGAGCGGCGGTCACGCCCATGACCATACCGAGGATCGCCGCCGGTCCGCTCCACAGCACCGGCGCCGAGCACGCGATCCCGAGGCCGGCCATCAGGAGCAGGCTGGAGACCCGCTCGAAGGCCACCACCGCCAGCCCCGCTCCGAGCGGCGCCCCGACCTCGCGGTGCCACAGGTAGGCCCGGACGGCGTCGCCGGTGGCGGCCGGGCTCAGGCTGCTCGAGGACTGACCGACGAGCTGTACCAGGAGCATCCGGCCCGCGGGCACCCGCCAGCCCAGGCGGCGCAGGAGGATCCCGGCCCGCAGGCTTCGGAGCCATACCACGGGCAGGTCGAGCAGCAGGGCGAGGCCCAGGTATCCCGGGGGCACGCGCTGGAGCGCCTGCCAGGTCCTGACCGGGTGGCTGAGCCGGATCAGCAGCCCGAGGGCGAGGAGGCCCACGGCGGCGCCGATCAGCGTGGACAGGCCGGGGACGCCGGCCCGACGACGGCTTGCCGGGAGATGGGCCAGGGCTCGTGCTCGCTTGCTGAGTGCCGACACCTGTCCCTGCCACGGTAGTACGTGGCCCCGGCCCGACTGTCATCCAGCTGTAAGAACCCCGGACCGGGTCCCGGCCCTGTGGCTGAGAGAGAACGCTCCTGTGCAAGGCCCTCGGCTGGCCGGCGCCGGCGGTGCGGGGCCTACCCCCTGGCCTCGCCGGGATGCTCCATCGGGGCGCCCCCGGTCAGACGTTCGTAGTCGTGGGGCGTGTCCACGTCCACCGGGTGCCGGTGGACCGCGGGGACCGGCAGCGCCGCCACCTGCTCGGGTCGGGCCCGGATCAGGGCTCGGCAGCCCACGTCCCCCTCCAGCGAGGCCAGGCCCGGCCACAGCTCGCGCCCGAGCACCACCGGCGGGTGGAGGAGGCCGTCGAAGCTCAGCGCCGCCGCCGGCAGGCCGGAGCGCTGGTGCAGCTCGAGCAGCCGGTCGATCTGCTCGCCCGTCACCCCGGGCTGGTCGCCCAGGATCACGACCGCCCGCTCCACCTCCGCCCCCAGGGCGTCCAGGCCGGCCCGCAGCGAGGAGGCCATCCCCGATGCGTACTCCGGGTTCACCACCACCCGGGCCCGGCCCATCTCGACCCGGGCCCGGATCTCCTCCGCCCGGGCGCCGAGGACCACGTACACCTCGTCGAGGCGCGAGGCGCAGGCCCGCTCCACCACCAGCTGGAGCAGCGGGCGTCCCTCGACCGGCAGCAGCTGCTTCGGCCTCCCCATCCGGGTCGAGGCCCCGGCCGCCAGCACGATCCCGGCCGACCTCACCCTTCCGCCTCCGCGATCCCGGCGTAGCGCTCGGGCTCGGCCTCGAAGCGCCGGCGGCAGCCGGCCGAGCAGAAGTGGTGCTCCCGCCCGCCCGCCTCCGAGCGCTCGTGCGGCCGGTGCAGGTCCACCGCCATGCCGCACACCGGGTCGGTGGCGAAGCGGGCGACCTCGAGGGGGCGGTCGTCGTCCGGGGCGACCCCGGCCTCCGCCTCGCTCCGTCCCCGCTGGCGGCGGTGTCTGAGGCCCACGATCTCGGACAGGGCGAGGAGGGCGATCTCCTCCTGGCTTCCGCCCCGCTGCCGGCCGGCCGGGGTCCGGACCCGGGCCAGCGCGGCCCCGTCCACCCCGCGATCCCGGAGCGCCGCGCGCACCGCCTCGGCCCTCCTGGCGCTGGCCACGAGCGCCACCGAGACCCGGGGGTGGGCCAGAGCCGCCTGCAGGGCCTCCTCGTCGTAGTGGCCCATGGTCGCGACCACGGCCCAGGTGTCCGGACCCGGGGCCAGGGGCCCCAGGTCGAGGGCGGGCAGCACCACGTCGGCCCCGGGGAAGTCCTCGGCCCGGGCGCCCGGGTGCACGGCGCAGCTGCGGAACCCGGTTAGCCCGCCCAGGCGCACCAGCGTCCGGGCGGCGGGTGAGTCGCCGAACACCACCAGCAGCGGGCGCGGGAGGCGCGGCTCGAGGAAGACGTCCAGGGCTCCGCCGCTGGGACAGGTGGTGGCGACGGTCAGCTCTCCCCGGTGCCGGGCGGCCCTGGCCGCCCGGGCCGGGACGATGTGGACCAGCCGGGGCTCGCCGTCGGCCAGGGCGCGCAGCGACTCGCGGCGCACCAGTGGCTCGGCGCAGCTACCGCCGATCCAGCCCCGGAGCTTGCCGTCGGCGGTGATCACCGCCTTGTCGCCGGGGCGGGCCGAGGCTGGCTGCTGGGTGCGGACCACGGTGGCGAGCACGCACGGCGTCCCCGCCCTCGTGTACCGCGCCAGCAGCTCGATCGGGTCCTCCTCCATCGGTCCTCCGGGGGTCAATCGCGGGTCGGGGCCGCTACTCGGTCACCCCCTTGGCGCGCAGCGCCGCCCAGACCTTGTCCGAGGTCACCGGCATGTCGAGGTTGGTGATCCCGAGGGGCCAGAGGGCGTCGATGACGGCGTTGACGTAGGCGGCCGGGGAGCCGACGGTGGCCGACTCGCCGACTCCCTTCGCCCCCAGCGGGTGGTGCGGGGAGGGGGTGACGGTGGCGTGGCACTCGAACCGGGGCGTCTCCCAGGCCGTGGGCAGCAGGTAGTCCATGAAGTTGGAGCCGATGCAGTTGCCGTCCTGGTCGAACGTGATCTGCTCGGTGAAGGCGATGCCGAAGCCCTCGCAGAGCCCGCCGTGGATCTGGCCCTCGACGATCATGGGGTTGATGCGGACGCCGCAGTCGTCGACCGCCACCACCCGTCGTACCTTGACCTGGCCCGTGCCCCGATCGACGTCGACCACCACGGCGTAGGTGCCGAAGGGGAAGGTCATGTTGGGCGGGTCGTAGTAGGTCACGCCCTCGAGGCCCGCCTCCATGCCCTCGGGGAGGTTGGTGTAGGCCGCGAACGCGATCTCCTGGATGGTCTTGGTCCGCTCCGGGGAGCCCCTCACGAAGAAACGTCCTCGCTCCCACTCCAGGTCGTCCTCGGCCGCCTCCAGGAGATGGGCGGCCAGCTTACGCGCCTTCTCGCGCAGCTTGCGGCAGACCACGGCCGTGGCCGCCCCCGCGGTGGGTGTGGAGCGGGAGGCGTAGGTGCCCAGCCCGTAGGGGGTGTGGTCGGTGTCGCCGTGCTGGACCTCGACGTCGGCGGCCGGGATGCCCAGCTCCTCGGCCACGATCTGGGCGAAGGTCGTCTCGTGGCCCTGGCCCTGGGTCTTCACCCCCAGCTTGAGCACCGCCTTGCCGGTGGGGTGGACGCGCAGCTCGGCCGAGTCGAACATGCGCAGGCCCAGGATGTCGAAGTCGGCGCCGTGGCCGGCCCCCACCACCTCGGTGAAGCTGGCGAGGCCGATGCCCATCAGCTCGCCCCGGGCCCGGCGTTCCGCCTGCTCCCGACGCAGCGCCTCGTAGCCGAGCTTCTCCAGGGCCAGGCGCATGGCCGCCGGGTAGTCGCCGCTGTCGTAGACCCAGCCCGTGGCCGAGCGATAGGGGAACTGCTCCGGTCGGATGAAGTTCCGGAGGCGCAGCTCGGCCGGGTCCAGGCCCAGCTCGAGGGCGGCGTTGGTGACCAGACGCTCGATCAGGTAGGAGGCCTCGGTGACCCGGAAGGAGCAGCGATAGGCGACCCCGCCCGGGGCCTTGTTGGTGTACCAGCCGTCGGCGCTGACGTGGGCGGCGGGGATGTCGTAGGAGCCGGTCACGATGTGGAAGAGCCCGGCCCTGAACTTGCTGGGCTGGGCGTCGGCGTAGAAGGCGCCGTTGTCGCTGTCCAGGTGCACACGCAGCCCCAGCATCTTCCCCTGCTCGTCCAGGGCCAGCTCGCCGGTCATGTGGAAGTCGCGGGCGAAACCGGTGGAGATCAGGTTCTCGGTGCGGTCCTCCACCCATTTCACCGGCCGTCCCAGCAGCAGAGAGGCGGCGGTCGCCACCACGTAGCCGGGGTAGACGGGGACCTTGTTCCCGAAGCCGCCGCCGATGTCGGGCGCGATCACGCGAATCTGGTGCTCGGGCAGCCCGGCCACCAGGGCGAACACGGTCCGGATGGCGTGCGGGGCCTGGCTGGTCATGTAGAGGGTGGCCTTGCCGGTGGCGGGGTCGACGTCGGCCACGATCCCGCAGGTCTCCAACGGGGCGGGGTGGGAGCGCGGATAGTGGGTGGTCAGCCGCACCACCCGTGCCGCCCGGGCGAAGGCGGCGTCGGTGTCCTCCTTGCTCCCCGCCTCCCAGTGGTAGATGTGGTTGTCCCCCTGCCCCTCCTTGTCGTCCCGGATCAGGGGGGCGTCGGGCCGCATCGCCTG
>JAJPKS010000385.1 GCA_021323605.1 Bacillota bacterium | reverse complement strand
GCACCCTGGAGGCGCCGGACCAAGGCGGCCACGATCGTGCCGAGCGCCTGGCCACCGGCGACGGCCACGTGACGACCAGCGAGGGTGCGAGGCGACCGCCGCAGCTCCTCGCGGGCTCGCACGGTCGACACGAGTGGCGGGGCCGGCTGGCGTGTCTCCACCCGCACCAGGGCGAGCTGGGTGGACAGGTGGGCGATGCCGTCGGGCTCCTGGCCGCAGTTGCGCTGGAACTCGGCCACCGCCGCCAACGTGTTGGGACCGTAGATGCCGTCGACACGGCCGGTGTCGAAGCCGAGCGCGCTCAAGCGCTGCTGCAGGTCGGCCACGTCGTCGCCTCGCATCATCGGGTCGGTCAGCCGCAGGACGCGATCACCCAGGCGGTAGCCCGCCTCAAGCAGCACGCCCCAGGTCTCGGGTCCGCACACCCCGTCCACGCGCAGCCCGCGCCGGTGCTGGAAGGCCTCGACCGCGGCGCGGGTACCAGGGCCGTAGGAGCCAGGCTCGTCGAAGAGCAGCGGGAAGCCGAGGTCGGCCAGCCGTCGCTGGAGCTCGCGGACCGGGTCGCCCCGGTCCCCCTCGGCGAGGGGGACCGTCGGGGAAGCCGGGCTCAGAGGAACGCGGCGAGCTCCGCCATGAGCTGGCCCTTGGGCTTCGCGCCGATCAGGCGCGCCTGGGGCTGCCCGTCCTTGAACAGGATGAGGGTCGGGATGCTCATCACGTCGTAACGCCGCGTGATGTCCAAGTTGTCGTCGATGTTCAGCTTCAGGATCCGGAGCTTGCCGGCCTGCTCCTGGGCGATCTCCTCCAGCACCGGGGCGATCATCTTGCACGGCCCGCACCATTCGGCCCAGAAGTCCACCAGGACCGGCACGTCGGCTGTCTTGACATGCTCGTCAAACGTAGCGTCGTCCACTGCGACGATCTCGCTCATGCGACCTCCCTGTCGGTAACGGGCACGGTCCGGGCCGCGAGCGCGCCGCGATCCGGCCGGATCGAGTCAACACGACCGCGGGCGTACATGTTCCCGTCTCGTGCCGGCGGGCCCCGCGCTCGCCGGGCACGAGACCCCGGACGGGCATCGTGCGCCGGACGGGCGGGGATCACCCACGGTCACGCAGCCACCGCTCGGCATCGAGGGCGGCCATGCAGCCGGAGCCGGCGGCGGTCACCGCCTGCCTGTACACGTGGTCCTGCACGTCGCCGCAGGCGAACACGCCGTCGACGCTGGTCCGCGTGCCGCCGAAGGTCCGGATGTAGCCATTGCCGTCGATGTCGAGCTGCCCTTTGACGATCCCCGTGTTGGGCTCGTGCCCGATGGCGACGAACAGGCCGGTCACGGGCAGGTCCGACTCCTCGCCCGTGAGCGTGTCACGCAGCCGGACGCCGGCGACCTTGTCGTGCCCGTGGACGGCAGTCACCTGCGCGTTCCACCGGAACTCGATCTTCGGCTCCGCGAACGCCCGTTCCTGCATGATGCGCGACGCCCGGAGGCGGTCGCGGCGGTGGACGACGGTCACCTTCGACGCGAAGCGGGTGAGGAAGATCGCCTCTTCCATCGCCGAGTCGCCCCCGCCGACCACGGCGATGTGGTGGTCGCGGAAGAAGAACCCGTCGCAGGTGGCACACGTGGACACGCCATGGCCGACCAGGCGGTCCTCGTTGGGAACGCCGAGCATGAGGGCCCGGGCCCCGGTCGACACGATCAGCGTGTCTGCCCGGTAGGTCGGCTCGGGGGTGTCGGGCGGTCCCGTCCACACACCGAAAGGGGAGGCCGCCAAGTCGACCCGCGTCACCTTGGCCGTGACGAGCTCGGCGCCGAACCGGAGCGCCTGGGCGCGCATGGCCGACATGAGGTCGGGGCCCATGATCCCCTCGACGAACCCGGGGTAGTTCTCGACCTCGGTGGTGAGCATCAGCTGGCCGCCCGGCTGGTCGCCCGTGGAGGAGGGCTCACCCTCGACGACCACGGGCTGGAGCTGCGCCCTCGCCGTGTAGATGGCGGCGGTGAGCCCGGCGGGGCCTGACCCGGCGATCAGGACCTGGCGGTGATCGGGCATCGCGATCAATCGGCGCCCGCGGCCGGCCGTGCCGCCCGCTGCCACCACAGCACCAGCCCCGTCGCGGTGAGCAGCGAGCCGAGCAGGAGGTAGGCGGCCCACACTCGGGGACCGAACGCGTACACGACGAGGAGCCGCACCAGGCCGATCGAGCCGAGCACCACGCCGGCGGTGGCCATGGTGGCCACGATGACCCCGAAGACGACGGCGCGAGCGGCCAGCAACACGGGGCGGACCGCCTTGTCCGTGACGGTGCTCACCGCGAGGTCGACGGCATCGACCGCCTTGGCGGCCCATTCGGCGCTGATGGCTGGGTCCGCTTCCCCCGCGCGCGGCACCGTTCGCATCCGGTCGCTCATCGCAGGCAGGTTACCCTGCCGTGCTCACCGCACCGCCACCTGGTAGCAGGCACCGATCGTGCCGGGTCCGGCATGGGTGCCGACAACCGGTCCGAGGTCGGTGACCACCAGGGGGTGGGCCACCTCGACGCCCTCCAGGCGAGCCAGGAAATCGCCGATGTCGGGAGCCGCCCCGTCGACGACGGCCAGGCGCTCGAGGGGCGCGTCGGCGCGCACCTTCCTCGCGAGGTAGTCGAGCGAGCGGGCCCGGGTGCGCTGCTTGGACTCCTCGGCGACCACGCCGTCTTTCACCTGCACCACGGGCTTGATGGACAGCAGCGAGCCGAGCAGCGCCTTCGCGCCGCCGATCCGACCCCCCCGCTGGAGGTGGTCGAGGGTGTCCACCACCCCGAACACCCGGGTGCGGCCCATGGCTTCGCGCGTCCGGGCGGCCAGCTGGGCCAGCTCCTCGCCGACCGCCGCCGCCTCGGCAGCGGCGAGGACGAGCAGGCCCTGGCCCATGGTCAGGGTCCGGGTGTCGATCACCTCGACCGGCACCCGGTCGAAGCTGTCGGCAGCGGCCCGCGCCGACTGGTAGGTGGCCGACACGCCGGCGGAGATCGTGAGGCACAGCACGCCCTCGCATCCTCGGTCCGCTGCCTCGTCGTAGGCCCGGCGGAAGCTCCCGGGCGCGGGAGCGGCCGTCTCGGGCAGCGAGGTGGCCGTCCTGCATCGGGCCCAGAAGGCCGCCGGGCTCAGGTCGCGACGGTCGAGCAGCTCCTCGTCGCCGAAGCGGATGGTGAGGGGGACCACCGACACGCCGGCCTCCTCGGCGAGGGCTGCGGTCAGGTCGCAGGCGCTGTCGGTGACGATCCCCACCGGGGGCATGGCGATCTCCTTCCCTCCGGCGCCCGGCGCCGTGCTGGGGACCCGGCGGCCAGTGCCGCCGGCGCCGAGTCTGCCACGCAGGAGGTCGTCAACGCGAAGGCGTCAACGCGAAGGTGGCCGGCGCGCGACCAGCCGAGGAAGATCCCCGCCGGGCCGACCGGTGCCGGGCCCGCCGGGCCCCGGAGCGGGCCTGG
>JAJPKS010000104.1 GCA_021323605.1 Bacillota bacterium | reverse complement strand
TCGCGCATGTGGCGGGCCGAGCCGCTGAAGCGCACGGCCGTGATCTCGGCCATGATCCCGAGCGCGGTCTCCTCGGCCCCCCGGCCGCCCAGGTCGAGCCCGATCGGTCCGTGCACCCGGAGGATCTGCTGGTGGGTGAAGCCCTCCGCCAGCAGGGCGTCGAACCGGTTCTGGTTGGTCTTGCGGGAGCCGATGGCGCCGATGTAGACGGCATCGGTGGGGAGCGCGGCCCGCAGAGCGGGCATGTCGAACTTGGGATCGTGGGTCAGGACCACGATGGCGGTCGAACGGTCGACGGTCATGCCCGCCAGCGCCTCGTCCGGCCAGGCGATCAGGATCTCGTCCGCCTCCGGAAAGCGCTCGCGGGTGGCGAACTGCGCCCGGGCGTCGACCACGGTCACGCGGTAGCCCATCACCTTGGCCAACCGGTGCAGCGGAATGGCGATGTGGATGGCCCCGATGATGATCAGGTGGGGCGGCCGGCCGAACGGCTCCTCGAACCGGCGGCCCTCGCGGCGCGGCAGCTCGAAATCGGGCGATCGCTCGACCAGCTCGGTCTCCCCGGTCTCGAGATCGGTGCGGAGCAAAAACGGCCGTTCCTCGGCCAGCAGGCTCGCGGCCCGGTCGTGCACCTCCCCGGCCGGCTGCACGAAGACCTCGATGTGCCCCCCGCAGGCGAGGCCGACCTCGAAGGCCACGTCGTCGGCCACCCCGTACTCGACCAGGCGCGGCCGGCCCGCCTTCAGCACCTCCTGCGCCACCTCGAAGACCGCCCCCTCGATGCAGCCGTTGGACACCGATCCCGCCATCCGGCCCGAGCTGCTGACCAGCATCCTGGAGCCGAGGGGTCTCGGGCTCGAGCCCCACGTCTCGACCACCGTGGCCAGCGCCACTCGCTCGCCCTCGCCCCGCCAGGTGCGGTATTCCTGGAGCACGTCTCTCATCCCCGGTTCACCTCCTCGCCGGCACCCTCCGGTCCAGATCGGCCAGGAGCCGGCCCAGATCGTCCAGCGCCTCGACGTTGTGCGCGGCCAGGAAATCGTCGGTGTGCGGCAGGGCGGCCTGCATCCCGCGCGTCACCGGCTGGTAGCCCTCCGAGCCGAGCAGGGGGTTGAGCCAGATCAGGCGATGGGCCATGCGGTGCAGCCGGGCCAGCTCCCTCGACAGGAGCTCGGGGTCGCCTCGATCCCAGCCGTCGCTGATCAGGATCACGATCGCCCCGTGGCCCAGCACCCGGCGGGCCCAGCGCCGGTTGAAGTCGGCCAGCGCCTGGCCGATCCTGGTGCCCCCGCTGAAGTCGTGGACCTTCCTGCTCACCTCGTCCAGCGCCCGATCGATGTCGCGGCGGCGCAGCATGCGCGTGATGCGTGTGAGGCGGGTGGAGAACACGAAGGTCTCGACGTCCTCGCGGCGGGCCACGGCGTGGGCGAAGATCAGGAGCAGCCGCGTGTAGCGCTCCATGGAGCCGCTGACGTCGCAGAGCAGCACCAGCGGGCGACGGCGCAGGCGCGGCCGGCGGTGCAGCAACCGCACCAGCTCCCCGCTGGAGCGGATGGACTGCTGGGCCGTGCGCCTGAGGTCCACCTGGCCATGTCGCGCCGGCCGCAGCCGGCGCGTGCGGCGCTCGGCCACCCGCCAGGGCGCCTGCTGGAGCAGCCGCTTCACCTGCTCCGCCTCCTGCCAGGTGAGGTCCTCGAAGTCCTTCTGGCGGAGCAGCTCCTCGGGGCTGTAGCCCGAGCTGCTGGAGGGGGTTCCCTCCTGCTCCGACTCGCGAGGGATCTGGGCCTGGTTCATGCCCAGGGCCTGCAGCCAGGCCCGGGCCCGCTCCGGGGGCAGGGGAAGGGAGCGGGTGCGGCCGGGTATGGCCCCGGCCCGGAGGCGCGGATCGGGCGGAGCCCAGAAGATGTCGAAGGCGGCCTCGAACAGGGGCAGCTCGTCCCGGCGGCTGACGAAGCAGGCGCGGAGGGCGTCGCGGAAAGCGGCCCGATCGCGGATCTCGATCTGGACCAGCGCCCGGGTGGCAGTGGTCAGGCGACCCGGGCCGGCGTCGAGCCCGGCGTCGTGCAGCAGGCGCGCGAACGCCGCCAGCCGGGGCAGGAGGTCCGGCTCGCTCGCCACCACGGGCTCCAGCCTACGACCGATCGCGCCTCCTTCCCCCGCCCATCAGGCCCCCGCCTGCGCCCTTTCGACCAGCTCCGGCACCGCCTGTCGCGCCCGCTCCAGGTCCTCCTGGTACTTCAGCGCCGCGCCCAGGGTGGCGTCGACCAGGGCGGGGTCGATCCTGGTCGCCCCCAGCGCCGCCAGCGACCTGGCCCAATCGAGCGTCTCCGCCACGCCGGGGACTTTGTAGAGGTCCAGGTCGCGCAGGCCGTGGACCAGGGCCGTGACCTCCCGGGCCAGCTGCTCGCTGGCCTCCGGGGCCCGGGCCCGCACGATCGCCACCTCCTTCTCGAGCGTCGGGTAGTCGATCCAGTGGTACAGACAGCGGCGCTTCAGCGCGTCGTGGACCTCGCGCGTCCGATTGGAGGTGATGACCACGAAGGGCGGCTGCTTGGCCCGGATCGTCCCCAGCTCGGGGATCGAGATCTGGAAGTCGCTCAGCAGCTCGAGGAGGAAGGCCTCGAACTCCTCGTCCGACCGGTCGATCTCGTCGATCAGGAGCACGGGCGGGACCTCGTCGTCGTTGTCGACGGCGTCCAGGAGGGGACGGCGGAGCAGGAACTCGCGGCTGAAGATCTCCCTCTCGGCCTGGTGACGATCCTCGCTCTCGTGGAGGAGCCGGATGTGGAGGAGCTGCCGCGGATAGTTCCATTCGTAGACCGCGTGGGCCAGGTCGATGCCTCGTAGCACTGGAGCCGGATCAGCCGGGCACCGAGGACGTCGGCCATGACCTTGGCCGCCTCGGTCTTGCCGACCCCTGCCTCCCCCTCGATGAAGAGGGGCTTCCCGAGCCTGAGGGCCAGGAAGATGGCGGTGGCCAGGGGCCGATCGCTGATGTAGCGGTGCTCGCCCAGACGGGCCATGACCGCATCGATGCTGTTGGGAACGGTGGACAACTCGATGGTAAGCGTACCCCGTCCTCCGTCCCCGCATCGTCGGGCGGGGGCGCCGGGGAGGCCCGGCCGCCGGACCTCCCCGGCCGGCGCTACTGCGCCTGGAGGATGGCCCGCTTGGTGAGCACGCGGGCCAGGTGCTTCTTGTACTCCGGCGAGGCGCGCAGGTCGCCGCTGGGCTCGAGGCCGTCGGAGGCGTGCTCGGCCGCCTCCTCGGGCGACACCCCCTGGGCCAGCGCCTGCTCCACGGCCAAGCAGCGCACGGCCGTGGGCCCACAGTTGGTCAGGCCGATGCGCCAGCTGCCGTCGTCCAGGCGCTGGGCACCGGCGGCGACGATGGCCCAGTCGAAGAGCCGGCGCCGGAACTTGACGTACCGGTGCGGGCCCCTGGCCACCGGGAAGACCACCTCGCACACCACCTCGTCCGGCTCCAGGGGGGTGGTGAACAGGCCCTGGAAGAAGTCGCGGGCGGCGAAGCGCCGTTTGTTGGTGACGATCTCGGCGTCCAGCATGACGGCGATGGTGGGGTAGTCGCCGGCCGAGTCGGCGTGGGCGATCACCCCTCCGATGGTGCCCAGGTTGCGCACCTGGTTGTCGCCGACCTCGTCCGCGACCTCGGCCAGCAGGGGGAGGTTCTCGCGGATGGTCGGGTTGCGCTGGATCTCCACGTGGCGCGTCAGCGCGCCCACCCGCAGGCGCCCGTCCTCGAGCACGACGTAGTCCAGCTCACGTACGGGGTTGATGTCCACCAGGGCCGAGGGCTGGGCCAGGCGCAGACGCATGAGGGGGATCAGGCTGTGGCCGCCGGCCAGGACCTTCGCCTCCTCGCCGTACCGTCGCAGCAGCTCGCTCGCCTCCTGGACGGTGGTGGCGCGGGCGTACTCGAACGCAGCTGGGATCATGCCTTGGCCTCCTGCATCAACTTCCAGATCCGATCCGGGCTGGCCGGCATGTCCACGTGCCGGATGCCGAGTGGGGCCAGGGCGTCGCAGACGGCGTTGATGACCGCCGCGCTGGCGGCGATCGTGCCCGCCTCGCCGATGCCCTTCACCCCCAGCTCGTTGGTGGGCGACGGGGTGACGGTCCGGTCCAGCGTCATCGGCGGCATCTCGTTCGCCGTGGGCACCGCGTAGTCGAGCATGGTCCCGGTCCTCAGGGTGCCGTCCTCGGCGTAGACGACCTCCTCGTAGAGCGCCTGGGCGATGCCCTGGGCGACGCCGCCGTGGATCTGGCCCTCCACGATCATGGGGTTGATCACGTTGCCGCAGTCGTCGACGGCCACGTAGCGCAGGAGCTTCACGTCCCCGGTCTCCCGGTCGACCTCGACCATGCAGATGTGGGCGCCGAACGGCCACACGAAGTTGGAGGGATCGTAGTAGGCGACCGCCTCCAGACCCAGCTCCACCCCCTCCGGCAGGCCGGCGCCGTAGGCGGCGAAGGCGATCTCCTGGATCGACTTGCGCCTCTCCGGGCTGCCCTTGACGTAGAACTGGCCCTGGTCGAAGACGACGTCCTCCTCGGCCGCCTCCAGGACGTGGGCGGCGATCTTCTTCGCCTTGTCGCGCACCCGCCCGGCCGCGGTCAGGAGCGCCATCCCCCCCACCGCCAGCGAGCGGCTGCCGTAGGTGCCGTAGCCGAACGAGGGTCCCTCGGCGGTGTCGCCGTGCCGGATCTCCACCTGCTCGTAGGGGACGCCGAGGGCGTCGGCCACGATCTGGGCGAAGGTGGTGTCGTGGCCCTGGCCGTGGGAGTGGGTGCCCACGTAGCAGGTCACCGAGCCGGTCGGGAAGACCCGCACCTGGGCCGACTCGGTCAGGGCCATGCCGCCGGTGGCGGGAGCGGTGGCGGCGCTGGGGCCGAAGCCGCAGATCTCGATCCAGGTCGAGAGGCCCACGCCCAGCAGCCGGCCCTGAGCCCGGGCCGCCTCCTGCTCACGCCGGAACTGCTCGTAGCCGGCGATCTGCAGGGCCTTGTCGAGGGCGCCGGCGTAGTTCCCGGAGTCGTAGACCAGCCCGAAGGGGTTGGTGTGGGGGAACTCGGTGATGAAGTTCTTGCGCCGGACCTCGGCCGGGTCCATGCCGATCTCCCGGGCGAAGAGGTCGACCATCCGCTCCACCAGGTGGGTGGCCTCCGGCCGTCCCGCGCCCCGGTAGGGATCGGTGGGCACCTTGTTGGTGAGGACCCCTACGGTGCGGGACGCCACCTGCTTCCACACGTAGGCGCCGGGGAGCAGGCAGGCGCAGGCCTGGAAGGCGCCGAAGGTGCCGACGTAGGCGCCGATGTCCAGGTACTGGGTGATCTTGAGGCCGAGGAGCTTGCCGTCGCGGTTGCCGGCGATGGCCAGGTCGTAGTACTGCCCGCGGCCGTGGGTGGCGTTCTGCAAGTTCTCGGTCCGGGTCTCGGTCCACTTGACCGGCCGCCCCAGCAGCTTCGCCGCGGCCGGGACCAGGTAGTCCTCGGGGTAGGGGCTGATCTTGCTCCCGAAGCCCCCGCCCACGTCCGGGGCGACGACCCGGAAGCGGCTCTCGGGGATGCCCAGGGCCCCGCCCACGAAGAGCCGGATGAAGTGCGGGCTCTGGCTGGACATCCACACGGTCATGGTCTGGTCCCCGGAATGCCACTCGGCCAGGATGGCCCGCGGCTCCATGGGGGTGGGTGCCAGCCGCTGCTGGTAGATGCGTTGCTCGACCACCACCTCGGCCTCGGCGAAGGCGGCCTCGGCGTCGGCGTTGAAGGTCAGGTCCCAGCCGATGTTGTCCGGCGCCCCCTCGTGCGCGGTCGGGCTCCCGGGCCGCATCGCCTGCTCCAGGTCCATGACCGGGGCCAGCGGCTCCCAGTCCACCTGGACCAGCTGGGCGGCGTCGGCGGCCTGGTAGCGATCCTCGGCGAGGACGACCGCCACCGGCTCACCCTGGAAGCAGGCCTCCTTCTCGACGATCGGGAAGCGCTCGGGGGTCTGCTTCTTCTCGGGCACGAAGGCCGGGGCCACCGGCATGGCCCCGGCGATGACCGGCTTGAAGTCCGCCGCCGTGAGCACGGCCACCACGCCCGGAGACCGACGGGCGGCGGAGACGTCGATGGACCGAATGCGGGCGTGCGCGTACGGGCTCCGCACCACCGCCATGTGGACGGTATGGGGCCGCACGAAGTCGTCCGTGTAGCGTCCCTGGCCCCGGACCAGGCGGGGGTCCTCCCGCCGGTGGATGCGGGCGCCGACCATCGTGGTGATCGCCATGTCCTACTCTCCAGCCGCCCCGACGGCGGTCGTGCCCGCCATCTTCTGGGCGGCGCTCTGGACCGCCTTCACGATGTTCACGTAGCCGGTGCAGCGACAGAGGTTGCCCTCCAGGCCCTTGCGGATCTCCTCCTCGGTCGGGTTCGGGTTCTGGTCGAGGAGGTAGACCGCGGCCATGATGAAGCCCGGTGTGCAGTAGCCGCACTGCAGGCCGTGCTCGTCCCAGAAGGCCTGCTGGATGGGGTGCAGGGTCCCGTCCGGGGCGGCCAGGCCCTCGATGGTCCGGATCTCGTGGCCGTCGGCCTGGACCGCGAACAT
>JAJPKS010000394.1 GCA_021323605.1 Bacillota bacterium | reverse complement strand
ATGGTGGCCACGGTCCGCTCCCTGACCGGGCGGGCCCCCCGCCGCTATCACGGGGACTCGTCCGATCCCTCCCGGGTGCGGGTGCGCGACCTCGTCCAGGAGGTGCGACGCGTGGTCCGGACCCGGGCCCTGAATCCGAAGTGGATCACGGCCATGATGGGCCACGGCTACAAGGGCGGGTTCGAGATGGCGGCCACGGTCGACTACCTGTTCGGCTACGACGCCACCGCCGACGTGGCCGAGGACTGGATGTACGAGGGGATGGCGCGCGCCTACGCGCTCGCGCCCGAGGTCCAGGCCTTCCTGCGCGAGAAGAACCCCTGGGCGCTGATGGGCATCCTGCGCCGTCTCTTCGAGGCGGTCGAGCGGGGCATGTGGGAGGCGCCTCCACCCGATCTGCTGGAGGAGCTGCGACGGCTGCACTGGGAGCTGGACGCGTACCTGGAGGAGTGGCGCGAGCTGCGCGCGGGAGGCCGGCGGGGATGAGCCGGCCCGTCCCCGGGGGCCGTGTCTACCTGGTCGGCGCCGGCCCCGGTGACCCCGAGCTGCTGACCCTGCGTGCCGCCGCCGTGCTGGCCGCGGCCGGAGCCGTCTTCCACGACCGGCTGGTGAGCGGCGAGGTGCTGGGACTGGCGCCGGCCGAGGCCGAGCTGGTCGACGTCGGCCACCGCGCCGGGGAGGCGGCGCCCGACCTCGACCTGGTGGCGGCGGAGATGGCCGACCGGGCTCGGCGGGGAGCGGTCGTGGTCCGCCTCAAGGGCGGAGACCCCTTCGTCTTCGGCCGTGGCTTCGAGGAGCTCCAGCGCCTGTGGGAGCTGGGCATCCCCTGGGAGGTGGTCCCGGGCCTCAGCTCGGCCCTGGCCGCGCCGGCGGCGGCCGGCATCCCGGTGACCCACCGGGGCGCGGCGGCCTCGGTCGCGATCGTGGCCGGCCACCGCCGGACGGCGGACTGGCCACGACTGCGGGCCGACACCACGGTCGTGCTCATGGGCTCGAGCTGCCTGGACGAGCTGAGTCGGGGGATGGTGGCGGCGGGCTGGGACCCGTCCACCCCGGCCGCCCTCGTCGCCGCCGCCACCACCCCCCGCCAGCATCAGGTCTGCGCCCCGCTGGGCCACATCGCGCGCGCGGCGAGGGCGGCGGCGGTGGGCACCCCCGCCGTGCTGGTGGTGGGGGCGGTGGCCGCCCTCCCCGCTCTCGTCCCCACCGGGGGGGTGGAGCGATGACGGCCGCCGGCGTGCCGGCCGGGGTCCTGCTGCTCGCCCATGGCGGCCCCGACCCCGCCACCCGGGACGAGCTGCGGGCACTGCGCTCGCTGGTGGCGGCACGCCTGACCGGGGCGCCGCCGCCGGCCGGCCGGCCGCCGGTGGCGGTGGAACTCGGCGTCCTGGAGTTCCCGGGGCCGGAACTCCCCGCCACCGGGGAGGCGCTCGCCGCCCTGGCCGGGTGGGGCACGGTCGTGGTCCAGCCCCTGCTCCTCTTCGACGGCCTCCACGCCGGCCGCGACCTCCCGCGCCTGATCGCGGACGCCTGTCGCCTCGGCCTCCAGGTGCGGATGGGAGGAGCGTTCGGCTGCGACCCCGCCCTGATCGACCTGGTCGTCGAGCGGGCGGCGGCCTTGGCCCCGGGCCCGGATGATCTGCTGCTCTTCGTCGGCCGCGGCAGCTCCAGCTGCCGCGCTCGAGAGGAGACCGAGGCGGTGGCCGCGGCCGTGGCCGGCCGGCTGGGCCTGGAGCACGTGGTCTGTTATGCGGGCATCAGCCCACCCCTGCTCGCCGAGGGCGCACGGCTGGCCCTGGCCCGCCGTCCCCGGCGGCTGCTGGCGTTGCCCTACCTCCTGCACCGCGGGGTCCTCAGCCGGCGGGTGGCCGAGGTCCTGGCTCCGGCCGCGGCTCGGGCGGGGACGGCGTTGACCGTGCTCTCCCACCTGGGCAACGCCCCTCAGGTGGTCGAGGTCGTGGCCGGCCGGGTGCAGGCACTGCTCGCCGGCGGTCCCGAAAGGAGGGCGCCGTGAGCGTCCCCACCCTGGTCGTCGGCGCCGCCCACAGCGGCGCCGGCAAGACCGTCGTCACCCTGGCCCTGATCGCCGCCCTGCGCCGCCGGGGCCTCAGGGTCCAGCCCTTCAAGGTCGGCCCCGACTACCTCGACCCCTCCCTGCTGAGCTGGGCCGCGGGCCGGCCCTGCCGCAACCTGGACGGCTGGATGGTCCCCGCCCCGCACCTGCTCGAGCTCTTCCACCGGGCCTGCCGGGGGGCCGACCTGGCCCTGGTGGAGGGGGTGATGGGGTTGTTCGACGGCCGGACGGGGGCGCCGCCGAACGAGGACGGCGCCAGCACCGCCGCCGTGGCCCGGCTGCTCGACGCCCCGGTCCTGCTGGTGCTCGACGTCCAGCGGACCTCCCGGACGGCGGGGGCGGTGGCCATGGGGCTGGCCCGGGCCGACCCCGGCCTGCACCTGGCCGGAGCGGTGCTCAACCGGGTGGCGGGCGAGCGCCACCTGGCCGCCTGCGCCGAGGGCCTGGTCGCGGCCGGCGTCCCCTGCCTGGGCCACCTCGACCGGGAGGCGGAGCTGGCCCTACCCGAGCGCTACCTGGGCCTGGTCTCGGCGGCCGAGGCGGCCCCGGGCCGGCGCCTGCGGCGGGCTCTGGCCCGGGCCGCGGCCGGCCTCGACCTGGGGCCGATCGTGGCCGCCGCCCGGCCGGCCGCGGCCCCCCCGCCGGGGCCGGGCCTCTTCCCCGCGCGCTCGCTGCCGGCCCGGACCCGGATCGCGGTGGCCATGGACCGGGCCTTCCACTTCTACTACCGCGACTCGCTCGACCTGCTGGAGGCCTGGGGGGCGGAGCTGGTGCCCTTCTCCCCCCTGGAGAGCCCGGACCTCCCCCCGGCCGGGGGCGTGCTCCTCGGTGGCGGCTACCCGGAGCTGTTCGCGGCCGAGCTGAGCGCCAACCTGGCCCTCCGCCGCGCCCTGCGCCGGGCGGCGCGGCGGGGAACGCTGGTCTACGCCGAGTGCGGGGGGGCCATGTACGCCTCGGCCGGGATCGAGGACGCCGACGGCCGGCGACACCCCATGCTGGGCCTCTGGCCGGTCCGGGTCAGCCTGCGGCGGCCCGGCCTGACCGTCGGCTACCGGCGGGTCCGCGGCCGCCGGCCGAGCTTCCTGGCCGGCCTCGAGCTGCCCGGCCACGAGTTCCATCGGTCCCGGGTTCGGGGCCGGCCGGCCAGCCCGGCCTGGACCGTGCTCGACCAGGACGGGCGGCCGGAGGGCCACGCCGCGGGCCGGGTGGTCGCCTCCTACATCCACCTCCACCTCGGCGCCCGCCCGGGGCTGGCCCGGGCCTTCGTGGACGCATGCGCGGCCCGCTGACGCCCTGGCCCGTCCCCGGAGGCTTCCTGGAGCGGCTGGGCCGGCGTCCGGAGCTGATCGAGGACCGGAGCCGCGGGCTGGCCCTCGCCCTGGCCGGGCGGCGCTGGCGGGGAGCGGAGGCCGACCTGGTCGCGGCGCTCGTCTACGCCGCCGGCGACCCCTCGCTGCTCGACCTCGTCCGGCTGGGCGGCGATCCGGTCGGCCGGGCGCGCCGGGCCCTGGCCCGGGGGGCGCCCCTCCTGGTCGACGTGCGCATGGTGGCGGCGGGAATCCGCCGCCGGGCCGGCCGTCGCCTGGCCGTGGCCGTCACCGCTCCCGGCGCCGGCGCGCTGGCCCGACGGTGCGGGACCACCCGGGCCGCGGCCGGCATGCGGCTCCGCTGGGACGAGTTCGGCGCCGGCGGCGTGGTGGCGATCGGCAACGCGCCCACCGCCCTGCTCGCCCTGCTCGACCTGGCCGCCGCCCGGCCGCCCGCCTGCGTGGTCGCCACCTGCCCCGGTCTCCAGCTCGCCGCCGCGGCCAAGTCGGCGCTGGCCGCCTCCGGCCTCAGCCACCTCGTCGTCTCCGGAACCCGGGGCGGCTCCGGCCTCGCCGCCGCGGCCCTGAACGTCCTCCTGGGGGGAGTAGGTGAGCCAGAGGGATGAGCCCGGAGGGGACGGGAGGCGGCGCCGGCGCGGGCTACGCACCGGCTTCACCACCGGCGCCTGCGCGGCCGCGGCCACCGCCGCCGCCTGTCTGGCCCTGCGCGGCGAGTCGCCGGCCACGGTCACCGTCCCCCTCCCGGCCGGCTTCGAGGCGGACTTCGAGGCGTACGGGCGATGGACCGACGGTCGCCGGGCCGGCGCCTGGGTGGTCAAGGACGCCGGCGACGACCCCGACGTCACCCACGGCGCCCACATCGGGGCCGAGGTCGAGCTGGGCGGAGCGACGCCGACCGGGCGCGGCTGGACCGTGGCCGGGCCCGGGGCGGTCGCCCGTGGTGTCGGTGGCGCCGCGGTCGAGCTGCGGGCGGGGACGGGGGTGGGCGTGGTCACCCGCCCCGGCCTGGGCATCCCGGTCGGGGGGCCGGCGATCAACCCGGTGCCCCGACGCATGATCGCCCGGGCGGTGCGGGAGACGCTGGGCGCCCCGCCGGTCCGGGTCACGATCTCGGTGCGGGACGGCGAGCGCCTGGCCCGCCGCACGCTGAACGGGCGGCTGGGGATCGTGGGCGGCCTCTCCATCCTGGGCACGACCGGGGTCGTCCGACCCTACTCCACCGCCGCCTGGAGGGCCAGCGTCCTGCAGGGGATGGACGTGGCCGCGGCGGCCGGCTGCCCCGAGGTCGTGGCCAGCACCGGGGGGCGGAGCGAGGCCTACGCCCGTGCCCTCCGCCCCGACCTGCCCGAGGTGGCGTTCATCGAGATGGGGGAGTTCACCGGCCACATCCTGCGACGGGCGCGGGAGCTGGAGCTGGAGACGGTGACCCTGGCCGGCATGATCGGCAAGCTCTCCAAGATCGCCTGCGGGCACCTCATGACCCACGCCGCCGGTAACCAGGTCGACCTCCGCTACCTGGCCGGGGTGTGCCGGCGGGCGGGCGGAGGGCCGGCGCTGGCGGAGGCGATCGGCCGCGCCAACACCGCCCGGCACGCCCAGGAGCTGGCCCTGGCCGCCGGCCTCCGGCGCTTCTTCGACCTGGTCGCCGAGGACGCCCGCCGCGCCTGCCGGGAGCGGATCGGGGCCCGGCCCCGGGTCCGGGTGCTGCTCTTCGACTTCGACGGCGGGCTGCTGGGGAGGGCGGGTGATGGGGGGTGAGGCCCCCTGGAGGGGACGGCTGGCGGTGGTCGGGATCGGCCTCGAGGGCCCGGCCGGCATGAGCCCGCGCGGCCGCCGCTTGCTCGAGGCGGCCCGGACCGTGGTCGGCCACCTCCGCCACCTGAGCCTCCTCCCCGAGGCGGGCGGGGAACGGATTCCCTGGGACGGGTCCCCGGCCGGCTTGGAGGCGCTGCTGGCCGGCCGGGACGCCTCCTCGATCGTCCTCCTCGCCTCCGGAGATCCCAACCTCTTCGGGATCGGCGGAAGCCTGCTCCGCCGCCACGGTCGGGCGGCGGTGGAGGTGGAGCCGGCGGTCTCCAGCCTGCAGCTGGCCCTGGCCCGGGCCGGGGTCCCGGCCGCGGGCGCGGCCCTGCTCAGCGCCCACGGGCGGCCGCTCGCCGCCGCCGTGGGGCCGGCCCGGCACGCGCGCCGGGCGGCGCTCCTCACCGATCCGGAACACGACCCGGCGGCGGTGGTCCGGGCCCTGGCCGCGGCCGGGGTGGAGGGCGACGCCCGGGTGGTGGTGGCGGAGCGCCTGGGCGGGCCGGAGGAGCGGGTGCGGGAGGGGACGGTGGCGAAGCCGCCGCCGGGCCCCTACGACCCGCTCGCGGTGGTGGTGCTCGAGCGCTCGGCCGCCGCCGGGCCCGGCCTGGGCGCCCCCGAGTCCGCCTACGCCCACGAGTCGGGGTTGATCACCAAGGCCGAGGTCCGGGCCGTGGTCCTGGCCGCGCTGGACGTCGCCGCCGAGGACGTGGTCTGGGACCTGGGCTCGGGGTCCGGATCGGTCGCCGTCGAGGCGGGACGGATGGCGGGATGGGGGGCGGTCTACGCCGTGGAGCGCGATCCGGAGCGGGCCGCGGTCCTGGAGCGCAACCTGGCCCGGCACGGCAGCTGGAACGTGGAGGTGGTGCGCGCCGAGGCGAAGGAGGCCATGGCCCGACTCCCCGCCCCGGACGCGGTCTTCATCGGCGGCGGAGGCGCGGCCCTGGGACGCCTGGTCGAGGGCGCCGTGGCCGCCCTCCGGCGGCGGCGGGCGGGCGTGCCGGGGCGGCTGGTGGCCGCCCTGGCCACGCTGGAGTCGACCCTGGACGCCGTGGAGGCGTGCCGGCGGCTGGACCTCGGCTGGCGCCTGGCCCAGGTCCAGGTCTCGCGGGCGCGGGCGGTCGGGAGCAGGCTGGGCTGGGAGGCGCTGAACCCGGTCCAGGTCCTGGCGGCGGAGGTGCCCCGAGGATGAGCCGGTCGGCGCCGGCGGGCCCGGTGCTCTACGGGGTGGGAGTCGGACCGGGTGATCCCGAGTTGCTCACCCTGAGGGCGGTGGGGCTGATCGAGCGGGCGGACGTGGTCTTCTGCCCGCGCGGGGCGGGAGGGCGGCCCGGACGGGCGCGCCGGGCGGCGGCCGCCCACCTCCGGGGACGCCGGCTGGTCGAGCTCGACCTCGAGCCGGGGGAGGATCGCGACCGCGCCCTGGAGCGGGCCGCCGCCACCCTGGTCGAGCAGCTGGGGGACGGGATCGGCGTCTACCTGACCGAGGGGGACCCCGGACTCTACAGCAGCTTCCAGCGCCTGCGCTCGGCCCTGCTCCGGCTGGCGCCGGCGCTGGAGGTGGTCACCGTCCCCGGCGTCAGCGCGGTCAGCGCCGCGGCCGCCGCCGCCGGGATGGCGCTGGCCGGCGGCACGGAGACGCTCGCCATCCTGCCCGCGTCGGCCCCGCCGGCGCTGATCGAGGACGCGCTGGCCACCTTCGACCGCACGGTCGTGCTCAAGCCCAGCCTGCGGCCCGGGCTGGGGTCGCAGCTCGGCCGGCTGGGCCTGCTCGAGCGCTCGGCGCTGGTGGTGGAGGCCACCGGCCCGGGGCAGGAGATCCGGCGGGGGACGGAGGCTGCATCCGCGCCGCCGCCGTACTTCTCGACCTGGCTGGTCCCCGGGGCCCCCGGCCCGCGCGACCGGGGCCGGGTGCACTTCGTCGGGGCCGGCCCCGGGGCGGCCTCGCTGCTCACCCGGCGGGCACTCTCGCTGCTGCGGCGCGCCGACCTGGTGGTGGCCGCCGACTCCCTGGTGGCCCAGGAGGTGATCGAGCTGGCCCGACCCGGGGCCACCGTGCTGGGCAGCGCCGGGATGGCCCTGGAGGAGATCGTGCCCCGGCTGGTCGAGGCGGCGCGGGCGGGCGGGGTGGTGGTCCGCCTGCACAGCGGCGATCCCTCGATCTACGGCGCCATCGCCGAGCAGATGGCCCACCTGCGGCGGGCCGGCTGCCCCTACGAGGTGGTCCCCGGGGTGGGCGCGGTCGGGGCCGCCGCCGCCGCCCTCGGGGTCGAGCTGACCGAGCCCGGTGGGGCCCAGACCGTCGTCCTCACCCGGCACGGGCGGCGGGTGCCGGTGCCGGCCTCGGAGCGGCTGCGGGAGCTGGCCGCCACCCGGGCCACGCTGGCCATCTACCTGAGCGCGGCCGGCGCGGCCGAGGTCCAGGCGGAGTTGCTGGAGGGGGGCCTTTCGCCCTGGACGCCGGTCGCCCTCGCCCACCGGGTCTCCTGGCCCGACGGGCTGGTGGTGCGCACCACCCTGGCAGAGCTGGCGGCCGAGGTCCGGCGCCTCGGTCTGCGGCGGCACACGCTGATCCTGGTCGGCGAGGCCCTGCGCCCGGGAACGCGACGCTCGCGCCTCTACGACTCGGGCCACGCCCACCTCCGCCGCCGGCGGGGCCCGGCCTCGGCGCCGTCGCTCCCCGCCCCGCCGGCGCTGGTGGCCCTCACCGTCCCCGGCCTGCACCTGGCCCGGCGGCTGGCGCGGGCCACGGCCGGCGCCCGTCTGGTCGCCCCCGCCCACCTGGCGGCGGACGTCGAGCCGCTCGACCCCGCCTCCGAGCGCGTGCCCCGGCTCTTCGCGGCGGGCACCCCCCTGGTGCTGATCATGGCCCTGGGGGCGGCGGTGCGGCTGCTGGCCCCCGCCCTCCGCGACAAGCGGGAGGAACCCCCGGTGGTGGTCGTGGACGACGCCGGGCGCTACGCCGTCAGCCTCCTCGGAGGCCGCGCCGCCGGCGCCAACCGCCTGGCGGAGTGGACGGCGGCCGTCCTGGGCGCGGAGGCGGTGGTGACCACGGCCGCCGAGCGCCTGGGCCTGCCCCCGCTGGACGAGATCGTGGCCGGCCAGGGCTGGCGCCTGGACGACGCCTCCCGCCTGGCCCCGGTGGAGGCGGCCCTGATCAACGGCGAGCCGGTCGGCTTCTTCGGCCCCGGCCTCGACCCGCCGCCCGGGGTCGAGGTGCGCCGGGTCGCCGCGCTGGAGGGTCCGGACCTGCCCCGCACCGGCCTGGCCGTGAGCGACCGCCAGCTCCACCCGCTCCCGGCGGGCTGGGCGCTGCTGCGTCCCCGGCGGCTGTGCCTGGGCATCGGCTGCACCACCACCGCCGACGCGGCCGAGGCGGTGGAGGGCGCGCTCTCGGTCCTGGCCGAGGCCGGCCTCTCACCGGCCGGCGTGGGCCGGGTGGCGACCATCGACCGCCGCGCCCGGCACCCCGCGGTGGTGGCGGTGGCCGAGCGGCTCGGGGCCGAGGTGGCCGGCTTCGCCCCCGAGGAGCTGTCCCGCGTCCCCGTGCCCGGGGCCTCGGAGCGGGTGAGGCGGGCGGTGGGAACCCCCAGCGTGGCCGAGGCGGCGGCCATGGCCGCCGGCGGCGCCCGGCTGCTGGTCCCCAAGCGGATCCGGGGGCGGGTCACGCTGGCAGTGGCGGAGGCCGGGCCGTGAGCGGACGTCTGGCCATCGTCGGCCTGGGGCCGGGCTCGCCCGACCTCCTGACCACGGCCGCCGCCGCCGAGCTGGCCACGGCCGAACTGCTGGTCGGCTACCGCCGCTACCTGGACTGGATCCCGAGCCGGCTCGCCGGAGGGGTCAGGGAGCCCTACGAGCTGGGCCAGGAGCGGCTCCGGGCCCGGCGCGCCGTGGAGGCCGCGGCCGCCGGCCGCCGCGTGGCCCTGGTCAGCGGAGGCGATCCCGGGGTCTACGGGATCGCCGCCCTGGCCCTGGAGGAGGTCGCCGTCGGCGGTCACCGCCTGGAGGTGACGGTCGTGCCCGGGGTGACCGCGGCCACCGCCGCCGCCGCCCTGGTGGGCGCGCCCCTGGCCGTGGACTTCGCCTGCCTCAGCCTCTCCGACCTGCT
>JAJPKS010000483.1 GCA_021323605.1 Bacillota bacterium | reverse complement strand
GTTTCAATCCCCTACTTCGCGGGGCGGCCTCTGCAACCGCCATTTTGAACTCAGCCGGCCCTTCCTGGCAAGCCCCCATGAAGCCCTTCGTCGTCGTTTCGTCGTCGGGCTCGAATTGGGCGGGGGGTGGTCAACCCCCCCTCCTGGAGGGGGGTTTTGAGGTTGACCACCCTGTCGGCGCGCTCGACTCAGGGAAGGTGACAGCGATGATGCGGATGAGGGCGACCGTCTCGCACACCGAAGCGGTGATCATGGCAGCGCGGCGATGGGTGGTTTGGTGCCGGACGGTGATCGATTGGCGGCTCCGCGAACTCGGGCCGGCGATGTGAAGACGGCCTGGAGGTTGACCACCCTCCTTGCGCGGTGATGAGCTGTCTTCTGATATCAACGCAGTAATGATCTCTCCTTTCCAGAGGCAGGTCAGACGCAGATCTTGCGGTAACCGCAGTCCCGGCAGGGGGAGGTCGGCTTCCGGGTTCCGGCCCATGTCCAGCTCACGGTCGGTCGCGCCGGTCGCACTTGGGCAATGGCCGTCGGGGCGGCCGCGTGACGGCCCGTCCATCCGGCCGGCGTCCGCCGGGCCAGGCTGAGCCGGTTGCCGGGATCGTTGCGGAAGACGGCCGCGATGCCATAGGGCCGCTCGGCCAGCTCCGGGGGAAGATCACGCCCCGGGCCCGGTGCAGTGCTGAGCGCGGACGGGGACGGGACCATCGCCTCGCACCTCGTCACACGGGGCCGACGATGGGGAGGGTGCGTCGACGGGGACCGTGCGGTCGGTGACGGGAGCCAGGGGGACGGCCCTCAGCTGGATGCGATGGTCGAGGGCGTAGGTCAGGTCGGCGAGGGTCCGGAGGATCATGTTCCGGCTGCCGTTGAGGAGCTGGCCGACGAACTCCCGGGTGCGGCCGATGCGGCTGGCCAGCTCCCTCCGGGAGATGCCCTGACGCTGCATGAGTTCGCAGATCAGCTCGGTCGCCTCCAGGATGAGGGATTCCTGGTTGAGCAGGCGCCGGTACCGATCGTTCTGCCGGTCTGCCATGGTCGGAGCCCCTATCGCTGCGGGGGTCGAGGCCGATCCTCTGGATCGAGGGGGTGGACGTGACTCGCCCCCAGGTAAGCGGCGCGGATCTTCGCGGCACGCTGGAACTCGGCGCGTGGCATCTTCTGGCTCTCCTTCTTGTAACCGTGGGTGATCACCACCTCTCGTCCGTGAAAAGAGCGGGAAAGCGGCGCTTCCCAGGCTTGAAGCCGTGGATGCCATCACCCTCGTGGCGAAAATGCCGCTCGTCGACGATCCGCCCCGCCCGCTCAGCCGGCGCGTTCCTCGATGCCCAGCCGCCGGGCCAGGCGCCGCAGCTCGCGGTCGCTGCGGTCGAGCCGGTAGAGGATCTGGAGCAGGACCTCGTCCTGGGCCTCGAGATGCCCCATGAGCGCCCGGGTCTCCTCCTCCGCCTTGACCTGCTCCTCGTACTCCTGCTGGGCGCGCAGCCGGTCCCGGAGCGCGAGGCGGTTCAGGGCCATCAGGAGGAGCGAGACCCAGAGCATGACCTCGAAGGTGAGGGCCAGGTTGAGGAGGAGGAAGGGATAGGGGTCCCAGTGCCGGGTCTGGGCCAGGAGGTTGGCGGCCAGCCAGCAGGCGATCAGCGCCATCTGGACGACCACGAAGGTCCAGCTCCCCACCAGGCGCCCGAGATCCTCCGCGATCCGCTGGGGCATCGTCAGGCGACGGTCGGCCTCGCGATTGAGGTCCCGCACGGGAGGGTGCTCGTGCTGGTGCTTGACCAGAGAGCGGGCGATGTCCTCGGTCTCGCGTGCTACTGCCATGTCGGTCGTGGACTTCTTTGGATGGGGGGGCCGGACGGCCCACCGAAAGTGAAGTATGCGGAAGTATGCGACCCGGGGGTGGCGAGGGCGACCCGGTCTGTCCCGGCCATCCCCGTGGCGGCGGTGACCCCCTCCACCAGCAGCGACCATACCCCATCGTGGCGCCGTCCGTTCTCCGAACGACGGGCGGGGAGCGCCCATTCGTCCGCAGGCCCCACCGCCCTCGGCCGCCGCGGCCGGTGGTGCCACCCCCGCCCGGGACGGTCGGGACGGCGCCGGCGGCGTTCTCGGGGGCTGTGCCCAGGAGAGGGCTCGCCCGCTATCGAACAAACGTTCTATCATGGCTCGGTCGATGTGCGCAGCCGGAGAGCCGGGAGTGGGTGGCGGACGGGGCGGCCCGGCCGAGGGGCGGCGTCGAGGCGGGCGGGGCAGGAACCACGGCGCCTTCGCCCATCCCCTGGGCGATCGGGCGCTCGATCCCGCGCCGGACGGCCGGTCGTGCCCGGGAGGGGCTTGCATTTTTCGTCAGAAGGGGTAACGCTCGACGAAGCTTGACGAGGTCGACTTGACGACATCGATGGGAAGCGAGCCGGTGGTGGAGGGGCCCGGCTCCGGCGGCGTGGACGACGTCGGAGGCCTGGCTCGGATGAAGAACCTGGGGCCGGTCTCGGCGGCCCGTCTCAGGTCGGTGGGCATCGAGACCCCGGAGGGCCTGAGGCAGGTGGGCTCGGTCGAGGCCTACGTCCGGCTGAAGCGAGCCTACCCCTTCGAGACCTCCCTGGTCACGCTCTATGCCCTGGAGGGCGCGCTGACCGATACCCCCTGGTACGCCCTGCCCGAGCGGACCAAGGCCGAGCTGCGGATCCGGGCCACGCGCCGGCTCTGAGCGCGCCGGGCGGTGGACCGTGCCGGGGAGGTGGTCTCGTCCGGCGGCAGGTGGAGGAGAGCGCGGTGGAACAATTGGCGTATGGCCAGGATCGTGATCGTCGGCGGGGGGGTCATCGGCTGCGCGGTCGCCGAGCGGCTGAGCCGTGACCGCCGCCACCAGGTGCTCCTGCTGGAGCGGGACACCCTGGGCGCCCACGCCTCCGGCGCGGCCGCCGGCCTGCTGGCCCCCTACAGCGAGATCGGCTCGGTGGAGTTCGAGCTCGCGAGCCGGAGCCTGGCCGCCTTCCCCGAGCTGGTGGAGAGGATCGAACGCTCCGGCATCTCGGTGGAATACCGGGCGCAGGAGACGATCACGCCCGCGCTCACCGCGGAGGAGGAGCAGCGCCTCCAGCGCGGCCCGGGCCGCTGGCTCGACGCCGGAACAGCGCTGGCCGAGGAGCCCGCGCTCAGCCCGACCGTCCGGGGCGCTTCGCTGGTCATGGAAGCGCAGGTCGCACCCCTCCGCCTGGTGCGGGCGCTGGCCTGGACGGCCGTCGCCCAGGGAGCGGAGATCCGTGAGGGCACGCCGGTGGGCTGGATGACGGTGCGGGCCGGCTGCGTGCAGGCCGTTCAGATCGGCGAGGGCCAGGTGAAGGCGGACGTGGTCGTCCTCGCCGCCGGGCCCTGGAGTCCCTCCCTGGCCTCGCCCCTGGGGGTTCCCCTTGACGTCCGCCCCATTCGAGGTCAGCTCGTGACCCTGCGCCCATCCCGGCCGGTGCTGCGGCGGATGCTGACCTGGCGGGGCTCCTACCTGGTGCCCAAGCCGGACGGCACCGTGGTGGCGGGCAGCACGGAGGAGGAGGTGGGGTTCGACCCCCGGCCCACGGCGGAGGGCGTCGCCGGCCTCCTGCAGTTCGCGGCCCGTGCCGTGCCCGCTCTGGGGGCGGCCGGCGTCGAGCGGGTCTGGGCCGCCCTGCGACCGGCGACGCCGGACCTGCGACCGGTGATCGGGCCCGCGCCCGGGCTGCCCAACCTCCTCCTGGCCACCGGCCACAACCGCAACGGCGTTCTGCTGGCGCCGGTCACCGCCGAGCTGATCTCGGAACGCCTACCATGAGCCCGTGGTGAGCGTGAGGACGAGGCCGGTCGGCTCGGGCTGGGAGTGCACGGTGGAGGTCGAGGAGGAAGCGGCGAGGAGCCGGCACACGGTGAGGGTCGAGCCCGACGACCTGGAGCGCTGGGGCCGCCCCGGGGAGACGGCCGAGGAGCTGGTGAGGCGCGCCTTCGAGTTCCTGCTCGCGCGTGAGCCCGCCAGCCGGATCCTGCGCGGCTTCGCCGTGGCCGATATCGAGCGTTACTTCCCCGACTTCGACCAGGAGATCAGACGCCCATGAAGTGCCCGGTTCCCTGCTTCGAGTGCAACACCTTCACGATGGAGCTGGACCTGACCAAGGATCACCAGCACATCGCCTGTGAGCGCTGCGAGCGCGTCTGGTGCGCGGTCTGCCTGGGACGCGTCGAGATCAAGATCTCCGAGGAGTGGCTCAGGCGCCAGCGGGTGGCGCACCTGAACTGACGACGGCCCCTCGGCGTTCCCGCGAACCCGCCGCGCTGCGGCCGTTCGGCCGCGCCGGCGACGGTTCCGGGCGGTCGGTGGCCGGGCGTGGGACCGCCTCCGGGCCGCCGGTGACCGACCCCACGTCCGGGGCGCTGCCGCCGGTCCCCGGCCTCGGTCCCGGGACCCGGTGACCGTGCGCTGCGTGCAGGGGCGGGCGGTGCTCGGGCTGGATCGGGCGGCGGTGCTGCGGCTGGTGGAGCCCTACCGGGAGGTGGTGATCGACGTGGGCACGGGCGATGGCCTCTTCGCCTACACCCATGCCGCCGCCCACCCGGAGCGGTTCGTGATCGGGCTCGACGCCACCCGGGAGAACCTCCGCGAGCTTTCCCACCGGGCCGCCCGGAGGCCGGCTCGAGGGGGGCTCGCCAACGTCCTGTTCGTCTGGGCATCGGTTCGCCGGCCGCCCCCGGAGCTGGAGGATCTGGGGCACGAGCTCTTCGTCATCCTGCCCTGGGGCGATCTGCTCACCGGGCTGCTGGAGGCGGAGCCGGAGGTGCTGGACGGCATCGCCGGCATGGCCCGCGACGGCGCCCTGCTCACCGTGGTCTGCAACGCCCAGGTGTGGGAGGAGCCGGTGCCGAAAGAGCTCCGGGGTTTCACGCCCCTGACCGTCGAGCGGGTCCGCGACGACCTCGCCGGCCGCTACGCCCGGCACGGGCTGCGCCTGATGTCGGCGTCGCTCCTCTCCGAGGAGGAGATCGCGAGCTTGAGGAGCACCTGGGCCCGCCGCCTCGCCCACGGCCGCGTGCCCAGGTTCGTCCAGGCGCGGTGGCGGGTGGTGCGGCCCCCGTCCACCGACCGGGCGGGAACGGGGTCGTGACCTCCGCGCTGGAGGAGTCCACCGTCGCCTTCTCCTGCCGGGGACATCCCGCCATTCGCGGCACCCACGCCAAGACCCTGGAGCTGACCCGGGAGCGGGACATCTCCCCCCGCGCCACCTGTGTGGTGGGCGTGGCGGCGGAGGTCGAGCCGGAGGAGCTGGCCGGCTTCGTGGGGCCGGTCTCGATCACCCTGCGCGCCGGTCCCCACCAGGAGACCGTGCGCGCCACCGCGGAGCCGGCCTTCCGGCTGGACCGGACCATCGTGCTCAGGCGCAGCCGCCACCGTTCCCCCGACACCTTCGCGACCGGGGCCGACCGCGGGGCGGGCGACCTCGACCGGGAGTTGATCCGGGCGCTCCGGCATCCCGACGCCCGCCTGCTGGTGGTCGTGCGCGGGCGGCGGTCCGCGCCGGCGGCGCGGGGCGCGCGGCTGACCGTCCTCGCCGTCGGGTCCGAAGGGCCGGGCGCCGCCTCCGAGGTCCTGGAGTCCGCCCACCTGATCGTCGCCGAGCAAGGCGCCGGAGGTGCCCTACGCGCCCCGGTCCAGAGGCCGGTGACCGGCGCCGCCGGCCTCGAACGCGCCCTGCGCGCCCTCGAGGCCGGGCAGCGGGTGGCGGTGGTGACGTCCGGGCTGGCCCGGGGTCTGCGGGTGGCCTCCCGGCTGACGGCCGCGGCCGTCGCCTCGGCGGTGCCGGTGGACTTCGTCGGGATCCCGGACGAGATCCGTGCCCTTCTGGTCTCCGGGCTGGTGGGCGAGCGGCCGATCACGATCGGCCGGCTCACGGGAGGCGGCCTCATGCCCGGGCCAGGGGTGTGGTGGGTGCCGGGGCGGGCCCTGGGGCGCCTGCTGGCCGGGGGCGGCCGGAGCCAGGTGTGCGTGCTCCTCGATCCCCGGCGTCCGGTCGAGACCGCGATCCACGGCGACACCGGGGACGTGCTCCGGAGGCTCCAGGGGCTCGGGCCGCCGTCCGGCGAGGTGCTCCTGGTCGTCGGGCCCCCGGCCGCGCCCGGCGAGTGGCCGCCGGAGGTGGAGGCGCTGCTCGCCGGCCTGCTGCGTCGAGGCCTCCCAGCGCGGCTCCTGGCCCGTGCCCTGGCCGACCTGCCGGGCTTCGATCGCCGCCGCGCCTATGCGGCGATGCTGGAACTCCAGCGCACGCTCGGGAGAACGGCCGGCGATCGTGCCGGAGAGGGAGGGCCGGCCCCTACGAGCCCGAGCTGAAGATCAGCATCACCTGACCCTGGGCGAGGTGGTGGGTCTGGGCCGCGTTCGCGGCCTCGAGCACGCTCCAGGGATAGGCGTAGTTCTGGCCCTGCATGAAGCCGGCGTCGTTGGTGTAGAGCAGGTTGCGAGCAGCGTCGTAGCCGGTGACGACGATCACGTGGTAGACGTTGGCACGCCCGTAGTAGGGCGCGATCGGCGCCCCACCCGCCAGGCCGTGGGTCATCACCGGGATGATCACCGGCCGCCCCTCGGCCAGGTTGCGTTCGATGGTCGTGAGGTCGAGCGGGACCACGCTCGGCTGCAGCCCGAACATGTGCTGTCCCACCTGGGCCACGTCCGCCACCGGCAGGTCCAACACCCCGGGGAACATCCGCCGCTCCGCGTCCACGATCGCCGCCATGCCCGCGTTCGCCTCCGCCGGCGGGATGGTGCTGCGCCGGTCTCCCCGGAAGTAGTCGCTGACCATGAGCAGCGCCGCCGCCTCGCAGTACTCCTGGTGGGGATCGTTGGCGCCCCACTGGTCGTACGGGGACTGGGAGGTGTAGGGGACCTTGACGAAGACCGAGGGCGGCAACGGGGTGGGGGACGGGATCGGGGTCGAGGCCGGGGTGGCCGCGGGGGTCGGGGCCGCGATCACCACCGCGGTCCTCGGTGCCGGCCGGGGCCGGAGCTCCTGCTGGTGGCGCCAGTATCGGTAGCCGAGGCCCGCCGCCCCCACCACGGCCACCAGGACGATCGCGGCCAGGGCAGCGAGGAGGGGTCTCCGGCCGGACATCTGGCATACGATACCTCGCGATGTGACCGACCAGGCAACCCGGCTGGGCTCACGGGCGGTGCTCAACACCACCCTGGTGCTGATCGCACGGGTGATCTCGCGCCTGGTCGCGCTGGTGATGGTGGTGGTCCTCGCCAACCACCTGGGGCCGGGCGACTACGGCCGCTACACCACCCTGGTCGCCTACAGCGCCCTGGTGAGCGTGGTCGCCGACCTCGGCGTGAGCCCTCTCTACACCCGCGAGGCCGCCCGTGACCCGGCCCGTCTGCCCGTGTACCTGTGCACGCTCCTGGGCGGCAAAGCGATGCTGGGCGCCGCCGCCTGCGCCATCTTCGCGGCGGCGCTGGTCCTGATCGGCCTCGGCGGCCTGGTCGTTCCCGGGGCCGTGCTGCTCCTCGCGACCACCTACGCCACGCTCCTGCGCAACACCTTCTATGCCCTCGGCCGCCTCGAGTTCGAGGCGGTGGCGATCCTGTGCGAGATCGCGATCCAGGCCGGCCTGATCTTCTACGGGGCGCGGCGGGGAGCGGGTGTGGCCTTCTTCGTCTGGGCCTACGCGGCCTCTTACGGCTTCACCTGTCTCTACGTGCCGCTGGCGGTGGTCGCCTTCCGCCTGGCCCGGCTCCGGCCCGCCCTGGACCTCCGCCTGCTCTGGGCATGGTTGCGGCTGGCCTTTCCTTTCGCCCTGGCGGCCTTCCTCACCAACCTCTACTTCAAGGCCGACGTGCCCATCCTCCAGCACTTCCGACCCTACCGCGAGGTGGGCTGGTACCAGTTCGCCTACAAGCCGTTCGAGGCGCTGCAGTTCGTTCCCCTGGCCATCCAGGCCGTCGTCTACCCGCTGCTGGCCGTCCACTTCCGGGAACGGAGCCCGAAGCTGGGCGTCGCCTACGCCCGCTCCTTCAAGGTCCTGGTGGTGCTGGGCTGGCCGCTGACCGTCGGCACCTTCGTGCTGGTGCACCCCATCGGCCGGCTGTTCCGCCTCTTCCCGGAGTCGGAGCCCTCGCTGCGCATCCTGGCCTGGGGGATCGTGTTCCTGTTCGCGAACTCGGCCTTCACGGCCATGCTCTCGGCCATGGACCGACAGGGCCGCTTCGCCTGGGCCACCGCCATCGCCGTCGCCGTCAACGTGGGATTGAACCTGATCCTGATCCCCCGATACGGGTACCTGGCGGCGAGCGCGGTCACGGTGGTGACCGAGGCCGCCTTCTCCGTGGCCGCCTGGCGGTTCGTGGCCGACCGGGAGCGGCTGCCCTGGCTGCGGGTGAGCTGGCGCACCCTCCTCGCCGGGGGCCTGATGGGCGCGGTGCTGCTGCCCCTGGCCGGCCATTCGCTGGTGGTGACGGTGCCGGTGGGGCTGGTGGCCTACGGCCTTGCCCTGTGGGCCCTGCGGGCCGTCGATCGCGACGAGCTGGACCTCCTGTTGCGCGGCCTGCGGCCACGGCCGGCCTCGTGAACGTGGCTCGGGGGCTCGTGCCCGTGGGCGGGCGCCGGGGCGGTGCGCCGCCCGCCCCCCTCCGCCGGCGTGCCCGGGGCGCCCGGGGATCCGTACCCTTGGAGCCGGTGGATCGTGGCTCGTGTGGCGCCGATGGCCGGCGGTCGGCCGGGAGCGCGGTGGGCTGGCGGTGGCCCGGCTGAGCGCCGATGACCGGGCCTGGCTGGCCACCTTCGAGGCGATCGCGGACGGCGTGCGCCGGGCCGTCGCCCCTCTGATGGGGACGGAGGAAGGGCGAGACGAGCTGGGCATCGGCGCCGGGGGTGACCGGACGGTGAGGCTCGACCGACTGGCCGAGGTGGCCGCCATGGCCGAGCTGGAGCGGCTGGCCGATTGCGGCCGGCGCTTCTCGGTGCTCTCCGAAGAGGCCGGGGCGATCGACTTCGGCGCCGACTACCCCCGGGTGCTGCTCGACCCGGTGGACGGCAGCCTGAACGCCAAGCAGGGGGTACCGGTGGCGGCGGTCACCTGTGGCCTGGCCGACGGGCCCCGTCTCTCCGACCTCCGGCTGGGGTTCGTGGCCGACCTGGCGACGGGCGAGCGCTGGCACGCCCGGCGGGGCGAAGGCGCGTTCCGCGACGGGCGGCCGCTCCGCCCCTTGCCGCCCATCCGGCTCGGGTACGTCCAGGTGCTGGGCGTGGAGGCGTCGCCCCGCCGGCTGGCCCAGGTCCTGCCCCTGATCGAGCGTTGCGGCAAGGTCCGCATGCTGGGGTCGATCGCCCTGGCGCTGGCCTACACGGCGGCGGGGGGAATCGAGGTCCTGTGCGGGCCGCGGGCGGGTCGGCTCTTCGACGCCGCCGCCGGCCTGCTCATGATCGGCGAGGTGGGGGGGATCGTGACCAGTCTGGACGGCTCCCCGATCGACGACCTCGGGCTCGGGCTGGAGAGCCGCAGCACCCTTCTCTGCTCGGCTCATCCGGAGCTACATGCCCTGGCCCTCCGGACCCTCCGCCAGGCCCCGTGAGTGGCGGCCGATGGGAACCCCGGCCGGGCGGGAGGCCCGGCCCGGTCGGTGCCGTTCCCGCTTTGGGTGGGGCGACGGGCGCGGTACGCTCGGCCTGAGGTCCGGTCGCGTCCGACCGCGCATCGGCTGTCGAGGGTGAGTCACCATTGAGCACCTGCATGAAACCGAGCACCTGCACGAGACGCGCGCGTTGCCGGGTGGTGATCGAGGGCGTCGAACCGGAGATCGACGCCGGCCGCTTTCCCATCAAGCGGGTGGTGGGCGAGCGGGTGGTGGTCGAGGCCGACGTCTTCGCCGACGGTCACGACGAGCTGGCCTGCGTGCTGCGCTACCGCGAGGCCGAAGCCGTGGCGTGGTGCGAGGTCCACATGACCCCGCTCGTCAACGATCGCTGGAGGGGCGAGTTCCGGGTGGGGCGGCCGGGCCGTTACCTGTACACGATCGAGGCCTGGGTGGATCACTTCCACACCTGGGCCCGCGACCTGCTGCGTCGCGTCGAGGCCGGCCAGGAGGTCTCGGTCGACCTCCAGATCGGTGCCGCCCTGGTGGCGGAGGCGGCGGAGCGGGCCTCCGGCGACGATGCCCGGGCGCTGCGGCGGGCGGCGGAGGAGCTGGTGGAGGGGAGAGGGGCGGCGGTCGCCCTCTCGGCCGAGCTGGCGGCGTTGATGCGGCGCTACCCCGATCGCCGGTTCGCCACGCGCTACGATCGCGAGCTCGAGGTGGTCGTGGGCCGCGAACGCGCGAGGTTCAGCGCCTGGTACGAGATGTTCCCCCGCTCGGCCTCGCCCGAGCCGGGGCGTCACGGCACCCTGGCCGACGTCGAGGCCCGCCTGCCCTACATCGCCGAGATGGGCTTCGACGTCCTCTACCTGCCCCCCATCCATCCCATCGGCCGCAGCTTCCGCAAGGGGCCGAACAACCGCCCCGGGGCGGGGGCGGGGGATCCCGGGAGCCCCTGGGCGATCGGTGGGCCGGAGGGGGGGCATCGGGCGGTGCACCCGGAGCTCGGCACCCTGGAGGACTTCCGGCGTCTGGTCCGGGCCGCCCGGCGGCACGGCCTGGAGATCGCCATGGACCTGGCTTTCCAGGCCTCCCCCGACCACCCCTACGTGCGCGAGCACCCGGAGTGGTTCCGCGCCCGTCCCGACGGGAGCATCCAGTACGCGGAGAACCCGCCCAAGAAGTATCAGGACATCTATCCCTTCGACTTTGGGTGCTCCCGGTGGCGGGAGCTGTGGCGGGAGCTGTACGGGGTGGTCGAGTTCTGGATGGACCAGGGGGTGCGGATCTTCCGGGTCGACAACCCGCACACCAAGCCCTTCGCCTTCTGGGAGTGGTTGATCTGCCAGGCGCGGCGGCGTGACCCGGAGGTGATCTTCCTCTCCGAGGCCTTCACCCGGCCTCGGGTGATGTACCGCCTGGCCAAGCTGGGGTTCGACCAGTCGTACACCTACTTCGCCTGGCGCAACGAGGCCTGGGAGCTGCGTCAGTACTTCACCGAGCTGACCCGGACCGAGGTCCGGGAATACTTCCGGCCCAACCTGTGGCCGAACACGCCCGACATCCTCACCGAGTTCCTGCAGCAGGGGGGTAGACCGGCGAGCGCCATCCGGCTGGTGCTCGCGGCCACGCTGGGCGCCAGCTACGGGATCTACGGGCCCGCCTTCGAGCTGGTCGACGTCCGCCCGCTGGAGCCCGGCCGGGAGGAGTACCTCGACTCCGAGAAGTATCAGGTCCGCCACTGGGACCTCGACCGGCCCGGCAGCCTGCGGCCCCTGATCGCCTGCATCAACCGCATCCGGCGCGAGCATCCGGCGCTCCAGCAGGACCGGACGCTGCGCTTCCTGCGCACCGACAACGAGCGCCTGCTGGCGTACGCCAAGACCGACGAGGACGGTTCCGACGTGATCGTCACGGTGGTGAACCTGGACTGGCGCTGGAAGCAGTCGGGTTGGGTCGAGGTCCCGGTCGTCCAGGAGCTCGATCGGGCCACGTACGAGGTGCGCGATCTGCTGAGCGGCGCCTCCTACACCTGGCGCGCCGATGGCTGGAACTACGTGGAGCTGGATCCCGCCTCCGCGCCGGCGCACGTGCTCCAGGTGAGCCGGCGGCTGGCCGAGGAGGCTGCCGAGGTCCGTTGAGGGAGAGGTCGAAGGTGGAGCCCGAGGACCCGCTCGCGACCTGGTACAAGGACGCCATCGTCTACGAGCTCCACGTCCGTGCCTTCCGGGACTCGAACGGGGACGGCGTGGGCGACTTCCCGGGCCTGATCGAGAAGCTGGACTACATCGCCCGCCTGGGCGTGACCGCGATCTGGCTGCTGCCCTTCTACCCCTCGCCCCTGCGGGACGACGGCTACGACATCTCCGACTACCGGGGCGTGCACCCCGCCTACGGCAGCCTGGCCGACGTGCGCCGCCTGGTCAAGGAGGCCCATCGGCGGGGCATCCGGGTGCTGATCGAGCTGGTGTGCAACCACACCTCGGACCAGCACCCGTGGTTCCAGCGGGCCCGGCGAGCCCGGCGCGGCAGCTCCTACCGGAACTTCTACGTCTGGAGCGACACGCCCGACCACTACGCCCGGGCCCGGATCATCTTCAAGGACACGGAGACCTCGAACTGGGCCTGGGACCCGGTTGCCCAGCAGTACTACTGGCACCGCTTCTACTCGCACCAGCCCGATCTGAACTACGACAACCCGCGGGTCCGAAAGGAGATCCTGAAGGTGGTCGACCACTGGTTGTCGATCGGCATCGACGGCATGCGGCTCGACGCCATCCCCTACCTCTACGAACGGGAGGGCACGAACTGCGAGAACCTGCCCGAGTCGCACCGGTTCCTGAAGGAGCTGCGGGCCCACGTCGATGTCCACTTCCCGAACCGGATGCTCCTGGCCGAGGCCAACCAGTGGCCCGACGACGCGGTCGCCTACTTCGGGGAGGGGGAGGGCGACGAGTGTCACATGGCCTTCCACTTCCCGGTCATGCCCCGGCTCTTCATGGCGCTGCGCATGGAGGACCGCTTCCCCATCATCGACATCCTGGCCCAGACCCCGCCCATCCCGCCCCGGGCGCAGTGGGCCCTGTTCCTGCGCAACCACGATGAGCTCACGCTGGAGATGGTCACCGACGAGGAGCGGGACTACATGTACTGGGCGTACACCCAGGACCCGGAGGCCCGCCTCAACCTCGGCATCCGTCGGCGCCTGGCGCCGCTGCTGGGCAACAACCGGCGCCGGATCGAGCTGATGTACGCGCTGCTCTTCTCGCTGCCGGGCACGCCCTTCATCTACTACGGCGACGAGATCGGGATGGGGGACAACATCTACCTGGGCGACCGCAACGGCGTGCGCACGCCCATGCAGTGGAGCAGCGACCGCAACGC
>JAJPKS010000373.1 GCA_021323605.1 Bacillota bacterium | reverse complement strand
GGTGAGGCGGCCGCCGCTGGTGACGGCCAGGGTCACGGCCGCCGCGTGCCCGGCGCCCCGCCGGCCGAGCAGCTCCAGGGCCCGGGAGACCACGCACCGGAGCTGGTACGTCTCCGGCATCGGGCTCCGTCCCGCGTTCACCATGGCTCGTAGGTCAGCTGGTCGAAGTCCACCGGCCGGGATCGCCCCCGGGCGAGGAGGTCCCGGGCGGAGACGAAGCCCACGATACGCGGGCCCTCGATCACGGGCAGGTGGCGAACACCGAGTTCGATCATGGCCGTGGCCGCCTCCTCGACCGGGTCATCGGGGGCGATGGTGCGGGGGTTGGGGGTCATGGCGGTGCCCACCGCCGTGGCCTGCGGGTCTCGGCCCTCGGCCACCGCCCGCAACAGGTCGCGCTCGGTGAGGATGCCGGCCAGGCGGTCGTCCTCGACCACCGCCAGGGCTCCTACCCGGTGGGCGCGCATGCGCACGGCGGCCTCGGTCAGGGACGCCCCCGGACCGATCGTGATCGCCCCCGGCGTCATCAGCGAGCGCACCGTGCGCCCACGCCGCGGGAACCTCCGGACCCTCATCATCCCTCCCGCGTCCGCCCCGGAGCCGGGCCCACGCGGTCCATGGTCGGAGCGTAGTTCGTCGGGGAGCTGGCCTCCAGGGGCGAACGGCCCCTCCGGCTCAGGACGCGGGTCCGGAGAAGAGGCTCAGCGCCGCTCGCAGCGAGTCTGCGATCGTCCCCGAGGTGTCCACGATCGTCGCCTCGGGCCAGGCGGCGAAGTCCTCGGCCAGGGCGACGGCCAGCTCGGGGGTGGCATCCGAAGGATCGGTGCCGGCCGCCCGGCGAGCGGCGATGCGGGCCGTGGCCAGCTCCGGAGAGGTCGTGCACCGGATCTGGGTCAGCGTGCTCGTGGTCTCCGTGGCGACCTCGGCCGCGGCCCGTCGCCAGGCGCGGTCGCTCCACGACGCGTCGATGACGGCGGACTCGCCCTGCTCCAGCGCCGTCCGGGCACGCTGGAGCAGCTCGCGATAGGTGGCGGCCGTGTGCTCTGGTCGATAGAGGCCCTGGCGGTAGGGAGCGGTGGCGTCGGCCCGGTGGGGCAGGTCGGCCAGCTCCTTGCGCACCTCGTCCGAGCGCAGCAAGATCCAGCCCCGGGCCTCGGCCAGGCCCCGGGCCAGGGTGGACTTGCCCGTCCCCGGGGTGCCGCCCACCAGCACCAGGCGCACGGTCCCCCGCTCCAGGTGGTCGAGACAGATGTGGAGCAGCTGCCTCGCCTCCTGGGCTGCGTCGCCGTCCTGGCCGTGACGCAGGCAGGCCACCTTGCTCCGGACCTGCGCCCGGTAGGCGATGTAGTGGTCGGCCAGGGAACGCGGCCAGGGGTGACCCCAGAACTCCTGGTACCGATCGAGGAAGCGTCGTCCCAGCTCCGGGCGTCCCAGACGCTCCAGGTCCATGGCCAGGAAGGCCGCATCCCAGAGCACGTCGCCGCGGCGCAGGCGGTCGTCGAACTCGATGCAATCGAGGATGCGCGGGCCGTCGTCGAGCAGGAAGATGTCCTCGGCCAGGAGATCGCCGTGACCCTCGCGGACCTGCCCAGTTGCGATCCGGGCCTGGAACAGCCGCTCCCGACCGGCCAGGTAGGCCCGGGCCAGGGAGCGACCCCGCTCCAGCTCGGCCGGGTCGAGGACCTCGCCGGCGAAGGGCCGCATCTCGGTGAAGTTCGCCTCCCAGCCGGCCAGGACGGCGTCCCGGCTGGCCGCGGCCGTCACCGGCTCCGAGACCTCACCGCTGGCGTGGAGCGTCGCCAGGGCTCGGGCCACCTGGCCCAACCCCTCCTCCACGTCCGCGCCCCGCCGCACCAGTGTCGCCAGCCGACGCTCCGCGGGCATGCGGCGCATGGCGACCAGATGGTCGAGGGGAACGCCGGCCTCGTCGACCACGGTCAGCACGCCCAGGTACACGTCCGGGGCGAGCCTGCGGTTGAGCTCGACCTCCCTCCGGCAGGCCCGTTCGCGGGCCTCGCGCGAGGAGAGATCGACGAACCCGAACCTGACCGGCTTCTTCAGCTTGTAGGCGCGGTCGCCGACCAGGAAGAGGTGGGAGACGTGCGTCTCCACCACTCGGGCGGGAGTGGTGTGCGTCGACTCGGGTCTCACCGCTTCAGCCTCGGATGCGATCGTGCCGACGGGAAGGGTCGATGGTCCCGGACGATGGAGGCGCTCCGGCCGGCGCCGGACGGGCACGGGCGGCGCGAGGCCACGATGCCCCGGGACACGGTGGGTTCTCCTCGCCTACAGTGTGCGTGCATTGCTGGCTGCGGGAAGGGCATGGCCCCCTGGAGCCAATCCCTGCGAGGAGGTTCCCTGAGGTGGACATCGGACCGTTGCACCTGGTCGTCATCGGCTTCGACGAACGGCGGTTCCGGTCGGAGGTGATGCCCGAGCTGCGGGCGCTGCGCGAGACCGGCGTGATCCGGCTGGTCGACCTGCTCCTGGTGCGCCGCGACGACCGGGGTGGTGTGCGCGAGCTGCCCCTGGCGGCGCTGGTCCCGAACGAAGTGGGTCGCTACGGCTTTCTCCTGAGGCCCCTGCTGGCCGCCGGGCCACCCCTGGCCGGATCGGCGCCGGATGGGGGCGAGGGGCCGGTGCTGAGCGCCCGCGACCTGTTCGACCTCGGTGCCCGGATCCCGCCCGAAGGGTCGGCGGCGCTCCTGCTGCTCGAGCACGCGTGGGCGGCCCGGCTGGTCGAGGCCGTCGCCAGGGCCGGCGGCGGCCTGGTGGCCGAGGGCATGGTGCGCCCCGAGACGCTCGCCGAGCTGGGCATCCGAGTCGAGACCGAGATCGGCGGACGGGTCTGACGGTCTCCGTACGGGCTACGGAAGCCGGACCGTCCGTTGCCGCTTAGCATCGGCGCGGTCGGCGGCCCATCGGCCGTCTCCGGTTCAATGCCGCTGCCCGTCACCGGGCCGGTCGACGGGCGGCGAGGAGTGGATCATGGCAAAAGCCATCGAACTCGACGATCGCGCCGCGGAGGAACTCGGCTCCCGACTGCGAGGTGGGCTCCTCCGCCCGCGTGATGAGGGGTACGAGTCAGCCCGAAAGGTCTACAACGGGATGATCGATCGGCGGCCGGCCCTGATCGCCCGCTGCGTCGACGTCGCCGACGTGATCGCCGCCGTCCGCTTCGCCGGCGAGCGGGGACTGGATCTGGCCGTCCGCGGCGGGGGCCACAACGGGGCCGGCCTCGGCACCTGCGAGGGGGGGCTGGTGGTGGACCTCTCGCCGATGCGGGGCGTCGTCGTCGATCCCGCCTCGGCGACGGCGGGCGTGGCCGGTGGTTGTGTGCTCGGCGACGTCGACCACGCCACCCACCCGTTCGGGCTCGCCCTCCCCATGGGGTTCATCTCCACCACCGGGGTGGGCGGCCTCACCCTGGGCGGGGGCATCGGCCACCTCACCCGCCGCTTCGGCCTCACCGTCGACAGCCTGCTCGGTGCCGACGTGGTCCTCCACGACGGGGCGCTCGTGCACGCCGACGAGGAGCACCATCCGGACCTGTTCTGGGCCCTGCGCGGCGGTGGCGGCAACTTCGGCGTCGTGACCTCCTTCCACTTCCGTCTCCATCCGGTGAGCACGGTGATGGCGGGCCCGATGCTGTGGGAGATGGATCGCGCCACCGAGGCCATGGCCGCGTACCGGGACCTGATGCGCGACGCGCCGGAGGAAGTGAACGGGTTCTTCGCCTTCCTCACCGTCCCGCCCGCACCTCCGTTCCCCGAGCATCTGTGGCTGCGTCCGATGTGCGGCGTGGTGTGGTGCTGCGCCGATGGTGCCGCCGCGACCGATCGGATGCTGGGTCGGGCGCGCGAGCTGGCCCCCGTCCTGGACGGCGTCCAGCGCATGCCGCTGCCGGTGCTCCAGAGCGCCTTCGACCCCCTCTACCCGCCCGGCCTGCAGTGGTACTGGAGGGCCGACTTCGCGAACGAGCTCGGCGACGAGGCCATCCGCCGCCACGTCGAGCAGGCGGCCGACCTCCCCACCCCGCTCTCGACCATGCACCTCTACCCGATCGATGGGGCCGCCCACCGGGTGGGACCGGAGGACACCGCCTTCCGCTTCCGCGACGCCCGCTTCGCCGAGGTCATCGTCGGCGTGGACCCGGACCCGGCCGAGGCCGAGAGGATCAGGTCCTGGACCGTGCGCTACTGGGAGGCGCTCCACCCCTTCTCGGCCGGGGGCGCGTACGTGAACTTCCTGATGGACGAGGGCGAGGATCGCGTCCGTGCCACCTACGGAGCCAACTACCCGCGCCTGGCCGCGATCAAGCGTCGCTACGACCCGGGCAATCTCTTCCACGTGAACCAGAACATCAGGCCCGCGGCCTGAGCTCCGGCTGTCTGCGGGGAGCGTGGCCGGACCCGATCGTGGGACCGGCCACGCCGACCCGCGGGCCCCGCCGCCGCTCAGCGGGGAGGCGGCGTGCCGCCGACGCGGGCCGGAACTTGGAACACCACCTCCCCGTCGTGCCACTCCGGGTCGGCGGCCAGCAGCTCGCGCAGGCGCCGGTACCGGCGGTCCTGCTCCGGGCTCTCGGCGTTGGCCACGTAGGCGTCCCGGCTCTCGAACAGGACGGCCAGGTAGTACTCGTCGGGGTCCGCGTCCATCCGGTAGACGTAGCTGGCGACGAGACCGGGCGGCGGCTCGGCCTCGATCTGTCGTTCCAGCTCCATCAGGGCCTCCCGGCGGTTCGACGGGAGGCGCAGTCGGGCCACGGTTCCGTACATGGGATTCCTCCTCGACCGGTCCGCCGGTCCGGGGGATGACCGGTCACGACCGTGGACCCTACGAGGTGGCGGCGGGGCCGGCATCCGTAGCCTCTACGGGGTCGGGGGAGCGGACCGAGTGCGGTGTTCTGCATCCACGCTCGGCCGCGCCCGGCCACGGTCAATCTCGGGGCGGGGGGTGGGCTTCCGTCGCGCCCCAGGGCGCACACTGCTCGAGCTGGCGCTTGGACCGTAGGCCCAGCTTGGACAGGGCGGCGGCGATGTACGTCTCCACCGTGCGGCGACCGATGCCGAGCAGTCGCCCGATCTCCCCTGCGCTGTAGCCGAGGCAGGCGAGCCGGGCCACCTGCCGCTCCCGAGCGGTGAGCGTCCAGATCCTCGACCCACGATGGGGCGTGAGCATGGGGTGGAGTTCCTCCACGGCCTGGCCGACCCCGACGGTGGGGAGCGTCCGGGCGGTGAAGCTCCGTCCTCTGCCGGAGGAGATGAAGACGGTGACGCCCGTGGCCGCGGAGACGACCACGTCGGGGAGACCGTCGCCGTTCACGTCGCAGATCGAGATCGAGCGCGGCCGCGCGCACTCCAGGTGCGGCCCCGGCTCGAACGTTCCCCTGCCGGTCCCGTACATGATCTGCAGCCCGCCCGAGCCCTGGCTGGCCACCAGCAGGTCGACGCTGCCGTCCCCGTCCAGGTCCGCCGCCTCGATCGCCACCGGGCGCACCGCCGGATGACACGCTCCCAGCTCCCAGGCGCCGCCCGGCGTCCCCAGCAGGATGACGATCCGATCCGCGAGGTAATCGGCCACCGCCACGTCGAGGATCCCGTCGCGGTTGAAGTCGGCCACCGTCAGCGGGTACGGGGCGGGCTCGGCCGGCAGGCGGTCCTCCATGCCGGCCGAGCCTACGGGAGAGGGAGGGGGGAGGCAATCGACGATCTGGTTTCGCGCCGCCGGTCGGGGCGCGGCCGACGAGGTTCCGTGCACGATCACACGGTCGGGCCCCGGAAGGTGTGCGCGGCCACGTTGTCCGCCCGGCCGGTACCGTCGACAATGGGCTCGTGGACGTGCCCTGGAGGCGGCGCCGGGGCCGGAGCGGCGCCGAGGGCGAGGCCGCTTCGGGGGACGGCGCCCGGTGACGAACGGGCGCCCCCGGGCGCCGGTCGCCGACGTGGACCGCCTGCTGGTGCTGGCCGACGTCGCCCGCACCATCAACGACTTCCGGCCCCTGGACGAGACCCTGAACGCGATCTGCGATCGGGTCGCGGGCCTGGCCGGCTACCGTTTCACCGCCCTGGTGCTCCCGGACGCCGATGGGCGCTCGCTCGTGATCCGCGGCTCGGCGGGGATGAGCGCGGAGTACGTGCGTCACGTCAACGTCGAACGGCCGTTGCGGCTGGACCCCTCGAGCGGCCTACCGCTGTCGCCGACCGGACGCGCCTTTCGCGCCGGCGCCCCGGTGGTCATCGCCGATGTCGAGCTGGAGCCGGGCTTCGAGCCCTGGCGCGAGGGGGCGCGGCGGCTGGGGTACCGCTCCCTGGTGTGCGTACCGGTCATCGCCAGCTCGCGCGTGATCGGGGTGCTGGACTGCTACGGGGCGGAGCCACACCACCACACGGCCGAGGAGCTGGAGTTCCTGCAGCTCGTGGCTCGGCTGGCCGGGGTGGCGATCGAGACCGCCCGGGTGGCGGAGGGGCAGAGGCAGGCGACGCTCAGGCTGCGCGACCTGAGCGAGCGACTGCGCCGTCAGAACGAGGAGCTGTCACGTCTCAGCCTGGCCCAGGCACGGTTGGCCGAAGGTCTGACCCAGGTCGATGCCACCGCCGTGGAGCGCACCGTGCGCACCCTTGCCGAGCTGACCGAGGGGGCGGTGCTCGTGTCCACCTGGGGCGGACGTCTGGTGACCTACGTGGGGGCGCCGTCGTGGAGGGAGGAGATGGCGGCGGCGGGCACCGGGGGCGTGGTGCGCCGTCTGCTGCAGCGCGAGCCGTGGGTGCCGGCCGGCGGCTGCACCTGCTTCCGCATCGGCAGCCCCGAGCTCCCCCTGGGCGTGCTCGTCCTGAGGCCGGCGCTCGACGACGAGGTCGGGGCCAACGCCCTTGCCGCCCGCCACGCGGCGGCCGTGATCGCGGCCGAACTCCAGAGCGAACGGGCCGATCGCGCCCTGGAGACCCACGCCCGTCCCGCCGTCCTGCTGGCGCTGGCCCATGGCGTCTGCGGTGGCCCCCAGCTGCGTGAGGCCGCCGGGGTGCTGGGTGTGCCCGGTGACGGTCCCTTCCGCGTCGTCGTGCTGGGCTGTGCGAGCGCCGAGGCCGCGTACGGCCTGAGCCGGCGCCGGAAGCCGCTGGCCCGGACCGGATGGCCGATGGTGACGGCCACCGCCTGCGACGCCGACTGCGTGGTGCTGGTGCACGGCGCTGCCAGCCAGACCCTGCGCCGGTCGGCGGCGCTGGCCCGCGAACGCCATCCCGAGGTGGAGCGCGTCGGCGTCAGCGCTGAGCTGAACGGCCTGGTCGAGGTGGCGGCCGGCCTGCGCCAGGCGCGCACCGCCGCCGCCCTGGACGCCGGGCCCGCCACGCTCTTCGAGGACCTGGGCTTCTTCGGGGCCCTGGCCGAGGGCCTGCCTCGGGAACGGGTCCGGGCCATGGTGGACGACGTGCTCGGCCGGCTCCGGGACCACGATCGCCGGCGGGGAACCCGGCTGGTGGTCACCCTGCGGGCCTACGTTCGGCACCACGGTCGTGTCACCGAGGCGGCCAGGGCCCTCGGCGTCCACCCCAACACCCTCCACCAGCGGCTGCGGCGAGCGGCCGAGGTGGGCGGGCTGGACCTGCGGGACTTCCACCACCTGGCCCGGGTGGTGCTGGCCCTGGACTGGGACCGGCTGTCGCCGGCCGGGGACGGCTGACGTGCCCTTCGCCCGCGCCTTGCCGTCGTGCCCGGGATGGCGCGACCATGGAGGCGAAGGCCGCCTCCGGTGCGATCGTGGCCGCCGCCGCGGTCCCGGTGGCGAGAGCAGGGAAGCGAACCACAGGGGGTGACCGAGATGCCCGTCGCCTGGTTCAACCACGTCAGCATCTGTGCCCGCGAGCTGTCCGAGTCGATCCGTTTCTATCGGGAGATGTTCGGAGCGGAGCCGGTGCCGACGCCGAACTTTGGCTTTCCCGTGCAGTGGCTCCGGCTGGGGGACATGCAGCTGCACCTCTTCGAGCGTCCCGAGGGCGCCCCCCGCTACGCCCACCTGGCGTTCGCGGTGGAGGACTTCGATCGCGTCTACCGGCTGGCGAAAGAGCGGGGGATGACCGACGGCGAGACCTTCGCCCATCACCTCAACGAGCTCCCCGGGGGGCAGGTGCAGCTCTACCTCCGCGACCCCGCCGGCAACCTGATCGAGGTCAACCATCCCGACGTCACCGCCCTGGGGGCCGAGGTCCGGGCCGACCTCCGCCGGCTCGCCGACCGGCTTCCCCAGGACGAGGAGAACCAGCGGGCGCGGCTCTTCTTGAGCCCGCGCCGAGCCGCCGTCCAAGCCTGAACAGGAGGGAACCACCATGGCCGTCGGGCAGGAGCCGCGCACCTATCGGGAGCTGGTCGAGGTCAGCTTCCTGGGCAGGCGCTTTCACGTCCTCGACCTGTCGCGGGAGATCGCCCCCGGCATCCCCGTCTACCCGGGCCACATGAAGGTGGCGATGTGGGATCACCTGACCCACGCGGAGTCGAGGATGCGCCTGGGCGACACCCCCTTCCGGGGCTACGCGGTGAAGGGCATCGCCTTCTGCGACCACGACTCCACGCACATGGACGCCGTCTACCACTACAACCCCGACCGGCCCGACCTCACCATCGAGAAGTTCCCGATCGAGCACTGCTTCACCGAGGGGGCCTGGATCGACGTCTCCGACGTGCCCCCCCGCACCCACATCACCCTGGCCCGGGTGCGGCGGGCGATGGCGGAGGCGGGGATCGAGCGGCTGCCCCGGGGTGGGACGCTGCTCTACTACACGGGTGCGGCGAGGCTCTGGGACGACCCTCTGGCCTACGTCAGCCAGTACCCGGGCCTGGACGAGGAGGCCTCCCGCTGGATCCTCGACCAGGGCGTCGTCAACGTGCTCACCGACGCCGTCTCCACCGACAACCCGGCCGACCTCACCTATCCCAACCACCGCACCCATGCCGAATACCTGGTCAACCACACCGAGGTGGTGAACAACATCGAGAAGATCCCGATGCACCAGGGGTTCGGGGTCATGGTCGTGCCCCTGCGCTTCGTGGGCGGGACCGCCTCGCCGGTCCGCATCTTCGCCCTCTGGGAGGCGTGAACCACGACGGTTTCGGTTCCAACCCGGGAGGCGAAGCCGGCGCTGGACGGTCCCCGCACGCCGCAGAGGGGATGGCCATGGTCCGGAGCGAGCGCCGCTTCTGGTCCGGAGCGGGAACGGGCCTGAGGTGACCGCCGCCACCCCGGCGCGCTTGCCGCCCTCCTCGCCACCGGACTCCGAGCGACCGACGGGACCCCCACCGCTGGCCGTACGCCCGGGCCTGCATGCGGCTCGGCTCCGAGGCCGGAGCGGTCGCGCTTCAGGCCGGTCCGGACGCGGGCCCGGGATCGTGCCCCGGGCCCGCCTGGGCGCCGCGGGATGAGTCCGGCTGCGTCTCGGACGGCCAGGTAGCGGGGGCGGATCCCGGCGTCGCCGACCTCACCGGGGCGGGACCGGCCTGGCGTCGGGCTGTCCTGCCCCGGGGCCCGCCCGGCCACCCCGTGGGGTCGATCGCGCCACTGCACCGGGCCGGTCCCGCCCGCCGATGGACGCTCCCAGGGCCGACAGGGCCGTGGCCGCCTCGTGCACGATCGCCGCTGCAGTGATCGCCTCGATCAGCCGCAGCTTCCGCCAGGCGGCACGATCGCTGATCACGCCCAGGCCGTAGAGGGCGACGATCACCGCCGGGACCGTGATGGTATCGATGCCGAGGTTGGCCGCGAGCTTCCTGGCCCGGTGCTCGTTGACCAGCACCGGCACGCCGAGAGCCTGTGCCAGGGCCAACGCCGATGCCTCACCGCGGCCGAGGTCGGGCAGCCGTTCCGGCTCGGGATCGGGCGGATCGAGCATCTTGTCGCGCAGGTGGCGAAACAGCGTCGCGTACGGGAACTCGCCCCTTGGGAAAAGAGGATCGTTGGCTCGGATCTCGTCCTCGACCGCCCGAGGCACCACGATCTCGAACAGGTCGAGGCAGTTGGCGGCGACGTCCGCTCGCCAGGCTGCCGTCCAGAACGAAGTGTCGAGGACGGCTCGCAAACGTTCGGGGCCCGATCGGCCGTCGTGCTTCTCAGGAATGTTCATCTGCCAGGTCGCCTGGCGATTCCTGCAGCCGTCCGCTCACGGCCTCCAGGCGAGCGTCGCCGAACCACCTGGCGAGCAGGCTCAACTCCTCGCCGAGCGTCGACGGCCCCTGGAGCAGGGTGACGCCCTTCTCCGCCAGCAGATCGAGGAATCGCGCACGGGGCAGATTTGCGATCGCAGCCGCTCTGCTCGTGCTCTCTCCACGCAGATACGCGAGCACGCCTCGCTCGATCCGCTCCTCGCGGATGCCCCGAAGCGCTGCCCGCTTGAGAACCGCGGCCTCGACCTCTCCCGTCTCCTCGACCAGCTCCTCGAGGTCTCGGGCCTCCTCCCGGGTCAAGCGAATCGACTTGGTCTGCATTCGCGCTCTCTGCTTCATATTGCTCCGAGAAGCAGCATAGCGCTTCTACGACAGCGTCATGGTGAACGCCGGAGCAGCTCATACTCCCGGTCCGGGCAGGCCTACCCGCCGGTGGCGAATCAGCTAGACGGCCAGGTAGCGGGAGCGGATCCCGGCGTCGTCGCGGATGCGCTCGGCGGGGCCCTCGGCCACGATCCGGCCCTCGTCGATCACGTACGCCCGCCGGGCCACCTCGAGCGCCATCACGGCGTTCTGCTCGACCAGGAGCACGCCGACGCCGGTGGCGGCGATCCCGGCCAGGGTGCGGGCGATGTCGCGCGCGATGGCCGGGGCCAGGCCCTGGGTCGGCTCGTCGATGAGCAGCAGCCGAGGGTTGCCGATCAGCGCCCGCGCGATCGCCACCATCTGCTGCTGGCCTCCCGACAGCCTCGCCGCCTCCCGCCGTGCGTGCTCGCGCAGGGCGGGAAAGAGCTCCCAGACCCGCTCGAAGCCGGCCCGGCTCCGCTCCCGGTCGAGGCCGCAGCCCAGCGCCGCCAGGCGCAGGTTCTCCTCGACGGTGAGCCCGGGGAACATCCGCCGGTCCTCGGGCACGTAGCCGATGCCCATCCGGGCGATACGGTGCGTGGGCCGGCCGGTGACCGCCTCCCCGCCGAAGCGGATCTCGCCGCCGCGGACGCTGACCAGGCCCATGACCGACCGCAGCGTGGTGGTCTTGCCCGCCCCGTTGCGGCCCAGGAGGGCGGTGACCTCGCCCGGGCGGACCTCGAGCGACACGCCCTGGAGGACGTGGGCCAGGCCGTAGTAGGCCTGGACGGCGTCGAGCTCGAGGAGGCGGCCGTCGGCGTCGTCGCTCACAGCGCCCCCTGGAGGTAGACCTCCTGGACCCGGGGATGGCCGCGGACCTCCTCGGGCGTCCCCTCGAAGAGCTTGACCCCGAAGTTGAGGACCGTGATCCGCTCCGCGATCCGGAGCACCACGTCCATCTTGTGCTCGATCATGACCACGGTCAGGTCGCGACGCAGGTCCTGGATGAGCTGCACCGTGGCCTCGGTCTCGGCCGGGCTCATGCCGGCCGTGGGCTCGTCCAGCAACAGCAGCTTCGGCCTGGTGGCGAGGGCGATGGCCAGGTCGAGGTGACGCAGCTCGCCGTGGGAGAGGTTTCCGGCCAGCTCCCGGCGCCGGTGCTGGAGTCCCACCCGCTCCAGCGTCTGCTCGGCCAGCCGGCTGGCGTCGCGCAGCCGGGAGGCGGGAAGCCAGAAGGTATAGGGCCACCGGGCCGACTGGGCGGCGATGCGCACGTTCTCGAAGACGCTCAGGGACTGGAAGACGGTCGTGATCTGGTAGGACTTGGCGATGCCCAGCCGCACCACCCGGTGGTAGGGCAACCCGGTCACGTCGCGGTCCGCGAACCACACCCGGCCCCCGTGAGGCCGGGTGTGGCCCGTGATCAGGTTGAAGAGCGTGGTCTTGCCCGACCCGTTGGGGCCGATGATGGCGTGGAGGCTGCCGGTCGCGACCTCGAGGTCGACGCCGTCCACCGCGTGTACGCCCCCGAACCAGCGGTCGAGCCGCTCGCAGCGCAGCAGCGTCGTCCTCCCGTTCGGTCCGCTCACGCCCCCGGCTCCCGTGACAGCCGGGCGCGCAGCCGCCGGGTCCAGGCCACCGCCCCCCAGGAGCCCAGGGGCTCGAGCCGCACCAGGCCCCAGAGGCCCTGGGGGAAGACCAGGACGCAGACGACGAAGACGGCGCCCACGATCAGGGGCCAGTCCCCGAAGGAGATGCTGAGGTAGTGCTCGAGCACGAGCACGACCAGGGCCCCCAGCACCGAGCCGAAGAGCGTGCTCCGGCCGCCGAGGATGACCATGATCACCACCACGCCGGACAGCGACCAGTAGGGCTGAAGACCCTCCAGCCCGTTGAAGATGGCGTCGAGCCCGCCGGCCAGCCCGGCCAGGAGACCGGAGACGGTGAAGGTGATGAGCTGGACCAAGCGGGTGTTGTAGCCGCAGCCGCGCGCCCGCTCCTCGCTCTCCCGGATGGCCTGCAACACCCGGCCCAGGGGAGACTCCGTGTACAGCAGGGCGAAGGCGAAGGCGAAGAACAGGATGCCCGCGCAGAGCAGGAAGTAGGGGAGGGGATCCCGGATGGGGTGCATCTCCAGGGAGAGTCCGGGCAGGTCCAGGGGCGGGGTGGGGATGTTGCCCAGCCCGTCGTCGCCGCCGGTCACGGGGCGGGCCTCGAAGGCGATGAAGTAGCCGAGCTGGGCGAAGGCCAGGGTCAGCATCGAGAAGTAGACGTCGCGGCGGCGCAGGCACACGACCCCGGAGCCGAGGGCGAGCAGACCGCAGAGCGCCATCGAGGCCCCCAGGGCCACCCACAGGCTGTGGGTGACGTGGAGGAGGGTCAGGCCGGCCGCGTAGCCCCCGAATCCCCAGTAGAGGGCGTGACCGAAGGAGACCAGGCCGCCGTAGCCCAGGAGGAGGTTGAGGCTGATCGCCCACAGGCTGTAGATGAGCACCTCCACCGCCAGGCTCGGGTCGGGAACGAGGAAGAAGAGGCCGACCATGACCAGCAGCAGCAGCACCAGCTGGTTCCAGGCCCGGCCCCGCCAGAGCAGGCGCAGCAGGTGGAGGGGCCCCGAGGCCCGCTCCGAGCCCGGCTCCGGTTCGGCCTCGACCGCGCTCACGTCGTGCCCAGCAGGCCGCGTGGCCTGAAGGTCATGACCAGGATCATGAGCACGAAGGGGACGATCGAAGCGTAGACGCTGGCGAAGAGGGTGGTGAGCGACACCAGCACGCCGATCACGAGGCCGCTGAGGACGGCCCCCCAGAAGCTGCCCATACCGCCCACCACCACCACCACGAAGGCGGTGATCAGGATGTCGTTGCCCATCTCCGGGTAGACACCCGTGACGGGGGAGTTGAGCACGCCGGCGACCCCGGCCAGGGCGATCCCCAGGGCAAAGACCAGGACCCGGAAGCGGTCGAAGTCGATGCCGAGGATCTGGATCATGGTGCTGTCGCGGATGCCGGCCCGGATGATCAGGCCCAGGCTGGTCCGCTCCAGCAGCAGCCACAGCCCGAGCACGATCAGCCCCGCCAGCACCGCCACGAAGGTCAGGTAGGCGGGATAGCTGGTGAACCCGAGCGGCAGCTGGAAGTTGAGCTGGGAAGGGGCGTTCACCGTCTCACCCTGCTTGCCCGCGATCATCTCCACCAGCTGGGTGACGATGTAGGTCAGCCCGAAGGTCAGGAGCAGTGGGTCGACGGCGCTGCGGCGGTAGAGCGGCTTGATCAGCGTTCGCTCGACGGCGGCCCCCAGGAGCAACAGGAGGAGCGGGACCAGGGCCAGTCCCCACCAGAAGCTCCCGAATGCGGTCAACAGGTAGAAGCCGACGTAGGCCCCCAGCATGAAGAAGGCGCCGTGGGAGAAGTTGATGATCTCCATGAACCCGAAGATCAGGTTCAGGCCCAGGGCGAGCAGGACCAGCACCGCCCCGCTGACGATCCCGGTGAAGACCTGGTTGACGATCAGGTGCATGCGGAGGGAGGACGGGATCGACCGCACCCGCGCCCCAGCCGTGGCCGCGGCCGAGCGGTCACGACAGCCCGAGCTCCGAGCAGCTCGGCGCCTGCTGCTCGCTGGCGGGGATGGTCCGCACGATCGAACGGTAGCCGTAGGTGGCGGAGCCGCCCTTCGAGGCCGCCTCGTCCTGGGTCAGCCCCTGGACGATGTAGGTGGGCTGGAAGGACTGGTGGTCGCAGGCACGGATGGACTCCGGTCCCTCGGCCAGGTCGAAGCGGGAGCCGGCCAGGGCCCTGGAGAACTGGGACGGGGTCACGTGTCCGGCGGCCACCTCCTTGGCGATCAGCATGACCGCGTTGTAGACGTAGGCGGCGTACCCGCTGGGGGGCTTGCCGTAGGCCTTCTCGTAGTCCTTGACGAACTTCTGCGTGCCCGGGTCCTTGATGGTCCAGTAGAAGTTGGTGGCCCCGTAGGTCCCGGCGGTGACGTCGAAGCCCATCTGCTCGTCGAAGCTCAGGTCCTCGAGGAACTGGAAGATCTTCATCCGACTCTGCAGGTTGAACTGCTTCGCCTGCTTGAGGAAACTGACCTGGTCGTTGCCGGCCGGGCCGACCATCAGCACCTCGGGGTTGGCCGCCTCGATCTTGGGGATGTAGGGCGTCCAGTCGCTGGTGCCGAGCGGGGCGAAGGTGACCCCGGCGATGGTGCAGCCGTCGGC
>JAJPKS010000241.1 GCA_021323605.1 Bacillota bacterium | reverse complement strand
CCTTCCGCCGTCCCTCCCTGCCCGACGCCCTCCGCGCCTCCCTGACGGGGTAGGCTCCTCGCCATGGGCCAGCCCTGTCCGCCGTCCGGCGTCAGCGCCGCCCGCCTGCGATCCGTCGGCCCCCCAACCCGTCCCTCGCCGTCCCTCCTTCTCCGCTTCCTCCCCCCGATCCCGGGGTCGAGCCCGTGACCCGCTCGGTCGACGTGGTGGTGGTCGGGGCCGGGGTGATCGGGGCCTCGATCGCCTACCACCTGGTACTGCGGCAGCTGCGGGTGGCCATCTTCGACCGGCCCGACACGCCCCTCCCGCCCAGCGCCTCCTGGGCCAGCGCGGGCGGCGTGCGCTGCCAGGGCCGCGACCCGCGGGAGTGGGGCCTGGCCCTGGAGGCCAGCCGGCGCTGGCCGCTGCTCAGCGAGGAGCTGGGAGCCGACACCGGCTTTCGGGCCACCGGCCACCTCCACGTGGTCGAGCGCCCCCAGGACGTCGATCCCCTCCGAGCCCGGGTGGCCCGGGAGCGTAGGGCCGGGCTCCCGGTCGAGCCGGTTGGAGAGGCCGAGCTGCGTTCGCTGGCCCCCGCCCTGGCCCGGACGGCCATCGCCGGGGCCTACTCCGAGGGCGACGGGCAGGCCGACCCGCGGGCGACGACCAGGGCCTTGCTCTCCGCCGCCCGGCGCCGTGGCGGCTCGTTCCACCCCTGGCGGGTCGACGCCCTCCGCCTGGGTGCCGGCCGCGTGATCGGGGTCACAGCCGGGATCGAGCGGGTCGCGGCCGAGCAGGTGGTGCTCGCAGCCGGTTCCTGGAGCCCCCGTCTGGCCTCCGCGGCAGGCCTGGAGCTGCCGGTCGAGCCCCGCGCCTCTCAGATGCTGCTCACCGACGCCGCCCGCCCCACCCTGACGCCGACCGTCACCGCCGAGGGCCGCGCGCTCTCGTTGAAGCAGCTCCCGGGGGGCGAGTTCCTGATCGGCGGCGGCTGGAGGGCCGAGATCGACCCCGAGCGCCACACCTGCCGGGTGCTGGAGGACAGCGTGCGGGGGAGCTGGGAGGAGGCCCGGGCTCTCCTACCTGCCCTGACCGAGCAACGGCTCGCCTACCGGTGGTGCGGGATCGAGGCCCAGAGCGTCGACGGGGTGCCCCTGATCGGCGCCGCCGACCTGCCCGGGCTCTACCTGGCCACCGGCTTCTCCAACCACGGCTTCCAGCTCGCCCCCGCGGTCGGGAGCGCGGTGGCGGCGGCCCTGTGCGGGGAACGACCGCCGGCCCTGGCGCCGCTCTCCCCGGAGCGATTCCGGACCCCGGCCTGAGCCGGCTCTGGTCGGGGCCGGTCAAGTGTGCTAGATATTTCCTTCCGTGCTCCCGGGCCGGCCACGCCGGGAGCGTCCATGGCTGCGGGACGGTGGCCGGAAGCCTCTCGTTGAGGGGGGAGGTGTCTCATGCCTTCGTTCTCTGGATCCGCCGACCTGGTCGATCTCGCACCGGAGATCGCCCGCCGGCAGCGAGTCCGCGCCGTCGTGGCGGCGACGGTCGGCACCTCGATCGAGTGGTACGACTTCTTCCTCTACAACACCGCCGTCGCCCTCGTCTTCCCGGGATTGTTCTTCCAGCGCGAGGATCTCCTCTCCGGGCTCCTGATCGGCTTCACCACCCAGTTCGTCGGCTTCATCGCCAGGCCGGCGGGCGCTTTCATCTTCGGCCACTTCGGGGACCGGATCGGCCGCAAGGCGACGTTGATCGCGACCCTTCTGCTGATGGGCCTCTCCACCGCCGCCATCGGCCTGCTGCCCGGCTACTCCGTGAGCGGGGTGGCCGCGGGCCTCCTCCTCTCCGCCTTCCGGATCCTCCAGGGGATCGGCGTCGGCGGCGAGTGGGGGGGCTCGGTGCTGCTCTCGATGGAGTGGGGCAGCAACGAGCGGCGCGGCCTCAACGCGAGCTGGCCTCAGATCGGGGTACCGGTGGGCCTGATCCTCGGCAACGGCGTGATGCTGCTCTTCAGCGCGCTCTCCGGCCCCGGCTTCCTGGTCTGGGGGTGGCGGATGCCCTTCCTGCTCGGGCTGGCCCTGGTCGCGGTCGGCCTGTACATCAGGCTCGGCATCCTCGAGACCCCTCCCTTCACCCGGCTTTTGGAGCAGCGCCGCATCGCCGCCCGGCCGCTGGCGGAGGCGGTCAGGCGTTACCCGAGGGAGATCCTGCTGAACGCGCTGGTGCGCACCTCGGAGCAGGCGCCGTTCTACCTGTACACCTCGTTCCTGCTCTCCTACGCGACCGGGCGATTGACCTACAGCCGGGACTTCATGCTCCTCTCGGTGATGGTGGCCGCCGGCTTCTCGCTGTTCACGGTGCCGGTCTCCGGCTACCTCTCGGATCGCTACGGCCGCAAGCTGCTGTACGCGATCGGGGCGGTCGGCTCGGCGCTCTTCGCCTTCCCCTACTTCCTGCTGCTGGGCTCGGGGGTGGCGGCGCTGGCCATGCTGGCGGTGATCGTCTCCCTGGTCACCCACGACCTCCAGTACGGGCCCCAGGCCTCGCTCATCGCCGAGTCGTTCACCGGTCGCCTGCGCTACAGCGGCGCCTCGCTCGGCTACCACCTGGCCTCGATCGTCTCGGGGGGTCCCGCCCCCCTGATCGCGGCCGCCCTCCTGGCCGCCTCGGGGACCAGCACCGGGATCGCCGTGTACATCGTCATCTGCTCGGCGGTGACGCTGGTCGCCCTGGCCCTCCTCCCCGACCGCCAGGGCATGGACCATGGCCTCGAGTACGACGAGGTG
>JAJPKS010000271.1 GCA_021323605.1 Bacillota bacterium | reverse complement strand
CGTCGAGGTGCGGCTCGAACGGCTGACCTGGCCCGAGGTGGAGCGGCGGCTCGAGGCGGGATGGGACACGGTGCTGGTACCGCTGGGCGCCACCGAGCAGCACGGTCCCCACCTGCCCCTTGGCACCGACTCTTTGATCGGAGCCGAGCTGGCGGCCCGTGCCGCCCGGCGCCTGGGCCGGGCCCTCGTGGCTCCGGTCCTGCCCCTCGGCGCCTCGGCGGAGCACCGCGACTTCCCGGGGACCCTGAGCCTGGGCCACGAGACCGTGGCCGCGGTGGTCACCGACCTCTGCGCCTGGCTCCACGACCGGGGCTTCCGGCAGGTCGTGGTCTTTTCCGCCCACGGCGGGAACCGGAGGGCGCTGGAGCTGGCGGGCGCGATCGTCCGGCCGGAGACGATCGTCCTGCTCGACCTCCCTCACGTCCCCGTAGGGGCCGGCGACGCGCACGCCGGGCTCGACGAGACCTCGATGCTCCTCGCCCTCGCCCCGGAGGCGGTGCGTCCGGCCACCTCCGCCGGCTACACGGGCCAGCTCGATGCCCGGGCCTGGGCGGTGCTCACCACGGCCGGCGTGCGCGCGCTCGCCCCCGAGGGCGTCCTGGGCGATCCCTCGGGGGCCTCGGCGGAGCTGGGCGAGGCGCTCCTGGAGGCACTGGCCACGGCCATCGCGGAGGCCGTCCGCGAACGTTCCTAGCCGCCGTCAGCGGGCCAGGCGCTGGTCGGTGCTGGCCGGCTCGTGCCGGCTCCAGGCGTAGACCACCCCCCGGATCGCCATCTCCCCCGCCACCACCTTCCAGCGCTGGCGCAGGGGCCGCGCCCCGGTGGCCTGGAAGAAGCGCTCGATCGGGGAGCCGCACGGCGCCCAGGCGCGCAGCACCGGCCTGACCGGGAGCCGAAAGCCGTGCAGGAGGGCGCGCACCAGGTCGCCGCCCAGTCCCCGGCGCCGGTGCTCGGGCGCCACGTAGATGCGGAGCAGCTCGACCACGTGCCCCCCGTCGGCCACCATGAGTTCGCTGGCCTGGGCAAAACCGATCACCCGACTTCGACGCTCGCCGACGTAGAGCAGATCACCGGTCTCCAGGTCCTCGAGCAGCCGCACCGCGATCTCCGGGGCGGAAAGGGCGGCTCGCCCATCGAGATGCTCGCCGAGCCCACGCGCCGCCAGCCGTGCCACCTCGGCCACGTCGGCCAGCGTCGCCACGCGAACCGTGGCCCAGGGCATCGGGTTCACTCGGGCCCGCGCTCCCCGGAGGGGGCCGCCGCGCCGGCATCGGAGCCGGCCGCGGCGGCGGCATGCGAGAGGGGGAGTGTAGAGGTTTCCAGTCCGAACCTTCGGAGGTCGGAGGCGCCGCCTCGCCACCCGGCCCGGGTGGGGCGCACCTCCTTCGGCAGATGTCCCCGGGGCCGTCTCCACCGCGGAGCGGAGGCGCCGCGGCCGGCGGACCCGGATCGGCTCGTCACCTGCTGCACCTCCTGTGACATGCATTCCCCACCTGGGACGTTCGGTTCCGCGTGACCGCGGCCCTCTTATTGCAGCGCAGCCGCCTTGGAGGAGCCTTACGGAAGCCTTAGAGAAGGCTAAGTTTCTCCACCGGGGGCGATGCGGCGAGCCGGGGTGCGCCCCACTCCCCGCGAGCGGAGACCGGCGCCCGCTCAGGAGGCACGCGTCCGGGGCGTCGCCAGCGCCCGGGCGACCACGGGCACGAACCGCAGCCGCATGAGGGTGCCGCCGTCGGGCGGCAGCTCGGCCGTGACCGTGGCGCCGTGCGCCTCCACCACCTGGCGCACGATGGCCAGGCCCAGCCCCGAGCCGGGCAGCCCACGGGCCGCCGGGGCTCGCCAGAAGCGGTCGAACACGTGGGGAAGGTCCTCGGGCGCGATGCCCGGGCCGTGGTCGCGAACCGTGAGCTCGTGATCCATCACCCGGACCTCGACCGTCTCCCCGGCCGGGCTCCACTTCCCGGCGTTGTCCAGCAGGTTCGAGATCGCCCGCTCGAGCCGGTGGGCGTCGCCGAACACCACCGTCTCGTGCAGGTCCGACTGGAAGCGCACCGCCGGCCAGTTCCTGGCCGCGCGCTCGATGGCCGCCGCGGCCACCCAGTCCAGCCGCACCTCCTCGAACACCATCGGGACCTGGTCGCCACGGGCGAGGTCGATCAGGTCCTGCACCAGCTGGCTCAGCTGCTGGACCTGGGCCAGCACGTCGTCCAGCATGCGCTCGCGCTCCTGGTGGGGCAGATCCGGGGAGCGCTTGAGCACCTCGACGTTGGTGCGCACGCTCGCCAGCGGGGTGCGGAGCTCGTGCGAGGCGTCGGCCACCAGCTGGCGCTGGCTGGAGAGCGAGCGGTCCAGGGCGGCCAGCATGCGGTTGAAGTGCGAGGCGAGCCGGCTCAGCTCGTCCTTGCCGCCGACCGGTACCCGCTGGGTCATGTCCCCGGTCTGGGTGACGTGGTCCACCGCCCCCCGCAGGCGCTGGATGGGGGCCAGCGCCACCTGCGCGAGCAGCCGGCCCAGGATCAGGGCGAGCACGACCCCGCAGGCGGCGATGAAGGTGAGCACCACGCGCAGGTAGCCGAGGGTGCTGTCGATGTCCTCACGCGGCTCGGCGACCTGGATGGCCAGCCCGTCGCCCGCCGAGCTGGTGAAGACCCGGACGTGCGTGCGCGTGTGATCGTGAGCGTTGGAGACGTAGGCGTCCCGGAAGTAACCGGAGGCCTGGCCGTCGGCCACCCGGACGTCGAGGGAGGTGGTGGAGAGATCCAGGAAATCGTCCCGCTGGCGGACGTCGGCCAGGTGCAGCACCTGCCCCTGGGCGTCGACGAACTGCACGTAGCCGGAGGGGCTGAGGGGCGAGACCGGCCCGAGGTCCACCTGCACGTAGGTCGCGTTGGGGGAGACGCCCACCACGTGGTAGCGCGAGGCGAGGGCCTGGAGGTTGGCGTCCAGCCCGCCGATCAGGAAGGACTCGATCAGGTAGTAGATCACGAGCCCGGGTCCGATGATGGCCATGGCCACCGCGGCCGCGGCCAGCAGCGTGAGACGGGCCTGAAAGCTCAGGCTAACGAAGCGTATAACCGACACCCCGCATGGTGTGGATGAGCCGTGGCTCGCCCTCCGCCTCGAGCTTGCGGCGTAGATAGGAGATGTAGACCTCCAGCGCGTTGGAGCTCGCGCCGAAGTCGTAGCCCCAGACCTGCTCGAAGATCTGCGAGCGGGTGAGCACCACCCGTGGATGGCGGAGGAAGAGCTCGAGTAGGCGGAACTCGGTACGGGTCAGCTCCATCCGGCGCTCCCCCCGGCGCACCTCCATGGTGCGCAGGTCCATGACCACATCGGCGTACCGGAGCACGCTCTCCTGAGGCTGAGCGGTGGTGCGCCGCAGGAGCGCCCGGATGCGGGCCAGGAGCTCGTCGAGCGCGAAGGGCTTGACCAGGTAGTCGTCGGCGCCGGCGTCGAGCCCTTCCACCCGGTCGCTGACCGCGTCGCGGGCGGTGAGGATCAGGACCGGGGTCCGATTCCCCATCTCCCGCACCCGGCGACAGACCTCCACCCCGTCGATCAGGGGCAGCCCGAGGTCGAGGACGACCGCGTCGTGATGGCCACCGGTCATCATCTGCAGCGCCTGGCGCCCGTCGTGGGCGAACGCGACCTCGTAGCCCTCCAGGCGGAGCGCCCGGTCCAGGGCAGCGCGCAGCGAGGGATCGTCGTCGACGACCAGGATCTCCAACGCCGGACAGAATACGGCCCCTTCCTTAGAGGGGTCTTAGCCCGAGGTGCGGGACGTCGCCCGTGGCCACGACTTCTCAGGACTCCCGAAGGTTTCCTTAAGGCCGCTTTAAGCCTGGTCGGCTCAACTTGTCAGTAGATGTCGCCTTTCGGGCCGACCGGCCGGTGGCGAGTAGCTCCGAGGCCGGCGGGACCCGCGCGACTGGAGGCAACTGGTGATGGGCAGCACGACGTGGCGCGAGGGGAGGGACGGCCGGGGAGGAGGCCTGGTGGTGACGCACCGGGCGGAGACGGCCACGGCCGGACGGTTGGTGGCGCTGCTGGTGGCCGGAGACCCAATCCAGGCCGCTCGATTCCGCCGCAAGCTGCAGTTCGACGGCTACGCCGTGGCCACCGCCACCGGCCTCGATCACGCCCTGGAGATGGCCGCCATCGTCGACCCGGACCTCATCTTCGTCTACCTGGGCGACTGGGCGGTCCCCGCCCTGGTCCTGCTCACGCTGCGCGCCGACCCGGCCACGGCCGGGGTGCCCGCGGTCCTGATCTCCGACCGATCGGCCGAGGACCTCGCCCGGGAGGTCGGGGGCCTGCACCCCGGCGAGCACGTGCTCCGCCGTCGCCCGGCCCAGATCCACGGCGATCCCCCGCCCGTACCCTCGACCGGGCGCTGGCCCCCGAGCCGGGGCGGCCACCGCTGTCGGCGGGGGCGCTGAGGGGTCAGCGGTCGCGGAAGCGAGGCGTCCGTTTCTCCTTGAAGGCGGCGATCCCCTCGGCCGAGTCCTCCAGCGCGTAAGCGATGGCGCCCAGCTCGGCCTCCGCCGCCAGGCCGTCGGCGAAGGGCACCCGGTCCGCTCGCCGGATGGCCTCCCGGGCCAGGGTGAGGACGGGCAGGCTGTGGCAGGTGAACTCGGCCGCGAACTCGACCGCCGCCTGTACCACGTCACCCTCCACCACCCGGTCCACGAGCCCGATCGCCTCCGCCCGATCGGCGTCGATCATCCGGCCGGTCAGGATCAGCTGGCGGGCGCGGGCCGGCCCGACCAGGCGGGGCAGACGCTGGGTGGCGCCGTAGCCGGGGATCACCCCCAGCCGGATCTCGGGGCAGCCCAGCCTGGCCCCTCGCACCGCCACCCGGAACGTGCAGGCCAGGGCCAGCTCCAGCCCGCCCCCCAGGGCGTATCCGTTGATGGCGGCCACACTCAACAGGGGCAGCTCCTCCAGCCGCTGGAACAGGGCCTGGCCCCGCTGCATACGGCGCTTGTTCTCGATCGGCGGGCGGCTGCGGTACTCGTCGATGTCGGCCCCGGCGCAGAACGCGCGATCGCCGGCCCCGGTCACGATCACCGCTCGAACCCCCATATGGACGACCTCCTCGAGGTGACCCTCGAGCTCGTCGAGCATGGCGAAGGTGAGGGCGTTCATCACCTGCGGCCGGTTGAGCGTCAGCAGCGCGCAGTCGTCGCGGCGGGAGAGCTCGATCACAGCGCTCCCCGGCGCCGACCGCGCCCGGGCAGGACTGGTGCCAGGAAGGGGATCTCAGGCTCCATGGGCAACTTTCTCCGGCCGGCTGGCCCGACCACACCGGCCCCGATCCATCGTATCCGCGCCGCCCCGCAACCGGCCGGGGTGCCGCCACACGCGCTGGCGGAGGGTCGACCCCGGGGTCTCACACGTCGAGCACGACGCGGGCCAGCCAGCCCTCACCGCCCGGGCCCAGCCGCAGCTGGTGACGGGTCACGGCCTTCACCGATGGTCCGCCCGGCTCGTCCTCGGGGCGAAGCCGTCGGCCCCCGACCCGGGCGACGAGGACCAGGACGCCGTCGGCCTCGGGCTGGAGCTCGACCTCGAAGGTGGTGAAGACCACGCCCTCGACCTCGCCCCGGTAGAGCAGCTCCTCCAGCCAGGCGACCAGCAGCTCCTCCGGAGACGAACCCTCGACCCGGATCTCGTAGGCGGTGAGGGCCTCGGCGGTGGGCGGCGGCGCGAACACGGCGAACAGACCCGCTCCCGCCCTCGCCAGGCAGCTCTCCAGGGTGGGACCGGTCACCTCCATGATCACGTCGGCGGTGTGCTCCCGGAAGGTCACCCCCGGCGGAGTCGCCTCGGCGGTCAGCTCGGCCCGGGCCATAGCTCTTCATAATGGGGCCGGGGGTGGGACGGTCGCAGCCGGTCCCTCCGGTTCGGCCACCCGGCCCGGGCCGCCGGCCCTCCCGAGTCGTCGCCGGGGCGCCGCCCGACAACGGGAAACGGTCGGCGGTTGAAGCGCCATCACAACCGCCGTAACGTCGGCACCGGGAAGCGGCGCTGTCGACACCACACCGCGAAACATCCGAGAGGAGCGAAGGGGCACGATCGATGGAGCGTTCCGAGGACGAGGTCACCGTCCTCCTGGTGGAGGACGACGCCGTTCTGGCCGACATGTACCGGCTCAAGCTGGAGCAGGACGGCTACACGGTGAGAGTGGCCGGCGATGCCGAGGCAGCCCTGACCGTGCTGGAAGCGGAACTCCCCGACCTGATCTTCCTTGACATCCGCCTCCCGCGCATGGACGGTCTCGCCTTCCTGGAGCGTCTGCGGGCGGCACCGCGGACGCGGAACATCCCGGTCGTGATCGTCAGCAACTACAGCGAGGAGGAGCTGGTCCAACGGGGGCTGCAGCTGGGGGCGCTGGAGTACCTGATCAAGAGCCAGACCACCCCGGGCAGGCTCTCCCAGGGGGTGCGCGGGTGGACCCGTCCCCGCGCCTTCCCGACCCACGACCACGGCCGGCGGCGGAACCTGCCCTGACCGGCCGGGGGCCGACCGGCGTCGAGGGCCTCCTGCCCGGCCCATGACCCGGTGCGCCTCCTCCGCGTCTGGTTCTAGACTCGGCTCGCGATGTCAAGCATGCTCGAAGCCGCGAGGTCCCTCGCCGATGCCGCGGTCGCCGACCGGCGCACCATCCACCGCCGCCCCGAGCTCGCCTACCAGGAACGGGAGACGGCGGCCCTGGTCGCCTCACGCTTGCGGCAGATCGGCATCCCGGTCCGGACCGGCGTCGCCGGCACCGGGGTCATCGGCCTCATCGAGGGCGGACGACCTGGACGAACCGTCCTGCTCCGCGCCGACATGGACGCGCTCCCCATCCAGGAGGAGTCGGATCTGGCCTACGCCTCCGCCACGCCAGGCGTGATGCACGCCTGCGGGCACGACGCCCACACCGCCATCCTGCTGGCGGTGAGCCGGCTGCTCGCGGAACGCCGGGACGAGATCCCCGGCAACGTGAAGCTCATGTTCCAGCCGGCCGAGGAGGGCGGAGCGGGGGCCCTGCGCATGATCGAGGAAGGGGTGCTGGAGGATCCCGCGGTCGACGCCGCCTTCATGCTGCACGTCTCCCACCAGCATGCGGTCGGCACCGTGGCCACCGCACCCGGTCCCATCCTGGCCGGAGCCAACTCCTTCACCATCACCATCGACGGCCGCGGCGGCCACGCCTCGCGCCCCCACCAGGCGGTCGACCCGGTGGTGGCGGCAGCCCAGGTGGTGACCGCCCTGCAGACGCTGGTCAGCCGGGAGGCGCCGCCCACCGAGGCCGCCGTGCTCACCCTCGGCCGGCTCAGCTCGGGGACGGCCGCCAACGTGATCCCGGATCGGGCCGAGCTCCAGGGCACGATCCGCGCCTACCACGACGGCCTGATGCGGGAGATGGAGCGGCGGCTGGAGGAGATCGCGAGCGGCGTCGCGCGAGCGCTGCGCGCGGAGGCCAGGGTCGACGTCCACATGCGCTACCCACCCACCGTCAACGACCCGGCCATGGCCGAGCTGCTGGCGGGGGCCGCGCGGGCCGAGCTCGGTCCCGGGGCGGTCCTGGAGGCGGAGCCGGAGATGGCGGCCGAGGACTTCTCCTTCGTGCTCCAGCGGGTCCCGGGCGCCATGCTGCGGCTGGGCGTACGGTCACCCGGATGGCCGGAGCCCCGGCCCGTGCACACAGCCCGGTTCGAGCTGGACGAGGCCGCGCTCCCCATCGGGATCGCGGTCATGGCCCGGGTCGCGCTGGAGTTCCTGGGGGGATCGGGGTAGGCCGATCCTGGACCCTTCTCACCCCGTCGGCACCAGGTCCCCCGGTCGTCGCTCCCGCAGGCGAAACACCTCCCGGCCCCGGCGCCAGGTCCGGATCACCCGGACCTCGGACAGCCGTTCCGCGGGCAGCTGGAAGGGATCCGGGTCGAGGGCGATCAGGTCGGCCAGGAAGCCGGGGCGCAGCCTCCCCCGCCGATCCTCCTCGAAGGCCGCCCAGGCGGCTCCCGTGGTGTAGAGGGCGAAGGCGGCCTCCCGGTCCAGACGGTGCCCCTCGAAGGGGTGGAGCGCCGCGCCCGCGATGCCCAGGAGCGGGTTCAGGGGCGCCAGCGGGCTCGCGGTCCCCCCGGCCAGGCGGACGCCGGCGGCGGCCAGCTCCCGCAGGGGGTTCGTTTGCCTGACCCGCAGCTCGCCGAGGAGGTCGGCGTAGCACCCCCGGCGGCCGCCGAAGAGCAGCTCGGTCGCCGGTTGCACGGAGAAGACGATCCCGAGACGAGCGGCCCGCTCCAGGTCGGACTCGGCCGGGAGGAGGCCGTGCTCGAGACGAAGGCGCATGTCGGCCACGTCAGATCGTTCCCGTCGGACGTCCTCGACGGCGTCGAGGACGAGGGCGATGGCCCGGTCGCCGATGGCGTGCACAGCCAGCTGCAGCCCCTGATCGACGGCGACGACCATCAGCTCGCGCAGCCGCTCGCGCGTGATCAGGAGTCGGCCCCGGCCGCCCACGCCGTCGGCGTAGGGGAGGCTCAGGGCCGCCCGGGCGACGCCCTCGACCGCGCCCGGACCGAGGACTCCGTCCACCTGCAGGTCACCGCCCGCGTGACGGAGTCCGGCCCGAGCGATGCGGCCGAGGTCCCCCAGACCGTGGATCTGGGTGTCGAAGGGGACCAGGTCGAGGGGGAGGTCGGCCGCCAGCAGCCGCTCGAGATCGTGGTTGGGCTCCATCCGCCCGCCCATGAGCTGCCCGAAGCGGCTGCCCTCGATGGCGTGCACGCAGGTGACGCCCGCGGCCAGGGCCTGTGCGACGGCGGCGTCCAGCGCCTCCCGTCGCTCCTCCTCCCCGAGCAGGCGATGGAGCTGCCGCAGGGCGTAGTGGTACGCCTGTCCCGTCAGCCAGCCGCTGAGCTCACCCCCGTCGGCGCGCAGCACCCCGGCCATTCCCTCGGGCACGCCCAGCAGCTCCATCGCCGCCGAGTTGACGAGAGCGGCGAGATCACCGACGCGCCCCAGGAAGACGGGGCGGTCCGTCACCCGATCCAGATCGCGTGCCGTCAGCGGTCGTTCGGAGCGGGTCTCGTCATAACCCCATCCTCGGATGACCGGCCGATCGGCGGCCCGGGCCGCGGAGGCGAGCAGGTCGAGTCCCTCCTCCACGCCCCCCACCCCGTCCAGGTCGAGATCCAGGAGCCGGAGCCCGGTCCGGGTCAGGTGGGCGTGGCCGTCGGTGAAGGCGGGCAGGACGGTGGCGCCCTCGAGGTCGACGACCCGCCAGTCGGACTCGGCCGGGACCCCGGCCCCGCCATCGAGGGCCTCGACGATGCACCCGTCCTCGACCAGGAGGTCGGTCGCCACCGGCCGGCCAGCGTCCATGGTCCGGAGGCGGCCGTTGGTGAACCGCAGCCTCTCGGTCACCCGGCTCGCCCGGCGCTTGAGCCCATCTCCCCACCCGGGGTGGGGATGACCACGACCGCGCCCCGGGACACGGTCTCGCCCCCGAGCCTTGGGGCGCCATGGCTCGGGACCGACATCAGATCCGCCAACTTCGCACTCCTCGTGAACCGACCGAGCAGAACGCCGGCCGCCTCGACCCATATCGTCGATGCCACTCGAGGCCGCCGGGGCGAAGCATCCGAACCATGCGCCGCGCGGCGCATGGCCGGCGAGGACACCCGCGCACGGCCGCACGATCCGTTCGTGGATCGTCCCCTGCAGCCGGCCGGGCATCGCCCTCGGGAATGGCCGCGGGGCGGCCCCCCCAGGATCTCGACGTCCGCCCCTGGCCGGCAGAACCTTATCGAACCCCGTAAAGGTTGTCAACGAGATGGCCCGAGCTGGAACCCGTCCCAGGTTGGTGGGTAGGGACGGGACCGCGACCAGTGGTTAGCCCATGGTGTTCAACCGGGCCGGCCGTCCCGGGTGGCGGAGGACGAGGCCGATCCCGTGGCCCCCGACGAGCCCCGGGCAGCTCGCCGCAACCAGGCGGCGGTGGGATCGTCCCGGCCGGCGACGCCGAGGTGGCTCCCCGGCCCGCCATCCCCCGGCTCGGGAGGAACCCCTCGCCACCGCCGGGAGGCGCGATGGTTGGAACGTACAACGACCCGACCACGTCCTCCCTTCACCACGAAGGGTTGATGGGTGAGCGTGGCTGGCTCGGGAGGTCATCCGGCCGGGCCCGGAGGGGTCGTGTCTCGCCCTCGACGTCGGGGCAGGTGCGATGAGGTTGCGACGGCTGGAGCCGGATCGCTTCAAGGCCTTCGGGCACGCCCGGATCGACTTCGCCCCCCTCACCGTGCTCATCGGCAAGAACAACGTCGGGAAGTCGAGCCTCCTGCACGCCCCTGGCCCTCCTGTCCCAATCCGTCGTCTCCAACCATCTCCAGCTCTCCCATCCCCTCGACCTCGGCCAGGACCCCGCCGACCTGGTGCACCAGGGTGACCGAGAGACGACGGATCAGGGATGGGACATCGGGCCCACCTGGGAGGGAAGCGCCACCGAGATCGCCGAGGAGGCAATCGGGCTCGGGGGTCTCGACCTCGGACTCGGCGCCCACTTCCGGCCACGGACCGGGTTCGAGACCGACGTGCGGGTGGCGCTCGAGGGGCAGTGGGCCACCCGATCGCGATCAGCCTCCCCGCCCCCTCCACGGGTCGATCGACGATCGAAGTACGGGCGAAACGTTCTCTCTCCCAGGCCCATCGCTCAGATGAGTTCTCCTTCGAAGCTCACCATGCTTCGCGCTCGCTGTTCGGGGTGGGGCCACCGCTGCAGCCTGCACCCTCTGGCCGACCACCGGCGGCGGATGAGACCGCCGTTCAGAACCGTGTCCTCGCCCTGGCAACCCCGCTCCTGAGCACGTTCGTCCCGTCGGCGCTGCGCTCCTTCTCCTACGTGGGAGCGAACCGACACGTCGACGGCAGCCGTTACCCGCTGGGTGCGGACCTGCCGCCCCGCATCGTCACCGCGTACGATCTCGTGACCACCCTGGCCTACCGGCGCGACCGGCTCGACCGCGTGTCCGCTCGATGTCGAGCGGTATTCGACTAGGGCTCGAGATCACCCTGGTCCCGAGACAGCAGGTGAGCCTGGTCGCCACCTCCCCCGAGCGGCGCTTGAACGTCACCAGCATGGGCAGCGGCTTCGTCCAGCTCATGTGGGTGCTGGCCATGATCGAGATCTCCAGAACGGGGACGGACGGCGTTCACCCGGTGACGCCCGCGATCGGCATCGAGGAGCCGGAACCCCACCTCCATCCTGCGCTCCAGCTGCAGGTCGCCGCGTACTCACGCACTTCCTCGGCATCGGCCTTCAGATCATGTGCACGACCCAGTCCGAGCACCTGCTGGCGCCATCCTGACGCTCGTCCTGTCCGGCCGGCTGGGGCCCGGCCAGGTCGCGATCTACTATCTCTCCGAGGGCCGGGCAGAGCGCCTGGAGGCGAACGAACGCGGCCAGGTGGCCGGGGATTTGCGCGGCCCTTCGAAGCCAACGAAGACGAGCTGAAACGATACCTCGATCTCCTCTCGAGGCGATGACCAGGGTCGTCGTCGACGAGGGGTTGTGGATCCTGGCGCTCGAGGCCGAGTCGGGTCCCAACCGACCTCAGGGCGAGAGGGCACAGGCCCAGCAGCTGGCCGCGGCCACGGTCGGCCAGGGCTGTCTCCTGATCACCGCCGATGGCCGCCTGCCCTCGGCATTGCGGCAGTCCGGAATTCCCAAGGCGTACGGCCTCGTCGTGCTGAACGTCGATGAGGCCCGTCTCCGCTTCGTCACGGGCGACCGACCTGGACCGCCGCGCCGGCGGCACCCGGCCCCGGGACCGTCCGGGAGCCCGTAACCCGGCGAGGCATCCGTGGAGCCGGCCGCCGGAAGCTCGACGACAGGGGATGACCTCGACGGCCGGGCCGGGAGTTCGGACAGGCGCTCCGGGGCGGTGTACCCTTCGAGCTGTGGGGAGAGCGGCGATCGCGGCCCTCGAGGGGTGGAGCGCGTCCCCCGGCGGCACCGGGTGCGGCGACGGCGAGATCGGCCGGCGCTCGGGCCGGTCTCAGGAGGCGGACCGAGGGGAGGTGCGGGCACGGGCTCCGTGGACGTGAAGGACGGGACGCTGCCGGACCGGCTCGCGATCCGGGAGGTGATCGAGAACTGGGTCGTCTGGCGTGACGCCGGGGACTGGGAGCGGTTCCGGACGGTGTGGCACGAGGGCGGGCGCATGATGGCCACCTGGTTCCAGGGGCCGGCCGAGGCCTTTATCCGGGTCAGCCGTGAGGGATGGGAACGCGGCGTCAGCATCCTCCACTTCCTCGGCGGTACCTCGGTCGAGGTCTCCGGCCACCGGGCGATCGCGCAGACGAAGATGACCATCTCGCAACGGGGCGAGGTCCACGGGGTGCTCTGCGACGTCGTCTGCACCGGGCGCTTCTACGACTTCTTCGAGCGACGGGACGGACGCTGGGCGATCGTGCTCCGTCAGCCCATCTACGAGAAGGACCGGCTCGATCCCGTCGACCCCTCGGCGACGGTGCGGCTGGACGACACGCTCCTGGAGCGCTTCCCACCCGGCTATCGCCACCTGGCCTACCTGCAGACGAAGCTGGGCTACGACGTCAAACCCGACATGCCGGGGCTCACCGGGCCCGAGGTCGAGGCCCTGTACGCGCGCGGCGCCGCCTGGCTGGCGGGCCGGCCGGCGTCGGAGATCTGGAGGGACGAGTCATGAGCGAGGTCGACGAGGGCTCCATCACCCGGGCGGTGCTGGACAGCCTCCGGGACTGTCCCCACCCCCGCCTGCGCCAGGTGAGCGAGGCCCTGGTGCGCCACCTCCACGCCTTCGTGCGCGAGGTGGAGCCGACCATGGAGGAATGGCGGGCCGGCATCGACTTCCTCACCCGGACGGGTCAGATCTGCTCGCCCAGCCGCCAGGAGTTCATCCTGCTCTCGGACGTGCTGGGCGTGTCGATGCTGGTGGACGCCATCAACCACCGCTTCGGCGAGGGCGCGACCGAGAGCACGGTGCTCGGGCCCTTCTACGTCGAGAACCCCCCCGAGCAGCCGTCGGGGGCCGACATCTCCGGGGATGCCCCCGGCGAGCGTCTCCTGGTCGAGTGCACCGTGCGCTCCCGCCGCGGAGAGCCGGTGGCCGACGCCCTGGTCGACACCTGGCAGTCGGACGCCGAGGGCTTCTACGACGTGCAGCGCGGTGACGCAACCCAGCTCCGGGCGCGGTTCCGCACCGATCGGGAGGGCCGGGTCTGGTTCTGGTCGGTCGTCCCCTCCAGCTATCCCGTCCCCAACGACGGTCCGGTCGGGGAGCTGCTTCGGGCGCAGGGACGCCATCCCTACCGACCCGCTCACGTCCACTTCATGATCGGTCATCCGGCCTACGAGACCCTGGTGACGCACGTCTTCATCGCCGGTGACCGCTACCTCGACTCCGACGCCGTGTTCGGCGTCAAGCGCTCCCTGATCAAGGACGTGGAGCGGCGGTCCGCGGGGCTCGACCCCGCCGGTCGGCCCATCGAGGGGCCGCACGCCCGGCTCACGTACGACTTCGTGCTGGCCGAGATGACCGGACCGGAGGCGCGCTGAGGCCGTCTCCGCCCACGGCCGCAGCCCCGGCGCGGCCGCCGGGAGGGCAATGGCCCCCGGCCGGTCCGCTCGATCCGTGGCCAGGGGCTCCGGTGCCGTTCAGACCGGGATCGCTGAGTACGCGGAGGCGGCGGTCATCGCGGCGGACGTGAAGAGCGCTCCCCTGAACTTGAACAAACGGGATTGCGACACCAACCAACATCCAAGCAGAGGAGCACCTTGGGGGTGAATCATCGTAGAGCAATCGCCACCCACGTTCAAATCTCCGCCGACGATCCCACCTTGACCCCGCACGCCGGGCTGCCGCCGCTGGCCGAGCTGGTGCGTCGCCCGGGTCTGGTCCAGCACCTTGACAACGCCATCGACAGGGTCTGGCCGTTCAAGCAGCGGCGGCGCGTGGCGAGCGGGGTGAGCTGCTGCTGTCGCTGGCCGAGGCGATCTGCGTGGGCGCCGAGCACATCGCCCACCTGGAGGAGTTGCGCCGCGATCGGGGGGCACAACCGGGGCTGGCGCCGCTCTCTCGGCCGAAGGATCTCCAGGCCGTAGCGCAAGACCTACGCGCGCAGGCGGTAGTAAGTAGGGTGGTGCACGCCCATCAGCCGGCAGGCCTCGTGCACGCTGCCGATCGCCTCGGCCAGCGCGAAAAGGCGCAGACGGCTGCGGTAGAGAACGTCATCGTTGGTCACGGCGGCGCCTCCTGGATGGATTGAGCAACCCACACAAAATGGCGCCGCCGCTTACCTCCGCTTACTCAGCGATCCCGGTCAGAGCCGGCGCAGGTACCAGCCGTTGACGTCCGCCACGGCCAGCAGGCGTTCCTCCCCTCCCGGCCAGCAGGTGACGGCGACGCGCATCATCGCCTGCCGCGAGTTGGACGCCGGTCCGAGTTCCGCCCCCGCCTCGAACCGCAGGTAGGCCAGCGGAGCCTCGACGGTGGCCCGATCGCCGGCTCGCCGGACCACCTCCCCTAGCCGGGCCATGACCTCGTCCCCGGCCGAGCCCGCGAGCAGGGAGTGGAAGACCACGGTCACCCGTCCGGGGCTGGGGTCGGCCAGCTGGCGCTCCAGCCACTCCTCTCCGCTCCCCTGCTCCACCGCCGCCGGCACCTCGCGGCAGACCTCGATCGCCTCCTCCAGCATGCGCAGGTGGGCGGGGAGGTCGGCCCAGACGTAGGCGCGGAGGCGAAGGGCCTGATCGGGGTCGGTCGGGTCGATGGGATGGAGGTCGCAGCCACGGCGCTCGACGACCTCGACCCGGGTCGCCGCCGCCGGTTGCGCCCCGTACAGGGCCTGGAACCAGGGACGGTCCCGGTAGCGGTCCCAGCGCAGGAGGAGCCCGGCGCTGGCCCCCACCTCGAGCAGCCGCAGGGGCATGTCGGCCTCCTCGGCGAGGAGGTGAAACCCGCAGGCCAGCGGGACGGCCCTGGCCACCTCGTTGTGCTGGAGGGGCAGGGCGAGGAAGCGGTGGAGCTCGTCGGCGCGCTCCAGGCAGGCCGCCCGGAAGAGGGGCCAGGCACCTTCCGGGGGCCGGCTGCCGCCGACCGACGGGTAGTGCCTGGCCAGATCGGGGAGGTCGCCGCGGAGCACCCAGCCGTGAACCGCGGCCAGCAGCCGCAGCGGCAGCAGCCGCCGGGGCGGCTCCGCCGCGTACGGGCCGAGCAGGTCGTGGAGGGGACCGACCCGCTCCAGCTCGCCGGCCGCCTCCCGGCACAGGTGCTCGTAGAGACGAGCCCCCCTGATCGCGAACACGGGCTCCTGCCAGCGGAAGCGCTCGGCCAGGCTCGCCTTCTCGGGCATCGCCGCCATCTCGTCCCTCCCGCCTCAGGCTCCCGCCCGGGCCAGCCCCGGCTCGGCGCCCTCGTCGTACTCGACGGCGAGGTCCTGCCGGGAGCGGTCGGGCAGGAGCAGGGCCGCGACCAAGCTGACCAGGCAGCAGCCGGCCAGGTAGAGGGCGATGGGCGTGGAGTCGTGGAAGCGCTGCAACAGCGCCGTGGCGACGATGGGGGCTGGGCCACCGGCGACGATCGCGCCCAGGCCCACGCCCAGGGCGGTGCCGCTGTAGCGCAGCCGGCCGGTGAAGTTCTCGGCCACGAAGGCCGCCTGGGGACCGGTGACGGCGGCGCCGATCAACGT
>JAJPKS010000239.1 GCA_021323605.1 Bacillota bacterium | reverse complement strand
CTCGAGGCCCGCCGGCACCTGCAGATGGTGTTCCAGGACCCCTTCGGGTCGCTGGACCCGAAGTGGCGGGTGTCCGAGATCGTCGAGGAGCCGCTGGTGGCCTACGGCGTGGGCAGCCGCTCCGAGCGCCGCCGGCGCGTGGCCGAGCTCTTGGAGCTGGTCGGCCTCGATCCCCACCGGTTCGGCGATCGTCGCCCGCGGGAGCTCTCCGGCGGCCAGTGCCAGCGGGTCGCCATCGCCCGGGCCCTTGCCCTCAACCCGGCGCTCATCATCTGCGACGAGGCGGTCTCCTCTCTGGACGTGCTGATCCAGGCCCAGGTGCTCAACCTCTTCGAGCAGCTGCGTCGGGAGCTAGGGCTCTCCTACCTCTTCATCGCCCACGACCTGGCCCTGGTCAAGCAGGTGAGCGACCGGGTGGCGGTGATGTACCTGGGCAAGCTCTGCGAGGTGGGGCCGGCGGAGTCCATCTACCGCGAGCCGCTGCACCCGTACACGGTGGCGTTGCTGGCCTCCATCCCCAGCCCGGACCCGGAGGTGAGGCGGCCCCGGGCCGCGGAGACCATCAAAGGGGAGCCACCCTCCCCGATCGATCCTCCCAGCGGGTGTCGTTTCCGCACCCGCTGCCCCCGGGCCCGGGAGCGGTGTGCGCTCGAGGAGCCGCCGCTGCGCCCGCTCCGCCCCCACCACCTGGTCGCCTGTCATTTCCCGGTCTCCCAGACCGGCGACGGGGCCACGGCCGGATCCCTCGGCGACCCCTCCCGGGCGGGATCGGCGCCCTGAGGGAGGCTCCCGACCGCGCGTGGCCCGGCAGCCGGAGATGAGGGCCGACCCCGGCGGTCGCGGCCCGGCAATGACTCCTGCAGCGAAACGCCGTCCGGAATCGCGCCCGGTGAGCGCTTGGCCGTGACCCCTCACGCCGGCGGTCAGCCCACCTCTTTTTCCTACCACGGATGGGCCGGGACTTCCGGGGTCGAACTCGGCCCCTCGGCTGGACCCGCGGCGCGTCTCAGCTCGCCTCGCGGCGTCCGGCGGGGAGGGGCAGGGGGGCGGCGGAAGCCCGGGGGCGGCGCCTGACGATGAAGAGGCAGGCCGCCGCGGCCAGGGCCAGCACGACGATGGAGAGGACCATCGTCGGCCGCATGGCCTGGACGTAACCCGTCTGGAAGACGGCCAGGGCCGTCTCCCGGAGTTGCTGCGCCAGCTGGGGCGGCACTCCGGGCGGGACCTGGAAGTTGCCCCCGGTCTGGCCGGCGCCCACCTCGAGGCCGTGCCCGGACACGTTGCTGAAGGCGGCCACGAAGGGCGCCCGGAGGGCCGGAGGGAGCCCGGCCGCCCGTGCCGCCGCCTGCTCGTGGAGGGAGGTGGCCAGGCGGTTCTGGAGGACCGCCCCCACGGCCGCGCTCCCGATCACGCCGCCGATCTGGCGGGAGGTGTTGAAGACGCCCGAGGCGGCACCGGCCAGCCGCGGCTCGACGTTGCGCATGGCCACCGTGGCCATGGGGGCGAAGGTGCAGCCCATGCCCAGGCCGGTGATCAGGATGCCGGGGAGGAAGGCCCAGCGGGCAGCGTCGGGGGCGACGGTCCAGGCGACGAGGCCCGTGCCGGCGGCGAAGAGGGTCAGCCCGCTGAGGAGGATGTACTTGCCGCCGATGCGGTCGGCCAGCCGCCCGCTCAGCGGCGCCACGCACATGGAGACCAGCGACATGGGAGCCAGGGTCAGGCCGGTGTCGAGCGCGCTCAGGCCGAGCACGGACTGGAAGAAGATCACCAGCGGGAAGAAGAGGCCCAGCATGCCGAAGCTGAGCGCGGCGCTGACCAGGTTCATGAGGCCGAAGTTGCGCTCCCGGAAGAGGTCGAAGGGAAGCAACGGCTCGCCCCGCTGCTCCACCGTCTGCACCCAGGCGAAGAGGGAGAGGAGGATCGCGGCCGCGACCAGGATGGCGGGGATGCTCACGAACCGCCACACCTGGCCCCAGTCGTAGCGCTGGCCCTCGATCAGGCCGAAGGTGAGGGCGAGCAAGCCGGCCGTGGCCAGGAGCACGCCGGGGAGGTCGAGCCCGTGGCGCCGGCCCGGACGGTGATCAGGGATGACCAGGAGGCCGAGGGCGAGGGCGACGATGCCCACCGGGACGTTGACGTAGAAGATCCACGGCCAGCCCAGCGTGGTGACCAGGAACCCGCCCAGGGTCGGTCCGGCCACCGCGGCCACGCCCGCGATCGCCCCCCAGATCCCGAAGGCCGCCCCCCGCCGCTCGGGCGGGAAGATGGTGGTCAGGATGGCCAGGGTCTGGGGGGTGAGCAAGGCCCCGCCGATCCCCTGCACCGAGCGGGCCAGGATCAGCTGGGTCGGGTTCCTCGCCTGGCCGCAGGCGGCGGACGCGGCCACGAACACCGCCATCCCCAGCAGGAACAGGTTCTTGGGACCGAAGAGGTCGCCCAGACGGCCGGCGGTGATCAGGAGCACGGCGTAGACCAGGATGTAGGCGTTGAGCACCCACAGCACCTGGTCCAGGCTGGCCTTCAACCCGTCGATGATGCTCGGGATGGCGATGTTCACGATCGTGGTGTCGAGCAGGATCATGAAGAAGCCCAGGCAGAGCGCGACCAGCACCACCCAGGGGTTCCCGCGCAACCGTCTCATCCGGTGATCTCCTTTGGCACCAGGCGGAAGCGGTGCCACGTCTCCTGGCTCGGCCAGGGCAGGTGGCCGGCCTCCAGGTCGTCGACCAGCCCCCGGAGCCACTCCAGCTCGGCCCGGCGCAGGGCCCGCTCGTACTCGATCTCCACCAGGGCCGAGCGCGGCAGCCCGCTTCCGAGCAGGTTTGCGATCAGGCGTTCCTGGGCGGCCAGGCTGGATTCGAGGGTCAGCATCCGCCGCCGCAGCAGCGAGGCCACGGTCTCGGGCGCCAGGTGGTGCATGGCCGAGAGCGCCGCCGCGAAGCTGGAGTAGGCGGGAGCTGGCTCGACGAGCAGGTGCTCGAGTAGGTCGTGCAAGCGATCCCGCCCCGCCTCGGTGATGACGTAGACGGTGCGCTCAGGGCGCCGGCCCTCCCGGCCGGTCTCCAGGGGCCGGATCAGGCCGGCACGATGCAGGCGCTCGACCGCGTGGTACAACGAGCCGGCGGTCACCCTGACCACCCGATCCAAGCAGCGGTAGCGCATGTGCTGCTGCATCTCGTAGGGATGCATCGGCCGCTCGTCGAGCAGGCTCAGGACGGCCAGGGGCAACGTCGACGGGGTCCCACGTCGAATACTCATCATGAAATATCCCAGTTGGAGTATAGCCGCTGGCCGCGCTTCGCCCCGGACGTCGTCGCGGGCGCGGACACCCGGAGAGGCCGGCGTGCTTGGCTCACGGAGGACCTGCGCCGGCCGGCGGCCTCCGAGCGCCGATGGTGGGGAGGGAAGCGCGACCGGCCGTCCCCGCGCCCCGGGCGTCGTATTCGGACGATGGCGTCGGTGGTCGGAGGTGGCCTCGCCGGGAGCGGGCGCCCGGCCCGGCCTCAGGTCATCTCCAGGCGGACCTCGACCGGGGTTGCGGCGCGCAGCATGGCCAGCACCGGACAGTGCCGCTCGCACAGCTCGATCGCCCGCCGCACCCGGTGGGCGGGAGCCGACCCGGCCGCGATCCGCCAGGTCAGCTCGACCCGGGTGAGGATCTCGGGCGGCTCCGGGCGGCGCTCGCCGCGGACGGTGAGCTCGACCCCCGCGACCTCGAGCCGCATTCGCCGCAAGATCTGGTCCAGGGTGCGGCCACTGCAGGCGGCGAGACCGGCGAGGACGAGGTCGACCGACCGCGGCCCCTCCGTGCCGACCTCGATCCGGCCGCCGGAGCCCAGCTCGATCCGGTAGGAGCCGGGAGAGCGCCGGGTCGCCAGCACGCCGGCCGGGGGAGGCGGCTCAGGCACGGACTCCCTCGGGCAGGACCTCGTCGATGCGCACCTCGCGGCCGGACTCGGCCGAGCGCAGGGCCGCATGGACGACGGCCAGGTTGGCCAGCCCGACCTCGGCGCTCACCTCCGGGGTGCGGTCCTCGCGCACCGAGCGCGCCAGCTCTTCCAGCTCGTCCCGATACATGTCGGCGGGCTCGAGCTCGACCTCGTAGGGGTCACCGCCGTTGGGCTCGATCCGCAGCCGGGAGTGGGCGTCGACGCGCTCTCCCTGGTTCCAGTACCGGAAGTCGACCTCGAGGTGGGCGTTGGCCCGGCTGCCGTAGACCCGTGCCCAGTAGGCGGCCGAGGACGACCAGGAGGAGCCCACGTAGGCGAAGGGACCCGAGGCGAGGCGGAGCAGGCAGGTGGCCAGGTCGGGAACCCGGGTCCTGGTGTGGAGGTGCCCGATCCGAGCCGCCACCGCCTCCACCGGGCCGAGCCAGGAGCGGATGAGATCGAACTGGTGCACGGCGAGCTGGATCAAAGGGCCGCCCGGGTTGCGGTCGGGATCGGCCCGCCACCGGTCCGGGGTCAGCTCGAGCGCCCGGTCGTTGGAGAAGTTGGCCTCGACCAGGGAGAGGTCTCCCAGCTCGCCGTCATCGATCAGGCGGCGAATCCGGCGGCTCCCGGCCAGCATCCGGGCGGAATGGCCGACCATCAGCTTGATACCGGAGGACCGCACGGCCTCGACGATGCGCAGCCCGTCCTCGATGCTCGCGGCCAGCGGCTTCTCCACGAAGACGTGCTTGCCGGCCCGGGCGGCCCGTTCGATCACCTCCGCGTGCACGTGGTTGGGGACGGTGACCAGGAGGGCGTCGAGGTCGGGTCGGGCGAGCAGCTCCTCCAGGGACGAGGCCGGGGCGCACCCGTGGGCGGCCGCGAAGTCGGACCGGGCCTGCGCTCGACGGGAGAAGCAGCCGACCAGCTCCAGCTCGGAGCTGCGCCGCACGGCCGCGGCGATCACGTTCGCCCACCGGCCGAGACCGACGGAGGCCACGCGCAGGGGCTGGGTCATGGCAGAGGTTCCTCCTCGTAGTCGTCCTCGGGCGCCGGGTCGGGGAAGAAGCAGACCAGCTGCACCTCCTCGACCAGGGGCAGCGTGCAGTGCCAGGTGCCGGGGGGGATCACGACCGCGTCTCCCTCCCGAACCCGGACTCGGGCGTCGCCGATCAGCATCTCGGCCTCTCCGCGTTCGACGTAGATGGCCTCCTCCAGACGACGGTGGCGGTGGCGTACGCGCCCGCGCGACGCCTCGGGGGGGTCGAGGCGGACGATTCGCACGCAGGTCTGCCGGGCCCCGCTGGAGCGGCCCGAGACCAGCTCGCTCACCGTGCGCTGGGGTAGGCGCCGCCAGCCGGCCGTGCCGGAGTTGCGGACGGTGATCACCGGAGCCGGGAGGGCGAGGGCCACGGCCCCCCCGGGGCCGGAGGTCGGGCCGCGGGCGGCGGAAGGGAGGTCCGCCGCCTTCGTCCCCGGGTGGCCGTCACGGGTCGACGGCCTCGAACGCGGCCGTGATCCGCTGCGCCAGCGCCTCGGCCATGTCGTCCATGAAGCGGGCGGCCTTCTCCGGGGTCGCGTTCGCCGGTTGCCCGTACCAGCCGGCCGGGCTGATCTGGCGCACGTCCTGGAGCACCGGCCGGACGTGTGCCTCTCGCCGCATGGCGTCCATCGTCGCGGCCCGCCCCGGCGGCGGCGGGTCGGCCGCCCGCTCCAGGTGCGCCCACGCCGGCTGGAGGTGGAGAACGGGGTAGGCCTCGATCTCGCCGCCGTGGGTGAGCCCGCCCGCCGCCGCACCGAACCGCTCCTTCGCCAGCAGGTGGGCCTCGGCCACCACCACCCGGACCCCGGCGGGCGCGTGACGGATGGCGAGGCGGCGGGTGGCGACGTCGATCGAGGGGCTGTTCAGCTCGTGCCAGTTGACCACGGCGAGGCGGCGGGCGCCGTGCGCGACCAGGGAGTCCGCCACCTCCTCCAGCAGGGCCTGGAAGGTGGCCGGCTCGAGGGTGATGGTGCCCGGATAGGACATGTGGATGGGGGTGACGCCGAACGGGCAGAAGGGGACGCAGACGCCGCCGAGACGCTCCGCCGCCAGGTTGGCCAGCGACCACGCGGCCAGGTAGTCGGTGCCGAAGGGGAGGTGCGGGCCGTGCTGCTCGACGCTCCCGGTCGGGATCAGGAAGGGGACGCCGGCGGCGAAGGCCGCCTCGACCTCGGGGCGGGCCATGCCGGCCAGGTCCCGGTCGAAGGTCCTCATCGCCCCAGCACCTCCACCGCCCGCGCGACCGCTTTCTCCCGGACGGTGCGCTCCGCCCGCTCGCTGTACCAGGCCACGTGCGGGGTCAGCAGCACGTCGGGACGCGAGGTGAGCGGCGAGCCGGAGGGCAGCGGCTCGGTCTCGAAGACGTCCAGCGCCGCCCCCCGCAGCCGTCCCGAGTCGAGAGCGGCGACCAAGGCGGCCTCGTCCACCAGGCCGCCCCGGGAGGTGTTGACGACCACCGCCCCCGGGGCCAGGAGGCTGAGGCGCCGGCGATCCAGGAGGTGGTACGTGGCCGAGGTCAGGGGCACGTGGAGGGTGACGTAGTCGGCGCCGTGCAGGGCCTCCTCCAGCGAGGGATGGGGGGCGAGCAAGGCGTCGTGGACCACCACCCGGTAGCCGAGGGCCCGGAGCTTCTCCGCCGTGCGGCCGCCGATGCGCCCCGCCCCGATCACGGCCACCACCTCGTCCTCCGCGGCCTTGACCGGCCGGAGTCGCTCCAGGCCCCATCCTCCCGCGGCCAGCGCTCGCGCCCCGTCGAGCAGGCGGCGGGAGAAGGCGAGGATCATGGCCACGGCGTGGCCGGAGACCTCCTCGGTGCAGAAGTCGGGGACGTTGTGGACGGCGATGCCGAGGCGGGCCGCCGCCTCCAGGTCGATGCGGTCGAGTCCCACGCCGTAGCGAACGATGGCCCGGCAGCGCGGCATCCGTTCCAGGACGTCGGCGGAGTAGCGGGGCGTCGACCCGGCCAGGACCAGGGTTGCGTCCAGGGCCTGCTCCGGGTCGGTGCAGACGCGCAGGCGTGCGCCGAGCGGCACCAGGGCCCGCTCCTCGATCTCGTACTCCCGGTAGCGGGTGCCGACGACCGCAACCAGCGGCCCGGTCGGGACATCCCTCGGGTGACGGGCCCGAGGGGGCGAGGGATGGGATCGTGGCTGCATCTATTGCATACTATATGCTGCATTCTGTAGGCGATAGATCGAAGCTGGCGATGCGACCACTGAACCGGGAGACGCTCCAGGATCAGGCAGCGGCGAGCCTGCGGGCGGCGATCATGAGCGGCGAGCTGCGGCCGGGTCAGCGCCTGGTCGAGAGCGAGATCGCGAGCCGTATGGGGGTGAGCCGGATCCCCATTCGCGAAGCGATCCGGTCGCTGGAGCGCGACGGTCTCGTGGTCTCCGCGCCCGGTCGCGGCGCTTCCGTGATCAGCCTCAGCGACGACGACGTGGACGAGATCTACGGCCTGCGCTCCGCCCTCGAGGCCTACGCCCTGGAGCTGATCATCGAGCGCCACCGCGAGCCGGCGATCCGCCATCTCCAGAGGCTGGTCGACGCCATGGCCGTGCCCTCCCGGACCCACCGCCGCGAGCAGCTGATGCAGATCGACCTCCGCTTCCACCAGGCGCTGTGCGAGCTCTCCGGCAACCGGCGGCTGTTGCAGGCGTGGCTGCGCCTCTCCGATCAGATCGGGATCCTGCTCCGGCTCAAGGACATGGTGGCCGACGACTCCGGGCGACTGCCCTCCGGACATCAGCGGATCGTGGACGCGATCGCCGATGGCGACATCGGGGCGGCGCAGGACCTGCTCCGCTCGCACATCCGGATGTCGGCGGAGCAGCTGCTGGCGAAGAAGGCGGGACGATGAGGTGACCGCAGCCTGCGAGTGCCGTGACGTCAGCAAGTGGTTCGACGGCCTGAGCGTGCTCGACCACGTCGACCTCGAGGTCCCCGAAGGCGCCTTCGTGACCATCATCGGGCCCTCGGGTTGCGGCAAGACCACCCTGCTGCGGGCGATGGCGGGCCTGACCGGCGTCGATGCGGGCGAGATCAAGATCGGCGGAAGGACGGTGATGGGGCCGCCGGAGGGCGTGGCCATGGTCTTCCAGGGCTCTGGCCTGATGCCCTGGAAGACGATCTACGACAACGTGGCCTTCGGCCTGGTGGTGGCGGGCAGGAGCCGGCGGGAGATCGGCCAGACCGTCCCGCGCTTCATCGAGAAGGTCAACCTCACCGGCTACGAACGGCTCTATCCGTACCAGGTCTCGGGTGGGATGCGGCAGCGTGCGGGCCTCGCCCGAGCACTCGCGGTCGATCCGTCGGTGCTGCTCATGGACGAGCCCTTCGCCTCGGTCGATGCGCAGACCCGTGAGGTGCTCCACGACGAGCTGCTCACCATCTGGGAGCGCGAGCGCAAGAGCGTCGTGTTCGTGACCCATTCCATCGACGAGGCGATCGTCCTCTCCGACGTGGTGGTCGTGATGTCACGGCGGCCGGCGCGTGTGACGGGGCTCATCGAGGTCGACATCCCGAGGCCGCGGCGAGAGCGGACCGTGCGCGGCCACCCACGGTACGCGGACATCAGAGAGCGGTGTTGGGAGCTCCTGGAGGAGGCGCGTCATGGCGACCAGCCTTAGCCTCGAACGACGGGCCTCCTCGTCGGCGCCGCCACCGGAGGTGGTGGAGCGTGAGCGCCGCCGGCGTCGGTCCCGCCACCGCCTGATGTGGACCGTCCGGGTGCTGAGCGTGGCCGTGGTGCTGGTCGCGTGGCAGGTCTACGGTGTCCGCGTCAACCCGATCCTCTTCGCCCCGCCGACCGCGATCGCGGAGGCCTTCGTCGCCATGGTCCGCGACGGCACGCTCCTCAGCGCCTTCCTCCAGAGCCTGCTGGTGCTCGTGGTGGGGCTGGGGGCGGCGATCGTGGTCTCGATCCCGGCCGCCCTCGTCTGGGCCCGCTATGATCCGGTGGACTGGGCCGTCCAGCACTACGTGAACGCGATCTATGCCACGCCGTTGGTGGCGCTGGTCCCGCTCCTCATCCTGTGGTTCGGCCTGGGCTTCCTGTCGAGGGCGATCATCGTCTTCTCGTTCGCGTTCTTCCCGCTCCTGCTCAACGCCTACCAGGGCGCGAAGAGCGTGGACCGCGAGTTGCTCGAGGTGGCCCGATCCTTTCGCTGTCGCGAGTACCACGTCTGGCGGCACGTGGTCCTCCCCAGCTCGGTGCCGTTCATCATGGCCGGCCTCAACCTGGCGGCGGGGAGATCGCTGGTCGGGCTGATCATCGCCGAGTTCTACACCACCGGAACCGGCCTGGGCTACCTGGTGCTTCAGGCCGCCAACACGTTCCGCACGGCGCGGATGTTCGTGCCCGTCATCGTCGTCATGGTGCTCGGCGTGGCCCTCCTCGGCGTGACCCGTTATCTGCAGAGAAGGGTGGCGCCGTGGTCGAGTCAGCCGGAGCGCCAGTGAGCAGTGAAGGTGAGGTGGAGAGTGAGAGAGAAGACGATGTCCTGCCTGTCACGGCTGGGCCTGCTCCTCGTGGCCACGGTGGTGGCGGCCGCCTGCGGCAGCCCGGCGAGCACCAGCTCCGGCTCCCGGCCGACCACGACCGTGAGCGTGGGGCTGGCCCTCCAGCCCCCGAAGCTGATCTTCATCGGCTTCTACGTGGCCCGCGACGAGGGGTTCTTCGCCAGGCACCACCTGAACGTCCAGCTGGCCGGCTTCCAGGACGGCGTGAAGTCCCTGAAGGGCGTGGCCGGGGGCTCCGTCGACATGGGGGCGACCAGCTCCGACGACGTCATCGCCGCGGTCAGCCAGGGCGGCGGTTTCAAGGCCATCTGGAGCTATGCCACGCCGGTCGACAGCATCATGCTTGGGAGCCCCTCGGTGAAGACGCCCGCCGACCTGAAGGGCAAGACGATCGCGATCACCGACCCCGGCGGCTTCGCCGACTCGCAGGCGCGGGCCGTGCTCGTCGACGCCGGCATCCCGGCCTCGCAGGTCAAGTTCCAGAGCTTCCCGGGGCGCTCGGCGTTCGTCCCCGCCCTGACTACGGGCAAGGTGGACGCCGCGGTCTTCCACGTCGACGACGGGCTCACCGCGCAGAGGCTCGACCCGAGCTTGAACGTGGTCGCCAAGATCTGGGAGGACGCCCCCAAGTGGTGGTACGGTGCGGTCACGGTCCGGACCGACTACGCGCAGCAGCACCGGCAGGTCCTCGAGGACTTCATCCAGGCCATGATCGAGGCGGATCGCTGGATGTACTCGCACAAGTCGGAGGTCGTCAAGCTCGCCACCAGGTACACCCAGGAGGACCAGGCGGTCGTCGACCAGAGCTATGACTTCCTGGCCGCGGCCCACGAGTGGCCGGTGAACGACGGGCTCCGCCAGGACATGATCGAGTACACGATCCAGCAGGAGTTCGACAGCCACCAGATCGATCGCAAGCCGAAGTGGACCGACGTCGTCGACAAGACGTACGTCGACGCCGTGCTGAGCAAGATCGGAAGGGAGCGGTCGGGCTACTGAGGCCCGGATGGGCCGACCGCGACCG
>JAJPKS010000360.1 GCA_021323605.1 Bacillota bacterium | reverse complement strand
GTGGCGTTGCCGAGGAGCGGGGTTGGCCCGAGGTGATGTCGGTAGCCGGTCAGGTAGCGGGCGTCCTCGGTCCGGAAGACGAAGAGCACGTCGGCCTCGGAGGCCCGAAGGGCATCCTTGGCCTTCTGGAGCCGCTCGCGACGTAGCCGGTCGAAGTCGATCCGCTGCTCCCAGTCGACGCCCATCATGCCGAGATCAACCATTCGCCTTCCTCCTAAGCGATCGCCGACCGCGGGGTGAGGTGCCGGCGATAGAAATCGAGGGTCCGCCTCCAGGAATCGCAGGCCACCTCGTAGCCCGGTTTCTCAGGCTTCAGGCCCGACAGCCGGAGGAAGGCGTGGCCGACGGCCGGGTAGATGACGCACTCGAACTCGACCCCGCGCTCAGCCAGCTTGGCCGCCAGCGTTCGCACGTTGTCGATGCCCACGCCGGTGTCCTCCTCGCCCCACAGGCCGAGGATCGGGCCTTGGATCTCGTCTACCATCTCCAGCGGGAAGACGAGATTGGTCTGACGGTACCGAGCGGGGAAGCCGTAGTAGCAGACGCTGACCAGGTCGTCGCGATAGCCGGCGAGGTTGAGCACGTAGGTTCCCCCCAGGCAGAAGCCGAGCGTACCCGTGCGTGCGGCGCCCCCCGGCTGTCGCTGCAGGAACTCGATCGCCCGTTGGAGGTCGCTCATCACCTGGACCTCGTCGAAGCGCGCAAGGCGCTCCCGGGCCACCTCCAGCGTCTGCTCGTATAGCGGCTCCATGCGGAAGAACAGGTTTGACAGCAGCGTCTGGAAGCCAGCGACCGCCAGACGAACGGCGAGCTCCTCGTAGAAGGCGGTACGGCCGTAGACGTCGTGGATGATCAACACGCCCGGCCCCTCGCCACGCTCTGGTCGGGCCAGGAAGGCAGGCATGGCGCCCTTGCTCGTCGCGACGTCGACCTCCTGGCACTGGACTCCGGGAGCTTGCGTCCCCTCCGGGACCTCGGGATGACACATCACCGCAATCGTAGCACATTTAAGTAACAAATGTAATATGTAACAGTTATCAAAATCTCTGGCGAACTGTGGTCCAGTAGTGGCTGGGAGGGCGTGGGAGCAGTGATCGGTCCATGGTGTTCAGCCGACAGCGTCGGCGGCCCCTGATGGTGATCCTGACCCTCAGCCCTCGGGAGACCTTCCGCGCCGTCTACGGACCGGGCCCTAGGGCCGTCGCGGTGGTCGAGCCAGGAGTACCCCGGCCCCATCCCTCTCTAGTGTTCTTCTGTTCTTCTCCTCGCCCATCGCGCCTTGAGCTGCCCCTCGGGCCGAGACCAGAACCCTTCCGGTGTTCTCGGCGTGCCCGGTAGGCCTCCTGGCCCGGCTCAGCGCCATCTGTTACCGGTTCTCATCTCTCCTCCGGTTCGCAGCCCCCGGAGGGGGCCCAGGTCCCAGCCAGCAGATGGCCGGCGACACGATCAGGAGAAGATGGCGACACCGGCGGCGGCAGCCAGCGCCAGGACCACCACCGAGGGCAGGCGGCCACCGGCGATCAGGAGGGCGCTGGCAGCGACCAGCGCCAAGGTGGGCAGGTCGAAGCCATACGCCCCAACCAGACGGAGCACCACGACCGGAAAGGTGGCGACGATCGCCAGGTTCAGGCCACGGACGAAGTCATGGATCGGAGCCAGATCGCCAAAGCGGCGGTGCAGCAGCTCGGTGGGCACGATCAGGAGCGGTGGCAACACCGCGGCCACGACGGCCAGCACCGCTCCCCACCACCCGGCGATCAGGAAGCCGAGGCTCACCACCCAAAGTCCAGTCGGGCCAGGGGCCACCTGTCCCACCGCCAGCGCGGCCCCGAAGTCGGCCTCTGTCGCCCAGTGACGAGCGAGCAGATCCTCATGCAGACTGGGAAGGTTGCCGAGGCCGCTGCTGGAGAGCAGGGTGGCCTTGAAGAAGAGCCAGAAGAGGCCGAGCGGGTCGGGCACGCTCAGGCTCTGCTTAGGAACCGGCGCGGCCAGCCCAGCAGCGTCGAGGCAGTTCCAGCCCCGAGCAGCACGGCGAACACCGGCGGCCGCCAGAAGACCTGGGCGGCAAAGGCCCCGAGGAGGACAGCGATACTGGCCATGAGGCTGAGCCGACCCTCGACACGGCTGGCGCGCAGGGGCGGTCGCGCCAGCCGGACCGTCATCACCAACCCCAGGCCGGCAACGCCAGCAGTGACTCCGCGTAGCGCGAGGGCGGTGACATGGAGGTGGCTGACCAGGAGGTAGGCAATGGTGAGCAGAACGGTGACCGCTGCGCTGGGCAGCACCAGCCCGGCGAGGGCCACCACTGAGCCCAGGCCACCGGCCGAACGCCAGCCGATCAGCACCGCCAGGGCAAGCAGGTTGATCCCCGGGGGCAGCTGGCACATGCCCCAGGCTTGGGCGTACTCGGCCGGCGTCATCAACCGCTGGCGTTCGACGAAGGCGCGATAGACCAAGAGCTGGGTGGCCTGCCCGCCCCCGAAGGACTGGAGCCCGATCCCAGTCCACGTCCGAAGCTGCTGCAGGACCGGGCTCACGGCAGGGTGTAGCCGCCGTCAACGGCAAGGGTGTGACCAGTGATGAAGGAAGCGCCGGGACCAGCCAAGAAGACCACCGCGGCGGCTACGTCCTCCGGGGTGCAGAGCCGGCCCAGCGGGATGTCGGCCGCTCGCCTGGCCTCGTAATCGGGATCGGCGAACTTGTCCTCGCGACCGGGGGTCCGGGCGCTGGCCGGGGCGACCGCGTTGACGGTGATCCCGTACGGTGCCCACTCCACGGCCAGGGCTCGGGTGAGCTGCTCAAGCCCTGCCTTGCTCGCCGCGTAGGCGACACGCTGCGGTCGGACCACCCGGCCATAGGTCGAGCTGATGTTGATGATCCGTCCCTGGCGCCGGGCGATCATATCGCGGGCAGCCGCCTGGGCCATGAGGAAGCTGCCGCGGAGGTTGGTCTCCAGGATCGCGTCCCAGTCCTCAGGACGATAGTCGAGAGCGTCAATTCGGAGTGTGGCGCCGGCGTTGTTAACCAGAATGTCGACCCGGCCGAACTCAGCCACCACCCGTGCCACCCCGGCCTCGATACTCGCCGGATCCCGCAGCTCGATCCCGACCCGCAGCGCTCGACCACCGGCGCTGGCGATCGCGGTCTCGGTCTCAGCGAGCGTGTCGGGGCGGCGGGCGCTGATGGCAACGTCCGCACCGGCGCGCGCCAGGCCGGTCGCGATGCCGGCGCCGATCCCGGACCGGGCACCTGTCACCAGCGCCACTCGACCCTCGAGCCTCATAGCAGTAAGTGTTACATAGAACATCCGTTACTCTCAAAGACGTGCAAGACTATCTGCGCCACAGCTTCGGGTTGGAGGGCAAGGTCGCGCTCGTCACCGGCGCCCGGGAGGGCATCGGCTTCGCCACCGCGACCGCGCTGGCTGCCGCGGGCGCCCGGGTGGCGGTCACCAGCCGTAGCGCCGACGGCCTGCTGCCGGTGCTGGAGGCGATCCGAGAGGCGGGGGGCGAGGCGCTGCCGCTGACGATGGAGATGCGCGACCTGGCCAGCGTGCGGGCCGGTATCGAGCGAGCTGCCGAGCACTTCGGACAGCTCAACGTGCTCGTCAACAACGCCGGAATCGCAATCCGCGCTCCCTCGCTGACCTACACCGAGGCCGACTGGACCGAGGTTCTAGAGGTCGACCTACGTGGTCCTTTCTTCGCCGCGCAGGCGACGGCGGCAATTATGGCGCGCTCCGGGGGCGGCCGGATCATCAACGTGTCCTCGGTCTTCGCGCACAAGGCGATGGGCAGCCGTGCCGCCTACGCCGCGAGCAAGGCAGGGCTGGAGCAGATGACCAAGGTGCTGGCCGTGGAGTGGGCACCGTACGGGATCACGGTCAACGCGGTGGCGCCGGGGACGGTCCTCACCCCCAGCCGCGAGCACCTCTTCGTAACCCCGGAGGCGCTCGCCGAGCGGCTCCGGATTATCCCCCTCGGCCGCTTTGGAGAGCCCGAGGATATCGCACCGGCGATCGTCTTCCTGGCCTCGCCCGCCGCTGCTTGGATCACCGGCGCGGTAATCAACATCGACGGCGGGATGCGGCTGTAGGGCGACCTCAACGATTCTCGCGACCCGGCTCGGATGATGTCGCCTGATGTGTTCTGGCAGGCGTCGGCGAGGAGGACGCGGTCAATGGCGTCGGACGAGCGCCGCTCGAGCACGCGGGGAGATCCTGGGTGGGGTCGCCGGCCGCGCGGCGGCGGCCCAGGGGCTGCCGAGTGGGTGGGTGGTGGGCCTGGGTGATGGCCATGCGGCGATGGCGGCGGTGAGCTGGCGTTAGGCCCGCGGACGTGGTGGACGAGGAGAGGGTGGACCAGCCCGCCGAGACGACGATGGCCACCGGGTCATCCTTCGAGGTCCAACCCAAACCGAAGGAGGGGCGATGGCCACGCCCGGCATGGACCCCCGGCACCTGGTCCGTGAACACCTCGAGGCTCACCCGACCGGCTCCGTGGCCTACGGCAGGGCGCGGTCGAGGCGCCCACGCCGGAGCTTCGGAGTCAGGCGCTCAACGGCCTGAGCCCCTGCGCTCAACGGCCCGGATCGGCCCCTGATCGGCGGTGACC
>JAJPKS010000461.1 GCA_021323605.1 Bacillota bacterium | reverse complement strand
CATCGTCTTCAACGAGGAGCATGGCCCAGATAGTCCAGACAGTGAGGAGAGCGTTAGCTCAGGCACTGCCGGAAGTCAGGTCTCCCTTGATGAGATACTCCAGAATCCAGCAATCCTTGAAGGTAAAAGTCCTGGAGCCGTACGGGCGAGCCTTGGCAAACTACCGCCTGGTTGGATAGAAGAAACCCTAGGTGCGGGAGCGCATCGGGGACAAGGGTGGATGTTCCGTCAGTACACTGAAGAAGGGAATCCAACCGGGCGTTACATCCGTTGGCACCGGGTGGTGGCCACCATGGACCGGCCCCATACTGGAGGGTCTCCAACGGCATTACCAAATCGCATGTGATTCAGGCTGGACCGGATGATTTGGAGACATGGTTGAACTCATGATGGATGCCTTTCAGGTGCTCGCTGAATTGAAGCGATGCTTGAGGAACCTAGCATCGACTGCCGAGCAACAATTGACCTATCTCGGGAGCTTAGGGGCCATATCGGTAGACGAGTTGGCGCTAGAGTTGGATGAGGCCCTGGATATGCTATGGATCCCTACTCGACACGGGCTGATAAGTGAAGAACAGGTTGAGTCTGTCGAGCGTGTTCGGAGTGCCCTTCGGGATCTGGCGCGACCTGACCATGCCTCGCTCTGGAGCGAGCAGGGACTCATTGTGGCTAGAGAATGGGAGCACGTACGTGAGTTGGCATCTAACGCACTGGAGTGTTTGGGTAAGTGATGTGATTTTTTCCTGGGGATTGCATGATTTGGGTAGAGCAGGCGGCTTGCCTGGACCCGACTTGCCCGGTTGGTTCGGTAGCCCTTCCTGGGTGGTACATGCGGCTCTTTTGAAGGGAGGAAGAAGAGGCACGGCTCGGGGATGATGGGGTGGTCGGGCAGCGCCGGATCGAGGCGGTAAGCGGAGAGAGGTAACCAGGCATAGGCGCGGCTCCATCGGACAGGGGCCTTCAGCCATCCCTGATCACGCGGAGGCCGCACTGTGCCGATCGCCGCACCGCCCGCGCCACCGTCCGGCTCGGCCAAATCCGCTCTCTCAGGACAAGCCGGAGATCCGGCACCGAGGGCTGCTCCACCGACTGTTCTCCGGTCCCCTCGACCTGCGGGCCTACGACGAGCAGGACCGGCTGACCTGGGCGGGAGGGGACGGCGCCCGGCACGGGGCAGCCGGTGCCGGTGGGGACGCTGAGCCAGGCCGGGTACAGCCAGGCGTTCAGCGATGACGCCATGGGCCGGCTGGCCGGCGGCTCCGCCCCGAGACGGTGGCGGGAATCGTGCCGGGCGGCGGCCGCCGGGAGCCCTCGACCCGGCCGGGCACCCGCCCGGGCCCGGCGGGGGAACGTCTCATATGGACCTGGCGGCCAAAGTCTTCGCCCGATTTTGCCACCTCCAGGCGAGGCACTTTCGACGCCGGGTCCGTAGTCTGTCGCCGATGGGACGCGACAGCGGTCGACGTGTGGTCGTCACCGGGATGGGGTTCGTGACGCCGCTCGGCAACGACCAGGAGACCGTCTGGTCCAGCCTGGTCGAGGGCGTCTCCGGGGTGGGGCCGATCACGCGCTTCGACGCCAGCGATTACCCGGCCCGGATCGCGGCCGAGGTCAGGGACTTCGACCCCGGCGACTACATGGACCGGAAGTCGGCCCGCCACCTGGCCCGCTACTGTCAGTTCGGCCTGGCGGCGGCCCGGCAGGCGCTGGAGCATGCCGGCCTGGACCCGCGCCGGCTCGACCCGGACCAGGTGGGGGTGATCATCGCCTCCGGCATCGGCGGCATGGAGGAGATCGAGCGCAACCACACCCAGATGCTGGAGCGCGGCATCCGCCGGATCTCGCCCTTCACCGTGCCCATGATGATCGCGGACATGGCCTCGGGGGTGGTGGCCATGCAGGTCGGCGCGGGTGGGGTCAACTACGCCATCGTGAGCGCCTGCGCCTCCTCCGGCCACGCCATCGGCGAGGCGGCCGAGATCATCAAGCGGGGCGACGCCGAGGCCATGATCGCGGGCGGCGCCGAGGCCACCATCACCCCCCTGACCATGGGCGCCTTCTGTCAGATCAAGGCGGTCAGTGAGCGCAACCACGAGCCGGAGCGGGCCTGCCGGCCCTTCGACGCCGAGCGGGACGGCTTCGTCATGGGCGAGGGCGCGGTGGTGCTGGTGCTGGAGGAGCTGGAGTTCGCCCGCGACCGGGGGGCGCCCATCCTGGCCGAGGTCGTGGGCTACGGGGCGAGCGCGGACATGCACCACTTCACCGCCCCCCATCCCGAGGGGGCCGGCGCCATCCGGGCCATGCGCCGGGCGCTCGACAAGGCCGGGGTCCGGCCGGAGGAGGTGGACTACGTCAACGCCCACGGCACCTCGACCCGGCTGGGCGATGTGGCCGAGACCAGGGCCATCAAGGAGGTGTTCGGCGAGCACGCCCACCGGCTGGCGGTCAGCTCGACCAAGTCCATGCACGCCCACCTGCTGGGGGCAGCCGGGGCCATGGAGGCCGCGGCCTGCGTCCTCGCCATCCGGCACGGCCTCATCCCGCCCACCATCAACCTCGATCATCCCGACCCCGAGTGTGACCTGGACTACGTGCCCAACCGGGCCCGTCCGGCGCGCGTCGAGGTGGCCATCTCCAACTCGTTCGGGTTCGGCGGGCACAACTCGACGCTCGTGATCAGGCGCCCGGAGCCGGAGTAGGAACAGGAGCGATTCCATGACGGAACTGGTGTTTCGCGAGCTCCAGGATCTGGCCGCCGAGATCCTCGGCTGCGAGCCCGAGGACGTGCAGATGAACGTCAGCTTCCAGCGCGACCTGGCGGCCGATTCGCTCGACCTGGTGGAGCTGATCGCGGCCATCGAGGACCACTACGACGTGGAGCTGCCCGAGGAGGAGCTCGAAAAGATGAAGAACGTCGGCGACCTCTGGGCCTACCTCCAGGAGAACGTGGAGCCGTCCTCCCCCTCGCGAGGGGAGAGCTCGTTGCGGGCCGGGAGCTGAAGCCGGCATGACGATCGCGGTGCGGCGCCTCTGCTCCGGCTCAGCTCGCCTCCGGACCCACCGGGCGCGGCTGGCCGCTCCCGCCGGTCCGGGCGCCGGTGACCTCGATCCCCGGGCGGCGCACCGGGCCAGCCGCCGTATCATCGAGGCGGCCTCGCGCCGCGTGGCGCCGCCCATGGATCGCGTCATGATCGACGTCCTGCGATTCGGCCTCGCCTCCATCGCCGCCCCGCGCGTTCCCCGCGGCGCCTTGACGCAGGGCGGCCCGGGGTGGGGGGATGGGATGCCCCGGGCCGGGCACGGCGCCGGCCCGACCCGGGACGCCCACCTCCGGGAGCGGGGGTGACGCAGGTGGGCGTCGCGTTGAGGGAGCCCATCGCCCTCCTCTTCCCCGGGCAGGGCGTGCAACGTCCGGGCATGGGGCGGCGCCTCTACGACCGCTACCCGGCCGCCCGGCGCGTGTTCGAGCGGGCCGAGCAGGTGCTCGGCATGCCGGTGCGCCGGCTCTGCTTCGAGGGGCCGGAGGAGGAGCTGAACCGCACCGACAACCTGCAGCCGTGCGTCATGACGGTCTGCTGGGCGGCCTACGAGATCTGGCGCGAGAGCTACGGCATGGAGCAGGTGAGGGTGATGGCCGGCCACTCTCTGGGCGAGTTCACGGCCCTGGCCGCGGCCGGGGCGGTGTCCTGGGAGACGGCCCTGCTCCTGGTCAAGGAGCGGGGGCGGATCATGGCCGCCGCCTCCACCGACCAGCCCGGCGGCATGCTCGCGGTCGTGGGTCTGGACGAGGCCCGGGTGGAGGAGATCCGGCGGCGGGCGTCGGCGAAGGGGAGACTCTACCTGGCCAACCGGAACGCCGAGGTCCAGTTCGTGCTCTCCGGCGAGATCCCCGCCGTGGAGGAGGCGCAACGGCTGGCGCTCGAGGCCGGCGCCCGCCGGGCGCTCATCCTCACCGTCCCCCTGCCCGCCCACTCCCCGCTCATGGAGGCGGCCGGGAACGCCTTCCGGGCGGTCCTGGACCGACTCCCGATCGAGATGCCCAGGTTCCCCATCCTGGGCAACGGGAGCGGTCAGTCCATCGGCTCGCTCAACGACCTCCGGCAGGAGCTGGCCAACCACCTGATGCGGCCGGTGGACTGGGCCCGGACCATGGTCTCGCTCCGGGCCATGCAGGTCAGCACGGTGGTCGAGCTGGGCCCGGGCCGGGTGCTGGCCAGCCTCGCCGCCAAGTACCTCCCCGGCGTCGACACCTGGAACGCCGACGAGCTCTTCGTGGAGTTCGCGTCGTGACCGGTGGCCTGGAGGACCGCACCGCCCTGGTCACGGGTGGTGGCAAGGGGATCGGGCGTGCCATCTCCCGGGCCCTGGCGGAGATGGGCGCCCGGGTGGTGGTGAACTACCGGGCGGATGCCGACGCGGCGGAGCGGACTGCGCACGAGATCGGGGGCGTGGCCGTGCGCTGCGACGTGACCGACGGCGAGGCGGTCCAGGCCATGATCAAGGCGATCGGCCGCGTGGACGTGCTGGTCAACAACGCCGGCGACGTGCGCGACAACCTGCTCTTGCGGCTGAAGCCGGACGACTGGGAGCACGTGCTGCGGACCGACCTCACCTCCGCCTACCACACCACCCGGGCGGTGATGTCGGGCATGCTCCGGGCCCGTTGGGGGAGGATCGTGAACATGGCCTCGGTGGTGGGGATCACCGGCAACCCGGGCCAGGCCAACTACGCCGCGGCCAAGGCCGGCCTGATCGGGTTCACCAGGGCCGTGGCTCGCGAGGTGGGCTCACGCGGCATCACCTGCAACGCGGTGGCGCCGGGCTACGTGCGCACCGAGCTCACCCGGGGCTCCATGACCGAGGAGATGGTGGCCGAAATCGTGAAGCGGACGCCCCTCCAGCGGGAGGGAACGCCCGAGGACGTGGCCGCCGCCGTGGCCTTCCTCTGCTCGCCGGGCGCGGCCTTCGTCACCGGCCACGTGCTGGTGGTCGATGGAGGGCTCACCTGCTGAGGCGCCCGGGCCGACACCGGCGGTACCGAGCCAGCGGCAGCCCGGCGCCGGGGTCGCGGTGAGCCCGGAAGGTGGGCCCGGAGGGTGGGGGCCGGGGCGTCCCCCCCGGCCGGCGGTGGCGGCCTCGGGCGGCCGGCTGCCCCCCATCGCCCTGACCACCAACTGCCCGAGCTGCGGCGTCGGCCTGGTGCCGGAGACGCTCCGCGATCAGTGCTACGTGTGCGACTGCGGGCATCACTTCCGCATGCACGGCGACGCCTGGATCGCGCTCCTGGCCGACGCCGGGAGCTGGCATGAGCGCTGGGCGGACATCCGGCCCCACGATCTCCTGGAGTGGAAGGTCCCCAAGGCCTACCAGGAGACGATCGACCAGGCTCGGGCGGAGGGGCTCAACGAGGCCGTCCGGGTGGGCACCGCCACCCTGGCCGGCCATCCGATCTGGCTGGCGGTGTTCGACTTCCGGTTCGTGGGCGGTAGTCTGTCGATCGTGGCCGGTGAGCGCCTGACCAGGAGCCTGGAGCAGGCCGCCGCGGCCCGGACCCCCTACGTTCTGCTCGCCGCCTCGGGCGGCGCCCGGATGCAGGAGGGCATCCTGGCCCTGATGCAGATGGCGAAGATCAACGCCGCCGTGGGCCGCCTGCACCAGGCGGCGACGCCGTACTTCTCGATCCTCACCGACCCCACCTATGGAGGCGTCCCGGCCTCGCTGGCGCTGCTCGCCGACGTGAACATCGCCGAGCCGGGGGCGGCGATCGGGTTCACGGGTCCGCGGGTGATCAGGCAGTCCACCTACGCCGACCTGCCCTCCGGCTTCCAGAGCGCCGAGTTCCAGCTCCGCTGCGGGCAGGTCGACATGGTGGTGGCGCGCACCGAGCTGCGGGCGCGGCTGGCTCACCTGATCGAGCTCTACCTCCGACCCCTCCGGGGGCGGCGCTGACCATGCCCGGGCGCCCGCGGGACACGCTGAGCGTCTGGCAGGTGGTGGAGCTGGCCCGCCATCCGGATCGTCCCTACGCGCTCGACTACATCCGCCGGATGGCGCCGGACTTCGTCGAGCTCCACGGCGATCGGGTCTCGCACGACGACCCCGCCCTGGTGGCCGGCCTGGGGACCTGGCGGGACATGACGGTGGTGTTCTTCGGCCAGCAGAAGGGCCGCAACCTGGCCGAGCGGGTGAGCCGGAACTGGGCCATGATGCATCCGGAGGGCTACCGGAAGGCCATGCGGCTGGCTCGGCAGGCGGCCAAGTTCGGCTTTCCCATCGTGTCGCTGGTGGACACCCCGGGAGCCTTCCCGGGGGCCGGGGCCGAGGAGCGGGGCATCGCCCTCGCCATCGGGCAGGCGATCATGGGCTGGTTCGAGATCCCCGTCCCGGTGGTGGCGGCGGTGATCGGGGAGGGGGGATCCGGCGGCGCGCTGGGGATGGCGGTGGCCGACCGGGTCCTGATGCTCGAGAACTCGATCTACTCGGTGGCCTCGCCGGAGGCGGCGGCCTCGATCGTGTGGCGCGACAACGCGCGCAAGGTGGAGGCGGCGGCCCAGCTCCAGATCACCTCGCGCGACCTCCTGGCCATGGGCGTGGTCGAGGAGGTGGTCCCCGAACCGGAGGGGGGAGCCCACCTGGACCACGAGGCCGCCGCGCGCGCCCTCGAGGCCGTCCTCTGGCGCCACCTCGAGCAGCTGCTTCCCATCCCCACCGCGGAGCTGCTGCAGCACCGCTACGAGCGCTTTCGCTACATCGACTCCCTGCTCCAGGCGGCGCCCGACTTCGGCCCCAAGGTGGAACCCAGGGGCGCGGCCGGGAACCCGGCCGAGCGGTGAGGCCGCCGGGTCCGATCGCGACCCCGGCCACGTCGCGCGGCTCGGCCGCCGGGGATCGGGAGCGTGGCTCGGGCGGGAGGCCACCGCCCACCGGCCGGTCCGCGCCTCGGCCATAGGCCGGGGCCCGCTCCCTCGGCGATCCGGAACGTGCCCCGGGGCGATAGGATCGTCTCGAGGTGCCCGCGTCGCTGACGGCCGTGCTGCTCTACCCGGGCGGCGTGCTGGCCTGGGTCGTGATCGGCCTGGTGGCCGGCGCCGTGGCCAGCCGGCTGGTGCGCGGCCGAGGCCTCGGCTGTCTGATGGATCTCGTGGTCGGGGTCCTGGGCGCCTTCATCGGGGGCTTCTTGCTGAGCCTGCTCGTGCCCGGCGCCACCTCCCTGGGCTTCCTGGGAAGTCTGGTGGTGGCGACGCTGGGTGCCGTGATCCTACTGACCTTCCTCCGACTCCTCTCCCCTCGGCGGTGAGACGCGGTCACCGGCCCGTGTCGCCGGCCGGCACGGCGAGGCGGTCTCCTCCGGCCTCCGACTCGGGCGTCGCCGTGGGCGGGGGGTGGTTCGTCGTCGGCCGCGGGCATTACCGTAGTAGGCAGACAGGGAGAGGGGCGACAGGAAGGGGGTTCGATGGTCGAGATCACCCCGTCGCGAAGGGCTGACCCCGCGGCCCTGGTGGTGCTGGTGCGGGGTGACGTCGGTGAGCTGGACGCCCTGCGGACGGCGTGGTTGGCGGCGGAGGCGGCCGGCTCACCGCTCGTGGGCGCGGTGCTCCCCCATCCCCGCCCGGGCCTGGACTTCCTGCGCGTGGCGGCCGGAGACGCGATCGGACGCTGGCTCGGCTGGCGGGAGCTGGCGGCGAGGATGGCGGGCAGCGCCGTGCGCTGCCTGGTCGTCGCCGCCTCCACCTGGCGGGCCGCGGCCCGAGCGATCTGGCCGGCAGCGGAGCGCTGCTCCGTGTACATTCAGCATCGCCGCCCGGCGGCGCCGGCGTGCCACGTGCTCCTGGCCGTCGACTCGGCCGGGACCAACGCCGCCCTGGCCCGGCGACTGGCCGGCCTCCCGCTCGGGCCGGAGGTCCGGATCACGGTGGGTCACGCCACCGTGCCCCCCTGGGCCTGCTCTCTGGCCGGAGCCCTCGGCTACGTTCCGGAGGTCATCCTCCCTGGCTGGGAGACGACGCTGCCCTGGTCGCCGGTCCCGTCGGGCGCGGGAGCGGTCTGCGTCCACGCCACGCCCCTCTGGGGCATCCGGGCCCTCGCCGAGGAGCTGCATCCGGACCTGGTCGTGCTGGGGCTTCACGATCACCGGCTTCGCCACCCCCCGCTCGCCCATCCCACCGCCTGGGTCCTTTCGCGGGAGCTGCGAACCGACGTGGCCCTCTGCCCGCTCGGCCGCGATCGCGTCTCGGGGGGCGGGTAGGGGCCCCTACGGGGGCACGGCCGCGACCGCCGGCCGCCGCTCAGCCGAGGACCCACTCGTCGTTCCTGAGCACGGGGACCGTGGCCCCGCCGGCCTCCAGGCCGTCGACCTCGACCTCCGGGCTGCCGATCATGAGGTCCAGGTGCAGGCGCGACATGTTGATGCCGGTGGCCGCCACCGGGGCCTCGTCGCTCTCCACCGCGAAGGCCAGGCCCTGGCCGAGGGCGATGTGGCTGGCGGCGTTCTCGTCGAGCAGGGCGGCGCGGAAGGTGACGTTCATCTGGCCGACCCGGGAGGTGCCGTCCACCAGCGCCACCTCCCCCAGGCGGCCGGCGCCGGGGTCGGAGGCGAGGAGCTCCCTGACCAGGTCCTCCCCGGCCGCGGCCCGGGCCTCGGTCACCCGGCCGTCGCGGAAGCGCAGCTCGAGGCCCTCAACGGTGGTCGCTCCCAGCGCCAGCGGCCGCGTGACCCGCGCCCTGCCCTCGGTCCGGGCCGGGTCGGGAGTGGTGAAGACCTCCTCGGTGGGGAGGTTGGGCACGTGCGGGTGACCCCAGATGGTGCGGAGGTCGGCGGCGAGCCAGCGGGCCACCGGCAGCAGCCCGACCAGCAGGTCGGTGCCCGGCCCGTGGAAGCGGAGGGCGTGGAAGCGGCGCTCGTTCAGCAGCCGGGCGCGCTCCTTCAGCCGGGCCATGTGCCGCCGCCAGGCCGCCACCGGGTCGGGTTCGTCGAGGCGCACGGCCCGTTCGATCGCCTCCCAGAGCCGCTCCAGCGCCGGCGGGCCGAAGATGGCCCGGGCCCAGCCCTCGGTCGGGGCGGCCGCGATCGACCAGTTGGTCAACCGGGCGTTCACCGTCTGCAGCGTGGTCGCCTGGAGCTCCGTCATCCTCGCCCTCGCCACCCGCGTCCCGTCCTGGCCCGCCAGCAGGTCGAGGTCGGGAGGGCCGTGGAGGGTGAGGCGGGCGGCCTGACGGCGGGCGGCGTCCTCGATCCGCTGCACCAGCCAGGGCGGCGTCCAGTCCAGTGCCTCGTCCGGGGCCAGCGCCACCTGGGCCAGGATCAGGTGTTCGTCCGCGTAACGGACGTCCACGTGATGGGCACCCGCCGCGTAGGCGGCGAGGGCGATGCGGCGGACGAGGGGAGCGTGTTCCACGTGCGCGTCGATCAGCAGGTCCTGGCCGGGGAGCAAGTTGAGGCCGACCTCGATGACCAGCCGGGCGTAGCGGTCGAGCCGTTCCTCGTCGATCACCGATGAGTGCAGCGTAGTACGGGTCCACATCCCCTCGCCGCCCGCAACCGGGGCGACTCCCGGCGGGCGGGAGGAACGGCCCCCGGCCCCCGACGGGCGGGGCGTCGGACCCGGTAACTCAGGCCCTCAGCGCCGCCTGCAGCTCGGCCAGGTGGGCCCGCTGGTGGGCGTGCATCCGCTCCAACGCCTCCCGGAGCGGCCGCCCGGCCTGGGGGCCGATCGAGGTTCGGGCGTCGAGCTCCGCGCCCATCAGAGCCGCGTGGAGCTGGGCGGACCCGGCGCGCAGCTCCTCCACCAGTTCGGCCGGCGTCCGCTCGCGTCGCCGCCGTACCTGGGAGGCGTTCCAGCGATCGGGATCGAAGGCCTGCCCGGCCGCGGTGGCTGCGTCCTCCCCGCCCGCGGTCGCCACCACCGACGCCAACGCCGACTGGGTGCTGGAGAGGTGGGCCAGCAGATCCCTGGCCTCCCAGCCGCCCTCGGCGGCGTGGATCCGACGCCGCCACGGCCGCTCCTTGCCCGCCAGCGCCGCCGTCTCCCGGGCCAGCGACCAGAAGGCGGCGGCCACGGCCGTGCGCTCCAGGTCCAGGGCCAGCTCCCCCGGACGCACCAGGGGGATGTCGTGGGGCGAGTCGTACCATCGCACCCGGGCGTCGGGCCGCAGCTCCCCCGCCCGCTCCACCGAGCGTCGGCGCCATTCGAGGACCGAAGGGGGAGCGCCCGGCCACGGCCGCTCCGCCATGGCCAGCAGCAGCGGTCCCTCGACCCGGGGGAGGAGGGACTCGGGCCGGAAGTCGTACAGCCAGCGCACGGCCTGCTCGCGGACCGTGGCGCTCAGAGTGGGGACCAGGCCCCCGGGCTGCTCCACCAGGCCCGCCCGTACGAACCCCAGGAGGTCGTCGCCCCAGGCGCCGGCGAGTGCCGAGCGCTGGGCGGCCACCGCTTCGGCGAGGTCGTGATAGCACGGCAGCGGCGGTTGCAGCCGATGGGAGGCCTCCTCCCAGGACATCCGATCGTGCAGGGCGCTCACCGGGCCATCGACCACGACCAGCCCGGCGGCCAGCCGGGGACGGTCGGCGGCGAGGGCCAGGGCCACCGTGGCCCCCCAGGAGTGGCCCACCAGCAGGGGGCGGTCCAGTCCCAGCTCCTGGATCAGCCGGGCCGCGTCCTCGGTCAGCTCGGGCCCGGTGTAGCCCTCTGAGGGACGATCGGAGGGGCCGTGGCTGCGTTGATCGAGCGCGACCAGGTGGAGGTCGGGCAGCCAGCCGGCGACGCGCTCCCAGATGCGGGCGTTGGAGCTCAGCCCGTGCAGGAGCAGGAGCGCCGGCCAGGGAGAGGGCCGGGACGGCCGCCACTCGATGAAGTGGAGACGCACCCCCGCTCGCCGGATCCAGCCCTCTTCCACGCCCCGATTCTAGGCTGCGAGGGTCCCGGACCCGCCGCCGGGGGCCGGACCGGCAACTCAGCGCTGAAGCTTGAAGCTCACCTGGAGCTTGGGCCGGGGCAGGGGCTGACGGCGTGGCCTGGTCAGGCTCAGGAGGTGTTGCTGGCGACCCCGAGGGCCGAGGGTGAGCACGAGCTGCCACGCGCGCCGCAGAACCGGCGCGGCCTGCGACTCGGCCGCGATGGCCTCGTGGGCGAAGTCCTCCCCCCAGACCTGGTGCCAGGCGTCGAGCAGGATCAGGTTCACGTTGGCGTGACTGGCGAACTCCGAGCGCTCCTGCTTCTTGGGGCCGTCCAGGCCGTTGTCGGCCAGCAGCCGGCGCGTGAGGTGACGGCTGAGGGCCGCCCGCTTGAGCTTCGGCGCCAGGTCGGCCTTGAAGAGGAGGGGGAAGGTGGTGGTGTCTCCGGCGTGGACCAGCGCGTGGACGAAGCCACCCTTGAAGCCGAGGCCGGAGATCTGGGTGAGGGCCTCGACCAGACGATCGCCGTCCGCGCCCCAGATCGCCCGGTATTCGTCCGCGGCGCCCACCAGCTCCTGGCGATCGGCCTCGGGATGAAAGTGGAGGGTGAACACTCCATGGCCGAGCATACCCGGCGCGGCCCGCGCCGACCAGCCGGCTCGGGGGTGGTGCGCCGGCCGCCGTCTCCGTATTCCGGGGCCTGGTAGGCTCCAACCCGGTGGACCACCTGGCTCCGTCCCTGCTGGCCCTGCTCGCCGTGGCCGCCGGGGTGCTGTCGTTCAGCTCCCCCTGCACCCTGCCGCTGGTGCCCGGCTACCTGGGATACCTGTCCGGGGTCAGCTCCCGGCGCGGGCGTGCCCTGGGCGCCGCCGCCCTCTTCGTCCTGGGCTTCTCGCTGGTCTTCACCGCTCTCGGGGCCGGGGCCTCCAGCGTGGGGGCGCTGCTGGCCGGTCACCGGGTGCTGCTGGACCGGGTGGCGGGGGCGCTGATCGTGTTCCTGGGGCTGCTGGTGATGGGGCTGATCCGGGTGCCGCTGCTCATGCGCGAGGGCCGGCCCCTGTTGGGGCACGTCCGTCCCGGACCCTCGGGGGCGCTGCTCCTGGGGGTGGCGTTCGCCGTGGGCTGGACCCCCTGCGTGGGGCCGGTGCTGGGGGCGATCCTCTCCCTGGCCGTGACCCAGGCCACGGCGCTGGCCGGGGCCCTGCTGCTCTTCCTCTACTCCCTGGGCCTGGGCCTCCCCTTCCTGGCCGCGGCCGTGTGCCTGGAGCGGTTTCGCGCCCTCGGCGGCTGGCTGCGCCGGCACGCGCTCGCCATCGACGCGACCGGCGGCCTGCTGCTGGTGGCGATGGGCGTGCTGGTCTTCACCGACCGGTTGAACCAGGTGCTGGCGCCGGCGCTGGAGCTCTACGCCCAGCTTCGCTGGCCGCCGATCTGAGCCGCCGTGACGGGCGCCGCCGGTGCCCTCCCGGCGGCGGAATCGAGATCGACGCCTGATCACCGGCGCTTACAAAGCT
>JAJPKS010000339.1 GCA_021323605.1 Bacillota bacterium | reverse complement strand
GAGTCGGCGATCAGCGTGAGGTTCGGGTTCTCGACCTCCCCTTGCCCGGCCGTGGCCTTGCCGTCGGCGATGGTGACGAACCACTTCCCGGCGTGCTCCCCGCTGAGATCGAACTGGATCGTGGCCCTGGTGTTCCCGGCCTTCTCCGGGAGGAAGTACTCGGGCATCGACTGCACGACCTGATCGGGGGTGGGCTCTGCAGGGCTCTGATCGGCCATGTGATCCTCCACTGGTACGACGCTCCGCACCACCAACGGGCAATCATGGTATCCGCCCGACCGGTGAACATGGAGCGGATGGACTTGGAGCTTACAGAAGTTTGTCGTGGTGTCTACCAGCTGCGGCTGCCCATCCCGTTCGAGGACGGCCACGTCAACTGCTTCCTGCTCCCGCGGCGGGGCGGGGTGCTGGACATGATCGACTGCGGCATGGGCTCGGAGGAGTCGTTCGCGCTCATCCGGGCCGCGATCCGGGAGGTGGGAGGGCCTCGTGGCCGCCTGGGCCGGCTGGTCGTCACCCACATCCACCCCGACCACTACGGCGGCGCCGGGGAGATGACCGAGCGGGAGGGGGCGGAGCTCTACCTGCACCGCCTCGAGGTTCCCATGGTCCACCCCCGTTACCTCGAGATCGAGCAGCTGGTGGAGGAGGTGGGGCGTTACCTGGAGTTGCACGGGGTCCCCGAGGAGGACGTCGACTTCCTGAAGAACGCCTCTCGTCACTTCCGGAAGTTCGTCCGCCCCGCCCGCCCTCGCCTGCAGCTGGACGGCACCGAGGTGCTCGAGCTGGGCGAGCGACGGCTCCGGGTGGAGTGGACGCCGGGCCACTCGCCCGGCCACGTCTGTCTGTTCGACCTGGGCTCGGGCATCCTCTTCGCCGGCGACCACCTGTTGCCCGAGCTGACTCCCAACATCGGGCTGCACCCCCAGAGCACGCCGAACCCCCTCGACGACTACCTGGCCGGGCTCCGCCGTGTCGCCGAGCTGCGCCCGGCGATGGTGCTGCCCGCGCACGGTGCCGCTTTCACCGCGGTGACGGCGCGGGTGGCGGACCTGGTGCGGCACCACGAGCGGCGCAAGGCCCAGATCGAGGCCATCGTGGGCGACGGGGAGCTCGACGCCTGGAGGGTGGCGGTGGCCGTTTGGGGCCGGCGCGAGAACCTGCACGACATGCGCATGGCCCTCCAGGAGGGGCTGGCCCACCTGCAGTCGCTCAGCTTCGAGGGTCGGCTGGAGAAACGGGCGACGCCGGCCGGCATCACCTGGCGGCGGCGCTGACCGGGGAGGGGCGGGCGTCGGCCGGGGCGCCACGGGACCCGGGTCTCGAGGCCCCTGCTCAGCTCCCGGACCGGCTCCCGTCCCCCCGCCCGGGCAGCGAGAGCGGGAAGAGGCGGGCGGGATAGCAGCTCACGCCGACCGTTCCCGGCCCTGCGTGCGCGCCCACCACCGGGCCCACGGCTCCGACCAGCAGCGACTCGCTGACCGGCTCCAGCGCGGCCGCCAGCCGCTGGGCCGCCTCCTCGGCGGCCGCGTGCCCGACCACGGTGCAGAGGGGTTGCTCGACCTCCTGGGCCAGCTGGATGACCCGGCTCAGCGCCCGCTCCTGGGTTCGAACCCGCTCCAGCAGGCCCACCTCTCCCTCCTGGAGGGTGAGCACCGGCTTGACCTGGAGGAGGGAGCCCACCAGGGCTCCGGCCCGGCCGATGCGGCCACCGCGGCGTAGGTATTCGAGCGTGCCCACGACGAAGTACACGTGCATCGCCTCCTGGATGGGACGCAGCTCGGCCACCACCCGGTCGGGGTCCAGGCCCTCTTTGATCATGCGGCTGGCCGCCAGCACCACCAGCGCCAGGGGCAGGGAGACCATGCCCGTGTCGACGACCCGGATCCGGTCGCGGCCGACCAGCTCGGCCCCCTGCTGGGCGGCCGCGTAGGTCCCGCTCAGTTTGCTGGAGAGGTGGAGCGACAGCACCCGGGCGTGCTCCGCCAGGGCCTGCTCGTAGACGGCCGCGAACTGTCCCGGCGAGGGCTGAGAGGTGACGGCCGGGCTGCTGGAGGCGGCCAGCTTCCGATAGAAGGCCTGGGGCGTGATGTCGACGCCGTCCTGGTAGCTCCGCCCCTCCAGCGTCACCGTGAGCGGGACCACGATGACGTCGTGGGCGCGGGCCAGGTCGGGCGGGAGGTCGCAGGTGGAGTCGGTCACGAGGGCGACGGAGGGCTGGCTCATGGGTCCCACGAAGATACCAGCGACGTGCGTCCGTCGCCCCCTCCCGACGCCAGGAGCTGGACGACCGCGAGCGAGTCGGCCTAGCTCTGGGAGCCCCGCCCCGGCGCGCCCGGCTCGTCCGGCAGGTCGGGCAGGTTCAGGCTGTTGACCAGGTTCCGGAACACCGCCAGCCGGTCCTCGTCCAGCTTCTCACCGCGCTCACCCTGGGGGGCCTCGTCCTCGTCCTTCTCCGGCACCACGCCCGCCCGATCCAGCACCTCCGCCGCCACGTAGATGGGGCACTCGAAGCGAACCGCGAGAGCGATGGCGTCGCTGGGCCGGGAATCGACGTCGACCTCCCGCCCGTTCTGCCGCAGGTGCAGCCGAGCGAAGAAGACCTCCTCGCTCAGGGAGGTCACCACGATCTTGCTCACCGAGATGCCCAGCTCGCCGAAGGTCGTCG
>JAJPKS010000382.1 GCA_021323605.1 Bacillota bacterium | reverse complement strand
TTGTGGTAGACGACCCCCGCCACCATGCTCAGCACCTGCACCCGCGAGGTGTGGGCGGCGATCCCGCCCAGGGCGGTGTACGCCTCCAGCATCGGCTCCTCGGGCGCGCCCTGGCCGGCGATCTGGTGGAAGTGGTCCATGACCGAGAGGGCGGTGAAGCCGCTTGCCTCGGCCGTCCTCGCGATCTCGAGCACCCGTGGATACAGCCGCGACGGCTCGACGCCGGGAAAGGTGAACGAGGGCAGGTGGAGCCCGATGTAGGTCATGCCGCCCACGCTAGCAGGCCGCCGGACCGGGAGGGGGCCCAACGCCCGAGAGCGGTGGAGCCGGAAGGGCGCCGAGCGCAACGCCACGACGCCGCTCGCCCCGGGCGGGCCTAAGATGGAGAACGAGGCGGTCGTGATGGGGGGGGATCCTCTGGGTTGGCTGTCCGGTGGTTTCGGCATCGACCTCGGAACCGCCAACACGGTCGTATGCCATCCCCACCGCGGCATCGTCCTCGATGAGCCCTCGGTCATGCTGGTGGCCGGTGATCACCGCCGTCCGGTGGTCGTGGGGCGCCAGGCGCGGGAGCTGATCGGACGGACCGCGGCCGGGATGGTGGCCGTGCGGCCACTTCGCGACGGCGTCATCACCGACCTGGAGTCGGCCCGGACCTTCATCGTCGCCATCCTGCGCCGGGTGACCCGCAAGCCCTGGGAGCGGGTGCGACCGCGGGCCGTGATCGGCATCCCCGCCGGAGCCACGGCCCTGGAGCGCCGGGCGCTGGCCGAGGCGGCGGACGAGGCCGGCTTCGGCCACGTGACGCTCATCCCCGAGCCGATTGCGGGCGCGCTGGGCTGCGGCCTCGACCCCCTCGCACCCCGGGCGCACATGGTGGTCGACGTCGGTGGGGGGACGGCCGAGGTCACCGGCTTTTGCTACGGCGGCATCCTGACCACGCGCTCCTGCCGGGTGGCCGGGGACGAGATGACCCTCGCCCTCCACCAGTACCTCCGCCAGGAGCATCAGCTCCTGGTCGGCGAGCTGACCGCCGAGGAGGTCAAGGTGCGGGTTCGCGACGAGGCCGACGGCTCCCTGGTGGTCGAGGGCCGTGACGCCGCCACCGGCCGGCCGAAGCTGATCACGCTCCGGGCCGAGGAGGTGGTGGAGGCGATCAGGCCCACCAGCGACGGTATCGTCCAGATCCTGGCCGCCTGTCTGGACGACCTCCCGCCCCAGGCGGTGGGGGACATCATGCGGGACGGAGTGCTGGCCTTCGGCGGGGGCTCGCTGCTGAAGGGGTTCACGCAGCTGCTGGAGGACGCCTTCGGGTTCCCGCTGCGGGTGGCGGAGCGGCCGCTCACCTGCGTCGCCGAGGGCGCGGCCCGGTGCCTGTTGCGTCCCGAGGTGGCGCGTGCCTACAGCGAGTGAGCGCGGCCAGCGCCTCTGGCGCCGGCGCCGCCGGCGGTGATCACATCGGAAGGGAGCGGCGGACCACCGGGCGCGCAGGCCACGGCCGAGCGACCTCCTGGAAGCCGAGGTCGGCGAAGAGCGGGAGCAGGCCAACGTAGGCGGCCTCGGCCGTGACCGGCCGGGCCTGAGGGTCACGGGGATAGGCCTCGATGGTTCGGGCGCCGGCGGACCCGGCGTGATCGACCGCGGCCCGCACCAGAGCACGGGCCACCCCCTGTCCACGGTGGGCGGGGGGAAGGTAGAGGCAGGTGACGGCCCACACCGGCTCGAGGGCGGGGCGGAGCCGTTCCGCGGCTCGCACCAGCGGCGAGCGCGTGAGCCGCGGCTGGTCCCGGCGGGGAGCGACGGCGCACCAGCCGACCGGCGCCCCGGACCGGTAGGCGATCAATCCGGTCGGGGCGCCGGCGTCGACCAGCCGGCGCAGCGCCGCCCGGTTGGCGTCGCCGGCCCCGGACCGGAAACGTGCGCCCGACAGCCGAAACCACATGCACCAGCATCCTCCGCAGGCGCCCCGGGGCCCGAACAGCCGCTCCAGATCGCCCCAGCGGGCAGCTATGAGCGGCCGGCACTCGAGGTCAGGCACGACCGCCTCCTCACCGGCACCACCGCTCCCGGCCGCCGCCTGGCACCGGCCGCCGAACCTCGGCCGAGGCCGGGGACCGGCTCAACGGGACGGGCGCAGGTCCAGGGCGCAGGAGTTCATGCAGTAGCGCAGCCCGGTCGGCGCCGGCCCGTCGTCGAACACGTGCCCCAGATGGGACCCGCACCGCCGGCAGCGGACCTCGGTCCGGACCATCCCGAAGCTGCGGTCCTCGTGCAGCTCCACCTTCTCCTGGTCGATCGGGGCCCAGAAGCTGGGCCAGCCGGTCCCGGAGTCGAACTTGGTCGCGGAGCTGAACAGCTCCGCCCCACAGCCGGCGCAGTGGTAGGTCCCGTCCTCGTGGGCGTTCCAGTACCGGCCGGTGAAGGCGGGCTCGGTGCCGTGCTCGCGCAGCACGTGGTACTGCTCGGGGGTGAGCTGCGCCCGCCACTCTTCCTCGGTCTTCTCGATCCTGGTGGTCATACTCAGGACTGTACCGGGCCCGTCGGGGAGGGAAACCTCGGTCCCGTCGCCAGGGCCCGGGAGGGCCGGGGACGTCCGCTCACCTCTCCCCTTCCCCCGCCACCAGGAGCCCCACCACCGCAGGAAGGACCTGGACGGCGCGCTCCCGCACCTCCTCCGGGCCGAGCACGGCCACCGGGTGGGGAGTGGTGACGTAGCGGTAGCCCGGCGCCCCCTGCACCCCGGCCATGGCGTCGGCGCTGGCCCGGAAGGCCTCGGTGCAGATCACCGCCGCCGGCACGCCCCGCCGCTCGAAGAGCACCCCGTCGGCGACCGCCGACGCGCTGCAGGACCCTCAATCGCCGACGCCGGTGACGACCACGTCGCACCGGCGGGCGAGCTCCTCCAGCAGCGGCTCCTCGACGGGGGCGTTGGAGCCCCCCTTGCTGCGCAGCACCAGCTCTTTCGCCCCGTGCCGCTCGACCAGCAACCGGCCCACCTCCTGCAGGAACCGGGCCGCGTTGTGCTTGCGGTTCTCGAGCAGGCCGACGGTCGCCCCGCGCAGGCCGGCGGGCCGCGGAGCCATGGTCAGGGCCGGCTTGCCTGCCGACCGGCCGGTGGGGTCGAGGATCCGATCAGCCATCGCTGAGCCACCTCCAGAGTGATGATGGGGAGCGTCGGCGCCCGGGCCCGCCGGGACCGTTCAGGCCGGTATGTCCAGGCGGTTCCGCAGGGCGTCACCGATGCGATAGATGGCCAGCACGGCAAGCACCACCGTGGTCCCGGGCGCCAGGGTCGCGGTCGGGGCCACCAGGATGAACTGGTA
>JAJPKS010000043.1 GCA_021323605.1 Bacillota bacterium | reverse complement strand
TGGCGTCCCCGGTCGCCTTCTGGGTGGCCAGCACGGTGCAGAGCCCCACCGAACGGCCCAGCTTGACCAGCGCCTCCAGCCGCCGCCGGCAGCCCAGCACCAGCTCCTGGGCCTGACCGAATCGATGACCTGCCAGTTTCACTCGGCCCCACCTGGTGCCGCGGCAACGACCGTCTCCCTCGCGTCCTCCCAGGCGCGACCTCCGCCGACATCTCGAGCTGACCTTGGCGGCGATCAGGGGGCGAGCAGGTCCCGGGCGAAGGCCTGGACGATGGCGGCGCGGGACCGGCGCCGGCCGCCGATCCGCCCCATCCGGGTTTCGGCCCCGCGGCCAGAGGCTCGCCCCCTCCGACGGACGCGACCGGAGACATGGAGGCCGGACGAAAAAAGAGGCGTTGGAGAGCGATGCTCATCGGCGTTCGAGGGAGAACTCCATGTGCAGGCGGTGTCATTGCCTCCTACGCAAGGCCGTGTCTAACTGATCGGGAGACTCGATCGCAGGAGGTATCCCATGGACAGGAGGCATCTCCCGGAGGCGACGAACGGGGACTTGGTGAGATCGGTCACGAGCCGCTCTCATCGAGCGATCCGACAAGGTGACGATGTCGATCCGGCAGGGTACGAACCTCCGTCCCTCGTGGCGTTGGGCGAAATCGTCGCACTGGTGAGGGGCCCGAAGAGGTACGACACCCACGACCTGAGAATGCGCTATTGGTGACCTCGTCACTCGTCCGGCTACGCCATGTGGTGGGTGGGAATCCTGAGCCCGAGGGAGGTCGATGCCCTCTCCTTTCGGGCGGTACTGCCCGGGGGATCGTGCCTCACCGTCGGCAATCTCCGTTGTTGGCACGGCCCCCCCGAGCCGGCGCTGACCGTCCGACGCGAGGAAGGGCCCGGCTGCGGTCTGCTGGTCGTGGGCTGCTGCACCATGCGGCAGGACGACCTGCGGGACCTCGCGAATCGGCTCGAACCGGACCGGCCAGCCACCGAGGTGCTGGCAGAAGCCCTGGCACGGCTCGACGGCAGCCGGGCGATCATCCTCGTCCGACCGGATGAGGTGGTGGCTACGGGCGACCTCGCCGGCCAGCATCCCGTGTTCTACACCCACACGACCGACCATGGAGCGATGATGGGCTCGCACGCCACCATCCTTGCTGACAGGATCGGGTGGAGGCTCGACATCCCCTGGCTGGCCGCACGCTGGCTGCTTCCCGGCCTGACCAACGTCTGGTGGACCGGCACCCCCTGGCGCGACGTCCGGGCCCTGCGTCCCGGTTGGGCGCTTCGGATTCGAAGAGGCGGCGTGACGACCACGACACCGCTGGTCCGCCTTCCCCGCCCGGACCGGGACCTGGTCGAGGGCGGCACAGCGCTGCGGTCGGCGCTGGTGAGGGCCGTCGATGCGCGGATCGCCCGGGCACGACGGCCCACCGTCGAGTTGAGCGGGGGCCTCGACTCGTCCACCATCGCAGTGCTGGCGGCGAAGGCGTCAGCGCAGGGGCTGCCGGCGTTGACCATGGCCTTCGACGAGGTGGAGGACGCGGAGCCAGCGGCGGAGCTCGCAACCGAGGTGCCCGGCCTGTGTCACGAGCGTCTGGACGTGCCCCGGTCGGCGCTGCCGTATTCCGGGCTCGATGAGGTGCCGGCGCTGGACGAGCCGGACGAGTGTCTGGTCACGGCCGCGCGGGAACGGTGGTGGATGCTCCAGGTGGCCCGGCGCGGCTCCGACCTCCACCTCACCGGCGACGGCGGGGATGCGGTGCTGATGGCGGCGCCCGCCTACCTGATCGACCTCGCCACGCCACGGCGGTTGCCACGGCTGTGGCAGCACGTCACCGGCTGGGCGCGGCTGCGCTGCCTCTCGCCGCTCGCCCTGGCCCGGACCGCCGTTGCCACCCGCCGCATCGGGTACGAGACCGCTCTGCACCGCACCGTCGCCCGGTTGCTGGATCCGGCGCCCGAGCCGTCCGACCTGCGAGAGCTGATCGCCTGGTTCACCCCCGATGCGGCCACGAGGTGGGCGACGCCCGAAGCCCGTCACGTGGCGGCCTCCATGATTGAGGAGCACGCCCGGCACCATCCCAGCTCGGTGGTGCCGGGGGAGTGGGACACCGGTGAGGCCATCGCCTGGCTCGGGCTGAATGCCCTGGCCCGCAGTCAACGGCTGTACGCCCAGATGGCCCGATCGTGCGGCGTGAACCTCCACGCACCGTACCTCGACGATGGCGTGGTCCGAGCCGCCTGGTCGGTGCCCGCCTGGGTGCGGACGGACCCCGAACGCTACAAGCCGCTTCTGGCAGCAGCGGTGCGGAACCTGGTGCCGGGCCGTCTCCTGAACCGGTGCACCAAGGGCGACTACACCCAGTTGGCCTATCTCGGGCTGCGCGAGAACGCGGACGCCCTCACCGACCTGCTCACCCACTCCCGCCTGGGTGGGCTCGGGCTGCTGGACGAGCGGAAGGTGGTGGCCGAGCTGCGACGTGCCGGCGCCGGTCTGCCCATCCGGCTCGGTGCCTTCGACGCGGTGATCGGCATGGAGCTCTGGCTGCGGTCCCTGGACACGACCGCCGGGGGCCACCTCCGTGCGTGGTAGGCGCATTCGGGTCGTGCCCGGGGCGATCCTTGCGGAGATCGCCGATGGCAGCCTGGTGGTCCTGTCGCCGGAAGGGACGGTCTACCGTGGCAACGCCGGTGCCGTCGCCGTGTGGAGGGCGATCGAGGCTGCGAATGACGATCTCGATCTAGCGGCGGCCGACGTCGCCAAACAGTACTCGATCTCCGTCGACCGGGTACGCAGCGATCTCGACCATCTGGTGGCGGTCATGAGCGCTGCCGGCATCGTGCGGGCCGAGCCGTGAGCACCCCCATGGCGGTCGGTCGGGATCTCGGGCCGCCGATCGGCCATGCCGTGCTCGGTGCCGGGGCCGCCATCCTGGCGGTGGCGGCGCTGCACGGTCTGGGCTTCCGCCGGCTCACGGCCCTGGTCCGACGCCTGGCGGGGAGCACACGTCGACCGGCCAGGGAGGCAGAGATCCTGACCGCGCTGCGCGCGATCGACGCCGGAGCCTCCCGACTGCCCTTTCGGGTGGCCTGCCTGGAACGCTCGCTGGCCGCGGTCCTGTGGCTGGGCGCACGCCGTCTCGGGGTCACCTGGCAGGTCGGCGTGCGCACGCCACCGTTCAGCATGCACGCCTGGCTCGCCGACGCCTCGGGGGCGATCATCGGCGAGCCGGACTCCATGCTCACCTACCAGCCCTTGCTCACCATCTCCCCCACCGATTGGAGGAACGCGCCATGAATGGGGTCGCCGCCGCGGTAGCCACCGTCGACTACGACGCCTGGGCGCGTCACCCCGACGGCACCTGGATCCCGCAGACCTCCGCCCCAGAGGTCATCCAGGCCATGCTGGAGCTGCTCGACCCGTGTCCCGGCCAGCGCCTGCTCGAGGTCGGTACCGGCTCCGGCTACTCGGCCGCACTCCTGGCCCAGGTGCTCGGCCCCCAGGGCCGCCTGGTCTCCCTCGACGTGGACCCCGGCCTGGTCGAGCGGGCGCAGCGGCTCCACCGCCAGGCTGGCCATGGCCAGGTCGAGGTTCACCGTGCCGACGGGTTCGGCGGCTGGCCTTCTGCCGCCCCCTTCGAGGGCATCGTGGCCTGGGCCACCCCCCACCTGCTCCCCCGGGCCTGGGTCGAGCAGACGGCGGTCGGAGGGACGATCGTGACCCCGGTCGAGATCGCCCGAGTCGCGGCCGCCAACGCTGTCCTTTGCTGCCGAGTGGCCGGCGGTGAGCCCGGCGAGGCCACGTTGCACCCGGGCTCCTTCGTCGAGATGGCCCCCGAGGTCATCACCTCTCCGGGAACGCCGATCCGCCACGTCGACGCCGTCCGCCCCCGGGGCGACGGCGCCGCCACCTGGATCAGCGGCCACCGGCTGCACGGCCAGCCTCCAGAGGCGCTGGAGCCGCTCCTGAACGTGTTGGAGTCGGCCGCGTCCGAACCCGGCTTCCTTGACCCGGAGGGTGTGGAGGCCTTCACCGCCTTCGTGCTCGCCGCCGCCGCCGATCCGGCCAGTGCCGGCACCCCCGACGACTACGGCCTGGGTGTGGCCACGCCCGGGGGGGTCGCGGTTGTGCTCCATGACGGGACGTTGCTGGCCGCCGGCTCGGCCGAGGCCCGAGGCCGGCTGGAGCGGCTCCGCGACCGCTGGCTCGAGCTGGGCCAGCCCGGCCACCGGGACCTCGTCCCCGCCTTCACTCCCAGCGAGGAAGGCTGGATCGTCCGCGCCTTGTACCGCCCGACACGCGGATGATCGATGCGAAGGCGAAACCGACCGTAGCCAACCAGGCAAAGGCGCCGGGCGCTGCGCAGTCGATCCTCGACTCCCTCATCACCGAGTCGCCGCTCCTCGCCATGCGAGGATCCATCCGTAACACAAATCCATACAGAACAGGAGGTCCTTGTCGAGACCCGGCTGGCCGGCGGCGACCGCCCGGCTCGCCTGCGGCCTCGCCCGCGGCCGCGAGCTCAGCACGGAGATCGGTCAGCTCGACCGAGAGCTGGCCGATCTCGTCAGGTCTCCCGGCGCTGCTGGGCATCTGCGGGTGTGCCATCCTCACCGCCGCCACACCTCCGCCTGGCCCAACGGCACCGCGTCTCCGCTGGTCTGGTCCGGCACCCACCGGCGCTTCCGGCGCAACCGCGGCGGGAACCGCAGACGCAAGCCACCCAGGCCATCTCCGCCAGCTCGAACCTCCCTGGAGCATTGGAGAAGGGGTACGTGTCATCCCCGGGATCCTGGCGCCCCACCGGCCGATGCACCCGCAACCAGGCCGGGACCCGGCGCCAGGTGGCGTTGCTCGATCACCCGGAGCCAGGCGAAGCTCGCTGGTCCGAAACGGTGTAGGAGCCTGGTGTGGCCGAAGCCAGGCCATGCCGTCCCCCGGCAGACTCCGGGGCACCCGGCGCCCAGAGTGGCGGGGTCGGGTCGGGGGCTCGGCTGGTTCTCCGCACGATCGGTTGAGGCCGGCGAGGTGGCGCACCCGATCCCATACGGGACTTCGGTTCGTGAGCCAAGGGCCCGACTCGCCGTCCCTCAGTCGACGAATAGCTCGACCCTGCGGTCGGGGTCTGCGGCCGTCTGCGCAGCTGGCTCCGGCACCGATCCGTCGGGTCGCCGGTGGACCAGCAGACAGCTGAGGGCGGCCGCCACCAGCGCCGCTACCGCCAGCATCACGGTCGGCCGCATGGCGGCCACGTAGGCGCTGGCGAAGATTTGATGGCCGAGGCTCAGCAGCTCGGCCCGCGAAGCTGGTGGGAGACCGGGCGGCAGCGGGACAGCGGCGGAGCGGTTCGCGCCCAGCTCCAGGCCGGCCGCAGCCAGATGGTCGAAGGCAACCCGGAAGCCTGCTCCGAGCGCGTGCGGCAGGGACGCCGTCCCCTCGGCCGCCTGCTGCCTGAGAGCCGTGGCGAACTGGCTCTGGAGCACAGCTCCCACAACCGCCGCTCCGAGCACGCCGCCAAGCTGTCGGGCGGTGTTGAGGACGCCCGAGGCGGCGCCGGCCTGCACGGGCAGGATGCCTCGCATCGCCTGGGTGACCATCGGGGCGAAGGTCAGGCCCATGCCGATTCCGGCAACCGCGAACCAGGGCACCAGGTCGCTGGCCTGGGCGTCAGTGCGGGCGGCCCCGACCAGGCCGGTGGTCCCGGCCGCGAACAGCCCGAGGCCCGCCATGAGCAGGTACTTGGCCCCCAGCCGGTCGGCGAGCCGCCCGGCGATCGGGGAGACGGTGCCGCTGGCGATCGAGAGGGGCACCACCACCAGGCCCGACTTCAGCGGGGTCAATCCCAGGACCGCCTGCGTGTAGATCGGCACCGGAATGAAGATCGCCTGCATGGCGAACTGGACCACGGCTCCGGCCCAGCTCATGACCGAGAAGTCGCGGTTCCGGAACAGGTCGAGCGGGACCAGCGGCTCGGGCTGCCGGCGTTCCCAGAGCAGGAAGAGACCGATCGCAGCGCACGCCGCCACGAGCAGCGACCGGATGACCGCCGACCAGTGGTAGCGCTGACCCTCGATCAGGGCAAAGACCAGCAGTAGCAGGCCCAGACTGGCCAGGCCCACCCCAGGCAGGTCCAGCCGGTGGCGCCGTCCCGGTCGCAGGTCTGGGATCCAGAGCAGCGCGGCCACCACCGCCAGCACCCCAACTGGGACATTGATGAAGAAGATCCAGCGCCAGTCGCCGACGGTGACCAGGAACCCGCCCAGGGTCGGACCGGCCACGGTGGCCACACCGATCACGGCCCCGTTGACACCGAAGGCTGCACCCCGCCGTTGGGGCGGGAAGACCGAGAGCAGCAGGGGGAGCGTCTGGGGGGCGAGCATCGCGCCTCCGATCCCCTGCAGGATCCGGGCCGCGATCAGCTGGCCGGCATCCTGGGACAGGCCGCAGAGGGCGGAGGCGACGGTGAACACGGTCAATCCGGCCGCGAAGAGATCGCGCGGCCCCAACAGGTCGCCGAGCCGGCCCGAGGTGACCAGGAGCACCGCGAACGCGAGCAGATAGCCATTGAAGACCCAGAGCACCTGGTCCAGGCCAGCATGCAGCCCGGCCAGGATGCTCGGGGTGGCCACGTACATGATCGTGGTGTCGAGCATGATCATGAAGAAGCCCAGACAGGTGGAGAGCAGGACCACCCACCGGGATCCCGATTCCTTCATCTCGTCTCCTCCTTCTCGTCCAGGCGGGCAGCGAGGCCCTCGTACCAGCGGGCCAGGAAGTCGTGGAACTCCGCACCCAGCCGCAGCACCTCCTGGTGCATCCGTGGCCGCGACGGATCCGCGGCCAGCTGCTGGCAGACGCCGGCGAGCTGATCCCCCTTCGCGCGGTGACGGGCGGCCAGCCGGCGGGCCAGCTCCAGGCGTGCCGTCGGCCCGACCGCATCGGAGAAGAACAGGCGCACCAGCATCCCGTCCCGTAGCTCCACCGGGTGGTCGGTTGGGTCGTTCACCCAGGCCTCGAGTTCGGCGGGATAGCGGACGGTGACCACGGTCGACGACCTGGAGCGCTGGGGCGAGGCCTTCCTCGCCTTCCCCGCGCGCTTCGCCGACCGGTTCGCTCGGCGGGAGTCCCGCGAGCAGGCGGCCAAGTACCTGCGGGGCCTGCTCGCCCCGGTCGCATGCAAGAACGACTGGCAGGTGGCCGAGGCGGTGGGGAATGCCACCTGAGACCGCAGGCAGCGGCTGCTCGATCGGGTCGACTGGGACGTCGAGGCCGCCCGAGATCGCCTCCAGGCCTTCGTGGGCGAGACCTTCGGCGACCCCGAGGGATCGGCATCCTGGACGAGACCGGGTTCCTGAAGAAAGGCACGGCCTCGGTGGGGGTGCAGCGGCAGCACTGCGGCACAGCCGGCGGTCGAGAGCTGCCAGATCGGTTCGGTAGGTTGCCCCGCGTCCAGCCCGAGGTCGCACAGGACGCGGTCGAGCGGCTCGCTGCGGGCCCCGCGAAGGGGTGGCCCTCCAAGTCCTCGCGGTCGCCCGGCTGCTCTCCCACACGCACGAGCGGGCAAGGAGGCATGTCCTCGCCGAAAGCGGTCCGGATGACGTTTCGCCACGGCTCGCAGGCTCGGTAGCCGGCGGCGGCTCGCGTCCCCTCCGGCGCCAGCGAGTCGGGCAGCAGCTCCTCGATCGGCGGCCCATCGCGGTCCGTCCCCGCCGATCCTCGGCGGTCAGTCGTGCCTCTCCTCCGCGCCTGGCCGTCGCCGGGCCGGCCGCGGCGGGTGGTGCCCATCCTGAGGGAAGGAGATGGCCCCGTCGGCCGTAGACGGGTCGGATTGGAACTCGACTGAGTGCCCCGCTCGGCCCTCCGCGCCTTTTCCCTTCAGCTCCTCTCCCCGCCCCTGGGCCAGCTCAGGATCTCCAGGTAGCTCGCCCGCTCGAAGGCCTCGGTGAGACCGAGCCGTTGGCGACTCAGCAGGCCGCGGATGCGATCCACCGAGTGGATGCCTCGGGCCGAGAGCCAGGCCCGAAGACCGGCCAGGAGGTCGCCCACGAAGCCGACCCCGTGCCGCAGGAGCGCCGACGTGGTCATGACCACGTCGGCCCCGGCCATGAGGTACTTGACGATCTCTTCCCAGCTCTCGACGCCCGTGCTCGCGGCCAAGGAGGCCCGGACCCGGCCGGCCAGGACCGCGATCCAGAGCAAGGGCAGCCGGATCTCCTCGTGACGGCTCAGCTCCAGGTCGTTGCGCAGCTGGAGCCGGACGATGTCGATGTCCGGCTGGTAGAGGCGGTTGAACAGGACCAGGGCGTCGGCGCCGCCGCGGGCCAGCTCCATGGCCACGTGGCCGGGGGCGCTGAGGTACGGGCTGAGCTTGACCGCGATGGGGATCGTCACGGTCTCCCGGACCGCGGCCAGGACGTCCGGGTAGCGCTGCTCCACCGCGCGACCGCTGAGGGAGAGATCGGTGGGCAGGAAGTAGACGTTGAGCTCCAGGCCGTGCGCGCCGGCCTCCTCGATCTCCCTGGCGTAGGTGATCCACCCCTCAGGCGTGGTGTCGTTCAGACTGCCGATGATGGGCGCGTCCACGGCCTCGACCGCACGCTGAGCGAGGTCCAGGTAGCGGGTGGTGCCGCCGTGGGTGATGCCGTGCTCGGGGAAGTAGGTCAAAGCCTCGGCGAAGCTCTCCGTCACGGCCCCGGTGAGCCGCTCGTAGCGGAGCGCCTCAGCTCGGATCTCCTCCTCGAACAAGGAGGGCAGGACGATGGCGGCCACGCCGGCGTCCTCGAGGCGGCGGATGTTGTCCAGGTCGGCGTTGAGCGGCGAGGCGGACGCCACCACCGGGTTGGCGAGCTCGAGGCCCATGTAGCGGGTGCTCAGGTCCACGGGCGCCTCCTCGGGGACCGACCTTCCCGCCCCACCTCGTCGGCCGGGGGATGGAAGCGCTCGCCGCCGAGGCCGGCCAGCAGCTCGTACGCCCGGTACTTCTCGTCCACGACCCGCTGGGCCATCTCCGCCAGCTCCGCCGCCTCCCGCGGACGGTTGGTGGCCAGGGCATGGAAGCGAAGCTCGCTCTCGGCGTAGTCGCGGAAGGGAATGGTCGGTCGAGGCGAGTCGAGCCGGAAGGGGTTTTCGCCCGCTCTCCGCATGGCCGGGTTGAAGCGCAGCAGGGGCCAGTGGCCACAGGCCACGGCCAGATCTTGCTGGCGCAGCCCCTGGCGCATGTCGATGCCGTGGGCGATGCAGACGAGGGATGGTCTGCACGGCGGGCACGGTCGGCGGTGGCAGGGTGGCTGCCCCTTGCTCCTCCAAGGTGACCAACGGTGCCGGGTCGGGTAGCCGAGGGAATCGGAGGTTGGCCTCTGGGAAGCGCAGTGCCGCTGTGAGGTCGGTGCAGGTGCGGCGGCGCCAGCTGCTGATATTCGGCTCGATCACCTCGAAGCGCGCCTCCAGGAAGCGGATGATCGAGGTGTGATCGGTGACGGCGCTGTGCACCCACCCTCCCCAGCTCCAAGGGGAGATGACGATCAAGGGAACCCGAAAGCCGAGCCCGATCGGTCCCGCGATCCCCCGGCTGCGGCCGACAGCGGGGTGACGGTGAGGTACTCGCCAGGGGTCCCCGGGGGAGGGGTCGGCGGCGGCACATGGTCGAAGAAGCCGTCGTCCTCGTCGTAGGTGAGGAAGAGCACCGTCTTGGCCCAGACCTCGGGCGTGGAGGCCAACGCCTCCAGGACGTCGTTGATGTACTCCGCCCCCCGTGCCGGCAGGTACGGCGGATGCTCGGTTAGATCGACGGCAGCATGATCCAGGAAACCAGGGGGAGCTTCCCGGTGCGCACGTCGTCCATGAAGGCCGTATGGGGGAGCGTGACCATGGCGTTCTGGTACAGGGGCGAGCCCGGAGATGCCCGGAGGTACTGCTGGAAGTGCTGGAGGACGTTCTCCCCGTAGTTATCGGCCTCCTGGTAGACGCGCCAGCTGATCCCCGCCGCCTGTAGCCGCTCAGGGTAGGTGGTCCAGGTGTATGGCACCGGCGCCGAGTTGATGATCACCGGTCCACCCTTCCCTCCCTCGGGGTTGATCGTCCCCGTCATCAGGTAGAGCCGGTTCGGCCAGGTGGGGCCGAGAACCGAGCAGAAGTTCATGTCGCAGACGGTGAAGGCATCCGCCAGGGCATAGTGATAGGGGATGTCCTGGCGTGTGTAGTAGCCCATCGTCAGCGGCCCGTTGGCGCCATCGGCAGCTCGGTGGACGAGCAGCCAGTTGTCCAGCTTGCCGCCGTTCCACGACTGGTGCTGGGCGGTCCAGGCGTGGCTCAGATCGGCGATCGCGGCCGCGCTCGTCTTGGTGGTGTCGAGATGGAAGGAAAGCTCGTACCCGTCAGGGTTCAACGGGTCGGGCTGGTAGAAGATCGGACGGCGTTGGGCAGGCGTGGGGTATCGGGATCGGAGAAGCCGCGCACCCCGGAGAGCGTGCCGAAGTAGGAGTCGAAGGAACGGTTCTCCTGCATCAGGATGACCACGTGCTCGACCTGCCGCAGCGATCGCAAGGGTTGTGGATCGGGAGCTGCGGCGAGCACCTTCTTCATCGAGAGTGGCAACAGCTCGAAGCCGGCGCTGCTCGCCACGACTGCCACCGATCCAAGGAACCGACGTCGAATGATTCCCCGCATGGCGTCATCTCCCCTCACGCATCGGACTCGACCGAGCTTATCCGGGCTCGGCTCATCTCCAGGCTGCTGGCTCCGGTTAACGGCGAACCATGGTGGCGTGAACGAGCGGGTCAGCGCTCGGTAGCGATGCGGATAGGGACCTCCGACCGCGATGGGAGATGGCTGCCCCGGCCCGCGTGACGTCTGGACGGGGCGAGGCGCAGCCAAGCCCAAGGTGCTCGGCGCCGCTCGGTCCGCCCGGGTCAGGCTCACCGGGAGGCCAGGGGAGGAGGCGGGGCCATCCCCCTGTGGTCGAGGCCCAACTCCCCCTCGCCCAGCTCGAGTTCCTCCTCGACGGTTCAGGGACGCTGGCCATCCAGGCCGGCTCTGCGTCCGCCGACTCGGGTCCCTCAGCCGCAAGGCCACCCTCCCCCCGCCGCCTGACCGGTCGCCGACCGATTTTCGGGCTGGGACTCGGTCACCTCGCCTCCTGCCGACCCTGAAGGCGGAGATGACCCCGAACCGGGCCACCTCTCCCGGATCTCGCCCGGCTCCCGGCCGGGGTCGAAGCATTCCGCGACCGAGTCACGGAACCGCTGGCCGGCGGGTGCCCTCAGGGACGTGCCCCCACTTTGGGTTTCGGTCGCCCAGGTGAGCCCGTGCTCGTCACCTTTTCCACCGCCCCGGGACCGCGACCCTCGCGCTGCCCACCGTGGTCGACCGCGAGGTGTGAAGCGGCGAAACCGCGTCCGGATCGCGTTGGACCGGTTGATGCGAGACGCTGCTATAGATCCTGAACCTGCATCCTGGAGATCGAACCGGTCAAAGCCTCTCAACCGTCATGTCGGCTTCCGTCGCCGATGGCGGCCCGGGTGACTCACGCCGGATCGACACGTGGACGCAGCTCGTTCTGATCGAGGTAGTCGGCGAGCAAGCCGTAGACGTCACGGACGGCTGCTCCTGGCTCTGGTAGCCGCCCTGCTCTGGCGGCGGCGCGCGCCAGTCGGACCATCACCTCGGGTACCGCAGCTTCGGGCACCGTCGTCGTACGGGTGCCTCGGTAGTTGGACAGGACGCTCTGGATTGCCTTGGGGAGTCGCCTGGTATCGATTGACCCGTCGGCGAGCAGGTATGGCAGTCGCCAGGTGGTCGGCCAGCTGGGATCTCCGACGTACGCGAAGCAAGTGGCCGGCAGGCCGTACCTGGGATGGAGCAGCTGCCCACCCGACGAGATGAGCGGGTCGTTCTCCTCCGATCTGGCCACCGTCTCCAGCTGGTCCGCGACCATCGCCAGCTCGTGTGCCGGGCGGGGTCGATAGATCCCGTTGGCGCTGATCCACCAGAGGTCGATAGGTGGTTCTTTGCGGTCGAGTCTGACCAGCAGACGGTCGCGTACCCCTCCTGAGATGAGCTCAGCGGCGTAGAGCAACGTGCCGTCGCTCACCGCGACCTGGCGTACCCTCTGCTTCTCGGCATAACCTCGAGCCTGCTCGAGGGCGGCGGCGAGGCCGCGATGTCCCCACGAGAGCGTTCCCGGTCGTTTGACCTCTACGATCAACCAGCGCATGCCGAGGTGGGCCAGTACGATGTCAGCTCGACCGAGCTGGTTGTTCAGGTCGGCGATGGACCAATCGAGCACACTGGTGAAGAGGTCCTGGAGCACGTTCTCCGCCACCTTCTCGGCGGCAGGGCCGCCCCGGTGGTGCTGGGCCATCCACTGCGTGCGGCGCCGGGAGAAAGAAGGCCATTCGGACTCGATCCTGGCCGCGCACTCTCGGTAGCAGGAGAGCCCGGAGACGTTCGCACTCACGCCGTGGGCGCAGTATAACGCCGGCGTGCCATTCCAACGGGAGAGACACGAGGTCCAGCGCTCCCGGTGGGCCGCCCGGACGCCGGAATTCCGTGCCGCCGGAACCGCCTGTCCGACGACATCGGTATGCGGTCTCCGATGGTCGTCAACACGCTGGTTTCTGGCGCATCGATCGGTTTCATACCCGGACGGGGCACGGGCGTCCGAAAACCGTTATGCCCGCGAGGGCATCGTGGGTTCGAATCCCACCCTCTCCGCCAGGAGCGAGTTCGGAGGCCGTCCCAGGACAGCCGCATCCCGGATCCCTCGCCCCCTCCCACGGTGGGCCTGACTGCCATCGGCGCCGAGGAGCGGCCCCGGGCCGCCGGTAGCTGCCCCGGCCGGGGCCGTGCCGCCGGCCGGCGTCCCTCGTGCCCTCATGGCGTCTGCGGGAGCAGGATGAGGCCGGAGATGGCCAGCAGGGCCAGGCCGATGATCATCTTGAAACCGCCGTCGCGGACGAAGGCCAGGCCCAGCAGCAGCAGCACCGCCGGGAGACGGTCGACGATGGCCGGGCCCAGCGAGGGGAGGCTGGTCATGCTGACCGAGGGGGGGATGATGGTCGCCAGGACGAGGAGGATCACGGCGATGATCTCCAGGCCCAGGTTCCCCCGTCCCTCCCTCGCCACCATGTAGCCGCCGATCAGGGGCAGGAGCGCCACCAGGCGCAGGAAGACCCCCGGCAGGTCGACCGTGGGCAGGCTGAGGTTCGCCTGGTCCGTCACCGTGAGGAAACTGGGTACATCCATGGGTCCTTCCCCCGTGCATGCTTGGTCGCCGGTGCCGCACAGGCGTGCCTGCGGTCGCGCCGGACGGCTCCGGGCGAGGGTCGCGTCCGGTCGGCGTCCGGCCGGCGCCGGAGGCGGTGGAACCCGGCCGGTCGGCGGCAACCCTGGTTGGGACGGCCGCCGCGGATGCCGTGCGGCCGCCCTTCCCCAGGGGCGTGGCGGGCGGGTCCGAGGCTCGTCGGCGCGGGCCCAGCGATCGTGCCTGTGATGGCCGGTGCGGGCTACGGTGCCTCACGGGGGCTCAGTTTGCCTCACAATGAACGGGCTCGGGCTGCCGATGCGGACTGATGTCGCCGCCGGGCCGGTCGTCGCCGGGATCATGAAGTGGAGGGAGCCTGGTCGTGACCCCGACCGAGGTGGAGTTCGTCCTCGGCCTCACGCTTGCACACGGGAGGCGGAGCCGATCCGCGCCGGCCTGCTCGCCGAGGGTGCGGCTGCGGTCGTGGACGTGCCGGGCGACCTGATCGTGGCCGTCCAGACCCATCGTCCGGGTCGCCGCCGACCCTCGACGCCGCCGGATCGGCGATCGAGGACCCCGGGCGGGCCGGTCCCGGCCCGACGACCGCGGGGCTGGTCGCGGCCGGATGACGGCGATCGACTGACGACGACGGTCGGGACCGTGGGGCGACCGAGGTGACCGCGTCGGGCGCGTTTCGGGTCGCAGCGGCACAGCTTCGCGGTCTGTTCTTCCGGCCGGCCGACGACGTAGAGCGGATCGTCCGCACCGTCAGGCGGGCTCGAGATCGGGGGATCTCCCTGGTCGTCTTCCCCGAGACGTTCGTCGGCGGCTACCCCTACTGGCGCGGCCACGTGTCGGTCAGGCGCTCCGCCGAGCTGGCGGCACGCCTGCACGAGGCCGCGATCGCGGTCGATGGACCCGAGGTGGCCGAGATCGCGGCCGCCTGCGTGGAGTGCGGTGTGGGAGCGGTGGTCGGGGCCAACGAGCGTGACGACCGCCGGGGCAGCGAGACCACCTTCAACACCTTGCTCTTCTTCCACCCCGAGCGGGGCTACGCCGGCCGGCACCGAAAGTTGATCCCGACCCACACCGAGCGCGCCTACTGGGGCCGCGGGGGCCGCGAGGACCTGCGGGTGGTCGACTACCCGTTCGCGGTCGTCGGCGGCCTCATCTGCTACGAGCACCACATGCTGCTCTCGCGCATGGCGCTGGCCCTGATGGGCGAGCAGGTGCACTGCGCAGCCTGGCCCGGCTACTGGGAGACGGGCGAGCACCTGGCCGACAAGCGACCCGGGCCGGCGGCCCGCCACGGTGAGATCGATGCCGTGGTGCGTGACTACGCCCTCTCCACCCAGACCTTCGTCGTCTCGGCCAACGCCCTGGTCGACCCCGGGCAGGCCCCCGCCGACCTCCGGGAGATGCTGGGGTACAACCTCGGTCGGGGCGGTAGCGCCGTGGTCGACCCCAGCGGCAGGTACCTGGCGGGTCCGGTCCTGGACGAGGAAGGTCTGGTCGAAGCCGAGATCGACCTGGGAGCCCGCCGCCTGGCCAAGGCGTACTTGGACACGGTGGGACACTACGCCCGTTGGGACGTCTTCCGCTTCGGGCTGAAGGACCCGGTCGAGGGGCCTGATCTGGAGTGGGCCGATCCCGCCAGGGGAGAGGCGAGGTCGGTGGCGGAGCCCCGAAGCGCCTGCGCCGGTCCCGAGCCGTGACCGGACGAGGAGGCGTGCCATCGACCGTCTGCTCCCGGGGGACGCCTGTGGGGCGCTGAGGTAGCCCTCCGCGCCCCCGGCGTGGTCGTGAGCTGCTCACCGCGGCGGCGAGGAGGCCGGGCGGAGGGCGCGGTTCATCCGGGGCCCGGGGCGGGCGTGGTCGCCGTCGGCAACGCTGCTGACGACGCCGGGATGCTCCGCGAAGCGTCGCCGGACATCGCCGCCCTCGGGTGCGAGGGGCTGGCGGCCCCCGTGCTGGGGCCGGCGACGTGCCGTCGGGTCGGTGCACGGGGCACGCGACCTCCTGGTCCATCCCGCCCGGCTGCTCGCCGCGCTGTGGCGGTAGCCGTCCCTACGCGGTCGCCCGGGACTCCTGGGAGCGTTCCAGGACGTCGAGCCTGGCCTCGATCTCCCTGACCAGGGACAGCGCCCCGCGCAGCTCCTCGGTGCGAGGACCGGCGGCGTCGAAGCGCGCCTGGAGCTCGCGGACCTGCTGCTCCAGCCTGGCGATCCGATCCCCGAGGGCGCGTCGCTCGCGTTCGCCGAGCACGAACTCGTCGATCGAGATGCCGTAGAGGCCGGCGAGGGCGAAGATGACGTCAGCCCTGGGCATGTTGGGATTGGTCTCGCGTACCCAGGCGCTGACCGTGTGGCCGTCGCTGGGCGGGCTCTTGACCTTCCCCTTCAGCGCGTGGGCCACGGCCTCCGCTTTGCCGGCCCGCCTGATGGCCTCGCGGAGGAAGGCCTGGACCGCCAGCCTGGCCGATCGATCCTCGTTCACGTGCGGCAGAAGGCTACGTCATCGAGCACGGTGGATTCCTCAAGGAATTGACAGTGCTGGGCATCGTGAGTACCATATGGCACTCAAGATCGAAATGGAAATTTTCAGTGCCAAGGGAGCTCGCTCGGAGCCGGCCTCCCCCTCACGACCGGCGGCCCCGCACCTTCGCCTCGGCGAGGCGGTGCCGGGGGGTTCGGGGCCTGCCCTTCCCGGTGAACGGACCAGCCATTTCTCCCACCTCCGTTTCGCGTCCGCCGTCCAGGAGCACGACCCCTGCCCGTACCAAACTGGGCGGCGGACCTCCGACACCCCCCCACTGCAGTCGTGCGGGGGCTCCGACCCGGTCGGAGCCCCTGCACTCCACACCACCCCCTCACCGGCCGCCGACGCGGCCGCCGTGGACCCCTCCAGGGAGGGGGCCGGGTCGACCAGCGAAGGCCCCCGGGAGACGGCTGCCGGGGATGGGAGCCGGCCCGCAGTCGGCGAGCGAAGCCCTCGGCCACCGAGGCCGGCACTCACCCCGGCCGTCACCCGGCTCGGGAGGCTGGTCGCTCCCCCATGGTCGCTGAGGGCGCCGGCCTTCCCCTGGCCGGTTCACCGGGCCCGTCGCCGAGGGCCGGCGGGCGGGGAGGTCATTCCGTTGCCGGCCGCCAGCGACGGGGAGTTCGACCTCTGGATCCTGGAGGGAAGGGCCAGGGTACGGTACGTGGTCCGGGACGGCCTGATCACGCGCGCCCGCTACTGGAGCGCCGATGGGGGGGAGGTGCGCGCCTGGGGGGAGGGCGAGGCTACCCTGCCGGGCGAGGTCGCCGGGGGCGAGCCGGCGCGGCCGGCGCCGCGGAGGCGCCGGCGGACCGGGGACGGGCTCGGGTGGCGGGGCGTGCGGGACCATACCGCCCGGGCGTCCGGCCTCGCCCCGAGGATCGTGGCAGCCGTCTGGCGGCGGGCGCTCCGGTGGCGGGGCCGCCCGGTCCTCTATGCGCTGCTCGCGGTCGCTGCCGCGCTGGCCGGTGCCGCCCTCGGGGCGATGACGCGCTGACCGATCGCCGGCTGCGGGGTGCAGGTCCCCCCGGTCGAGGCACGCCCCGGGCGACCGTGCCGTCGCCAAGGGCGTGCTCGGGCCACGGCCCGGTGGCGGCCGGTGACCGCGTCGCCCCGGGCGGCCGTTCCGCTCACTGGCTCCGAGTGGCCTGCGACCGCTGCAGGTTGGCGCGGATGCAGTCCGCCATCTCGCCGACCATCCGGCGCGACACGTCCTCCATCACCCCACGCCCGAACTGGGCCACCCGTCCCGTCACCGTGAAATCGCTGTCGAGGTCGACCTGGGACCCGCCGTCCGGGGTGCCGCTGACCCTGACCGCGAGAGTTCCCCGGACCGATCCCTGGCCCCCAACCTCCCGCGCGTCGCCCTCGATCCTGGCCGTGGCCGAGGTCTCGTCGTGTTCCTCGACCTCCACCAGGCGGGCGGTGCCCTGGTAGGTGACCTGGATCGCTCCCACCTTGACCCGCAACGTGCCCCGGAAGGTCTTGCTGTCCACGGCCTCGGTCAGCTGCGCACCCTTGATGCAGCCGGCCACCTGGTTCACGTCGAGCAGGTAGGCGAAGACCTGGTCGGGCGGGGCTTCGACCGTGAACGTTTGCTGGATCCTCATCGCACACCTCCTACCTACGAGCCCACGCGATTGCGGGTCGCGTGGGGCGGCCCGGCCCGTGACCCCCCGGGGTCACCTGGCCTCATCCAGGATGCCGCGGCTCGACGGCTGCGGCCCGGTCCTCGATCTCCCAGGCGTGGTCGAGGACGTGCCACGCGATCCGCCGGGCCGCGTACCGCACCGGCCAGCCCGCCGAAATGGATCCGGCCGCCGCCTCGGCCGACCGGATCGCCTCGACGACGGCGGTTCGGAGGCGGTGGATGGCGGCCTCGTCCCCGGGCTCGGGAGAGGGAGATCGAAGGCCCAGCTTGCGCACGTACTGGGCCTCGGCGGCGAGCACGTGGCGGACGATCGCGTCCCGGTCGCGGCCGCCACCCCGCGGGCCCTTGCGCAGCTGGGCCGGTGCCCCTGCCACCACCCGGTCGAAGGTCGACCACGAGGCCAGGAGCAGGGCGGCCAGACGTGCACCCTCCCCGGGGACGAGCGGCCGGGCGTCGCCGGCGGCGATCGCGGCGGGGGCGCCGAAGTCGGTGGTCGCCGACCCCGGGAGACGTTCCACCACCGTCAGGGCGTCGACGGCGGCGGGGATCGGGAAGGCCAGGCCCGCCTCCACCGCCACCGGGAGGTAGCGGGGGGCGGCGGCGACCAGCGCCTCCAGCGCCTGCCCCTCGTCCCGGCCCGAGCGACACCAGCCCGGCCAGTCGGCCGCACCGGCGAAGACCCGTTTGGGCCCCAGCTCGAGGTAGACGGGGATGGAGGGGGAGGCCGGCGCCGTCACACTCAGAGCATGGCACAGGCGGTGCGGCCACCGGGGCGTGGGGGAAGGGCTCGCTCCGGCCGGGCCGGGGCCGGAGTGCGGCCCGTTGGTCAGGCGGCCTCTCCGGTCGCCGGGCTGCGCGCCGAGGTCCCGAAGCTCACCTCCGGCAGCGTCCCCACCGAGGCCCTGGAGCGGTTCACCACCGTCGTCGGTTCCCCCTGCACCCGGACCGATCGGCCAGCTCGGGAACTCGTTGGTCTCCACCACCGGCGAGCGCATCCGGGACGAGGCCAGAGCCATGCGGCTGGCCATGGAGAGGGCCTGGTCCTCTCGTCGATCAGGCCCGCGTCATCGCCTCGTTCACCGACTTCAGCTACGGATCTCGGACAGCGCTCGCAGACCGACCTCGAGGCGGTGCCTCAGCACCGGTTCCAGCTGGGCGTCCTCCAGGCAGGCCCGAAGGTTGCTGGCGACCAGACGGTGGCTGAAGCGGTCGACGGCGGCGCGCATGGCCGACACCTGCCGTACCACCTCATCGCAGGGCCGTCCCTCCTCGATCATCCGCTGGATGCCACGGGCCTGGCCCTCGATGCGCCTGAGCGCCGCGAGCAGCTCGGCGTGATCACGGTACTCCATACCAGCCTATACCCCATAGGGTATCTGCGTATTCTGGCCGCTCCGAGGTGACCGAGGTCCGACTCAAGGCTCGTGCTCGGGCGTGTGGCCGGGGTGTGCAGCACCTCCCGACGTACGCTGCCGAACTCCAGGACCTGGCCGTCGTCGAGGGGCGTGAAGGGATGGCGGACCGGCGCCGCCCGATGGAGGCAATGGGTGCGTCCACCGTCCGGGCCAGGTCGCGGGCACAGGAGATGAAGTCGACGTGGACGTGCGTCTCCAGGGCGGCGCGGATCTCCACCCCCAGGTCGGCCGCCTCCAGGACGTAGACGTCGGGGCCCAGGTCCTGGATCGGGTCCACCACCGCCGCCTGGCGGGAGCGGCCGTAGCCGACCAGGTAAGAGGCCTGGCCCAGCGGCTCGTAACGGAACTGCTCGAAGACCACGGCCCTCGACCTCCCTGAGCGTCCTCGTCGCCCCGGCGGACGAAGAAGACCGGCCTGCCGTCCTCCTCCTCGTGCCACCCCAGCAGCTGGTTGCCGGTGTCCTCGGCCCAGGCCGGGAAGTCAACGATCGCCCCTGGGTCGGTGGTCACGACCTTCATGATCTGGTCCGGCTGGAGGGCCTCGATGTGCCGGGCCGCCTTGACCACGGCATCGGGCAGAGGGGCCCGGTGCAGTCGAGCAGGCTGTCCTCGCGCAACTCCGTCATCACTGCACCTCCGTCTGCGTCGGGTCGTAGATGGTCGGGCCGAAGGGGCCGCGCGGCCGCCGCCGGCCCGCGTCAATCCCCCTCGTCCGCCTCCACGTCTTCCGGCGGGTCGATCCCGGCCGCCCCGGCCGGGGGCGGGCTCGGGGCACCCGCCTCCGCCGGCTCGGGGAGGCGGTAGGCCTCGCGGGTGGGGCGGAGCGGGCGCAGGAGCCAGTGGGGGCGCCGGGTGCCGTCGGGGGAGAAGCGAGGGGCGGGGTGGGTGGTGGCCAGCCAGCGCCGGTAGACCTCGGCCGAGCGGGCCGTGTCCACGACCACGTCTCCATGGGCGTCGCCGGGCTCGGCCCTGCGCACCCGGACCGCCTGGTGCCAGCAGTGCTGGCCGGAGATGGGGTCGGGGTGGACGGGGAAGGCCAGGTTCTGGTGGACGCCGGCGTCGGTCCACCAGATGCGAGCCGTGTCGGGATCGGCCGAGCGGTAGGACCGCACGCCCCTCCGCCGGCTCAGGCGCCAGCGGCTGCCCTCCCGGGTCAGGCCGACGGTGGCCATCATCTGGCCTTGGCCGGGCTGTCCCTCCGGCCGCCAGCGACCCATGTGGTGGCTGCAGGCCACCACCCCCGGGCGGATGGCCTCGGTGACCCAGGCCCGGAGCACGAAGTGCCCGATCTCGGTCTCCACCCGGACCAGGTCGCCGGTGGCGATGCCGCCCAGGCGGGCGGCGTCGGTGGGGTGGACCCAGAGTGGGTTGGTGTGGGCGATCTCGTCCAGCCACTTGGCGTTGGCGCTGCGGGTGTGGACCTGGATGGGGACCCGGAAGGTGGGCAGCAGCACCAGCTGTCCCTCCTCCAGCCGCCGGGGGTGGACGTGGCTGCGGATGTAGGTGGGGATGGCGTACTCGGGCCAGCCCCAGTCGGCGATGGTCGAGGAGAAGAACTCCAGCCGGCCGCTGGGGGTGGGGAACCCGCGCCGGACCCGGCCGTCCACCTCCACCCCCACCCGGCGCCGGCCCTCGGGGTCGGGGTCGGGCAGGCTCTCGGGGACGATGTTGGGCGAATCGGGGGCGGGTGCCCGGGAGTAGACCCGTCCCAGCCGGTCCACGCGCACGTCCTCCAGCTCCTCCGGCGGCACCTCCTCCTCGTGGCGGGGGCCGATCCCCCGCCGCACCTCGAAGGCGCCGTAGCGGCGCATGTACTGGAGCGGGCTCAGGCCCTCCCGCGCCGCCGCCTCGGGCAACCCCGGCACCGAGTGCTCGAAGATCCAGGCGTAGTACTCGACCACCGAGAGCCTGGTCCCCGGCTCGCGCCGCGACTCGAAGTAGCGGCGGATGCCGAGCGAGCCGTCCGGGTCGACCCGCCAGCTGAGCTCGATCCAGAACTCGTTCTCCTCCCAGACCTGGCCCGGGTTGATCTGCCGGGTGTCCTCGACCGGGCCCTCCCGGCGCTCGCGGGCGGCGCGCCGCACCGGCTGGCGGAAGCCGAGCCATTGGGCGTCGTGGGTCTCGTAGGAGACCAGGTCGTGGCGCTCCGAGCCGTGGCCCATGGGCAGGACGTAGTCGGCGAAGTAGGCGGTCTCGTTCCAGGTCGGGGTCAGGGCGACGTGGAGCCCGATCCGGGAGGGGTCGCTCAGGACCTCGATCCAGCTGAAGCCGTCGGGGTTGGTCCAGACCGGGTTGTAGACGCGGGTGAAGTAGACCTCGATCCGGCCCCGCCCCTCCTTGAGGAAGTGGGGGAGCAGGAACGACATCTCGTTGGTGGCCAGCGGGTACTCCGGCGGCCAGGTCAGCTCGTTCCAGGTCTCGGGATGGGGGGGCACGTGGATGGGGCGGGGGACGAACTTGTTCCAGGTGTTGGGGTAGGTCCCCCCCTCGGTGGCCACGGACCCGGTCAGGGCGTTGAGCAAGAAGAGGCAGCGCGCCGCCTGCCATCCGCCCAGGTTGCCGGCGGCGGCCGCTCGCCAGATGTGGGTGGCGAGCCGGGTGCCGGCCCCGGCCACCAGCTCCGCCACCTCCCGGATGGCCTCGGCCGGCACCCCCGACTCCTCGGCCGCGACCTCGAAGCTGTACTCGCGGTACAGCTCGCGCAGCTCCGCCTCGAAGCGCTCGAAGATCGGCTCCGCCTCGGGGTGCCGCCGTTCCAGGTACTCCCGCCAGTTCCACCAGCGGCGGACGAAGTCGCGGTCGTAGGCGCCGGTCCGGATGAGGTGGTTGGCGATCGCCAGCAGCACCGCCGGCTCGCTGCCGGGATGGGTGGGCAGCCAGTGGTCGGCCTGGCTGGCGGTGTTGGAGAGCCGGGGGTCGAGGACCACCAGCCGCGCCCCCCGCTGCCGGGCCTCGACGATCCGCTGGGCGTGGGGGTTGAAGTAGTGCCCCGACTCCAGATGGGCGCTGACCAGGACGATGACCCGGGCGTGGGCGTGGTCGGGGCTGGGCCGGTCGATGCCCATCCAGTAGACGTGCCCCGAGCGTCCGCCCGAGGAGCAGATGTTGGTGTGGGTGTTGTGCCCGTCCACGCCCCAGGCGGCCAGCACCCGCTCCGTGAACCCGTCCTCCCCGGGCCGGCCGACGTGGTACATGATCTCGTTCCGCCGCCCTTCCCGGATGGCGGCCCGGATGCGGGCGGCGATGTCGTCCAGGGCCTCGTCCCAGGTGGTCCGGACCCACCGGCCCTGCCCCCGTTCCCCCTCCCGGCGCAGGGGGAAGAGGATGCGGTCGGGGTCGGTGATCTGGTTCAGGGTGGCCGGCCCCTTGGCGCAGTTGCGGCCCCGGGAGCCGGGGTGCTCGGGGTTGCCCTCCAGCTTGCGCACCTCCAGGCTCTCTTGGTCCACGTAGGCCAGCAGTCCGCAGCCCGACTCGCAGTTGAAGCAGACCGTGGGCACCAGGGTGTAGTGGCGCTCGACCCGTCGCGGCCAGCCGCGCGACTCCAGCTCGGTCCAGTCGTCCCAGCGCTCGCGAGGGGGGAAGGCGGCCAGGTGGGCGCGGCTGGGACCGGGGTAGAAGGTCTCCCCCCGGGCCTCCGCGGAACCACCGGCGGCGCGCGCCGGCCCGTCCATCGCCCCTCCTCCTTTTTGGTCGAGGCTCATGCCAGCGGCACCGACTGCCCGGCCCGCACGTAGGCGTGCTCGTAGGCGGCCAGGCCGGCCAGGGTCGGGGCGAAGGTCCAGGGCCCGGTCCAGGGGGCGGTCACCGCGATCGCCACCAGCGCCACCCCCGTCCAGAAGAAGAGCGCGCTCCCGCCCCGGAGCAGGTCGTGCCCGGCCAGCCGGGCCTGGGCGGTGGGGTGGGGCAGGGTCGTCTCGGCCACCACCAGCAGCAGATGGGCGAGCGCGCTCCCGGCCAGGACCAGGGCCAGGGCCGCGGTCGTCCCCGGCGCCAGCCAGAGGGCCAGGGGCAGCAGCCCCGCCGAGCCGGCCAGGAAGGCCTGCACCAGGAGGTGCGCGGGCAGCAACGGGCTCTGCCAGAGGTCGCGGCCCCGGGCCTGGGCGAAGAGGAAGCCGGTGTAGACGGCGGCCAGCGCGGCCAGGGGCAGGCCGGGAGCGATCAGCACCAACTGGATCGCGGCCAGGCCGCCCAGCCCCGCCCCCAGGTCGGCGGCCAGCAGCAGCCCGTAGGCCCCGATCACGAACGCCCCCCGCACCAGCCAACTCCGCCACTGGGGCCGGATGAAGATCAGGTGGAAGCGGAAGGGGTGCTTCAGGTCCCAGATCAGGAGCAGGCCGGTCAGGGCCAGGAAGACCCCGGCCAGCAGGGGCGAGCCCCAGCCCCAGAGCGGGTTCGGGGCGGGCAGGCGGCCGGCGAGGAGCAGCGACAGGGCCACCAGGTAGACGCCCGCGGCCAGGCTCTTGGTCCAGGTGTAGAGGCCGACCCGCCAGCCCCAGGGGCGGGCGTGGGCCACGTCGTAGGCGAGCAGGGCGGCGGCCGAGCTGTTGGCCGCCCCGGCCGGGGCTCCCGAGACCACCTCCCCCGACTGCTGGCTCCACATGAAGAGCCCGCCCCCCGGCCGCCGGGCGGCGAGCGGGTCGAGGGTGGCCTGGTGGGCGCCGCGGTAGAAGACCTTGGGTGAGGTCGCCTTCTCCGGCCGCCGCACCTGGACCGACTCCCGGCCCACGATCTGCGCCACCTTGGAGGTCGGGTCGTCGAGATCGCCGACCAGGATCGCCTCGGTGGGGCAGACCACCACGCAGGCCGGCTCCAGGCCCTGGTCCAGCCGGTGGGCGCAGAAGTTGCACTTCTCCGCCGAGTGGTCCTCGGGGTTGATGAAGATGGCGTCGTAGGGGCAGGCGGCCATGCAGGCCTTGCAGCCGATGCAGATCGACTTGTCGAAGTCCACGATCCCGTCCGGCCGCCGGTACATGGCCCCGGTGGGGCAGGCCTCGACGCAGGGCGCGTCCTCGCACTGGTTGCAGCGGGTGACCTGGAAGGCGCGTCGGGCCCGGGGAAAGCTCCCCACCTCGACGCTCTTGACGTAGGTGCGGGTGACGCCCAGGGGCACCGCGTTCTCCGACTTGCAGGCCGTGGTGCAGGCGTGGCAACCGATGCAGCGGCTCTGGTCCAGCACCTTGGCCCAACGGATCGGCTTTGAGCCAGCCTCCGGCCACCCGGTGGGCGGCGGCGCCGGGACCGCCATCACTCGCGGGTCAGCGCCGCGGCGCGCTCCCGGACGCTGCCGCAGACCAGCTCGCACATCTGGAGCAGGCTCTCGTCGACGATCCGGTAGAGGACCATGGCACCCTGCCGGCGGCGGCCCACCAGCCCGGCCTCGGCGAGCCGGGTCAGATGCTTGGAGGCGTTCTCGCGGCCGACCCCGGCCCGGGCGGCCAGCTCGCCGGCCGGGATCTCGCCGGCCTCGTGCAGCGTCCGCAGCAGCCTGAGCCGGGTCGGGTCGCCGAGGAGCGCGAAGCGCCTGGCCACCTCCTCGAGGAGCGTGTCCGGGACCATGGGCGGCAGCTTAGCATCGCGTGAAAAAAGTGAGCAAGCGTTCACATAGTTACGTCACGAGGCGAACGTTCCCCCGGCCGGCGGAGCGTGGAGGTGGAAACGGGCCAGCCCGGGAACGGGTCGGGGCCGGCGTCGCCTCGCGGCCCGGCACCGCCCGGTACCGTCCGCGCGGGACGTCCCCTGACGGGCTCGTGTGGGCGTGGCCACCCGATTGGTCCACGTCACGCCGCCCGCCACCGGCCAAGGCATGGCCGAGCAGCCACCGACGACCCATGGGCGCCGAGGTGAGGGGCCGTCCGCCGGCCACGACCGCCGCGATGGCCGGTGGCCGAGGGCGGCCTCTCCCGTCCCGTCGCCGGTCGCCCAGGTGGCGGGGCGGGAGGTCCCTGGCGGTTGGGGACGTTCGACACTGGGATCGGGGGCCGGACGGTGGCAGTCTCGACGTATCGAGAACGCTCCGAGGAGCTGCGGGGGCGTCACCCACCACAGGAGGGCGGCCATGACGTTGCTGGGCCAGCGTGAGCGAACACAGGTCCGAGACCACCTGGCGAAGCGAATGGACGGGGCCGTGACCGTACGGCTCTTCACCCAACTGGCCTCGCCCCTGACCGCGCCCACGGTTCAGTGCGAGACCTGCCGGGACACCGAGCAGTTGCTCCGGGAGCTGACGGAGCTGTCCGACCGGCTCCGGCTGGAGGTGCGGGACCTGGTCGCCGACGCCGACGAGGCGCGGCGGCTGGGGGTGGAGCACATCCCCACCATCGTCCTGGAGGGAAAGAACGCGGGCGTGCTGCGCTACGTGGGCGTGCCCGCCGGTTACGAGTTCGCGGTCCTGCTCGAGGACCTGGGCGACGTCTCGCGGGGCTCGACCGGCCTCACCGCCGCCACCCGCGAGCGGCTGGCGAGTCTCCCCGGCCCGGTCGAGGTGAAGGTCCTGGTCACGCCCACTTGACCCTACTGCCCACGTGCGGCCAGGTTGGCCCACCAGATGGCGGTCGAGAGCGCCCAGGTGACGGCGGAGGTGATCGAGGTGGCCGAGTTCCCCCTCATCGCCCAGCGGTATCAGGTCTACGGGGTGCCCAAGGTGGTGATCAACGACCGGGTCAGCTTCGAGGGCGCGCTGCCCGAGCCCAGCTTCGTGGAGCGGGTGGT
>JAJPKS010000288.1 GCA_021323605.1 Bacillota bacterium | reverse complement strand
GGGATCGGGGAGGCCTTCTTCAGCTACGTGATCGAGCCGGGCGGCAACCGGGTGGAGATCTACAGCGGCGGCTACCTCAACTACGAGCCCGACTGGAAGCCGGTGCTGTGGGGCGTGGGCGAGCGTTCCGTCAACGCCTGGTCGGAGGATCAGGTGGGACCGCCCAGCTACCGCGGCTACGCCATGCCGCCCCTGCCCTCCGACAACGAGTACGCCGCCGTCCTCACCCCCGGCCGGGCCCGGTGATCGAAGGCCCCGGCCCGTGCGCGCCGGGGGCGGGCCGGGGTCGCCTCACACCTTGAACGATTCCAGTACGCCGGGCGCGAACAGCTCCTCCGGCCGCAGGCGTCGCCGGCAGCAGCCCTGCTCGAACGCGTACTGGAGAAAGGCGTCCAGGGTGGCACGGTTGGGCTCGACCCCGTAGGGCCAGGCCTCGCCCCCGAAGAGCCGCTCGCTCTCGGCCACGCGGTCGGGCGTCCAGGGGAGGGGGAAGCGGGAGACGGCGGCGTCCCGGGCCCGCTCCAGGCTGCGCCGGCGGGCCTCGTCGAAGGCCTTCATCAGCTCGCCCGGCACCCAGGGGTGGGCCTCGACCAGGGGACGGCGGAGGACGACCACGTGCATGATCGGGAAGATGCCGGTCTCCTCCCAGTACTCGCGCTCGAGCCGCTGCGGCTCCTCGAAGAGCCGGACCACGCCCCCCTCGAAGAAGGCCCGGGGCGGCCGGGCGCTGGCCACCGCCTCCAGGTCCCCGGCCAGGAGCATCTCGTTCAGGCTCCGGTCCGGGACCCGGGTCAGCCTCATCCCCTCCGGCAGCCGGAGCTCCACCTTCTCGACCCGGCCGGGCTGGTTCACCCCGGCCTGGTACCAGCTCATCTCCTCCAGGCGCAGGCCGTAGCGGTGCTGGAGCAGGCCCCGGACGTAGACGCCCGCCGTCTGCGCCCACTCCGGCACCCCCACCCGGCGGCCGGCCAGCAGGCGAGGATGGTGGAGTCCCGAGCCCTCCCGCACGTACAGGGCGGAGTGGCGGAAGACCCGGGAGGGGAAGACCGGGATGGCGACGAAGGGGCAGTCGCCCCCGGCGACCAGCGCGGCATACTTCGCCAGGGAGAGTTCGGAGACGTCCCACTCCTGGTGACGCAGGAAGCGGAAGAAGATCTCCTCCACCTGGAGGTTCAGCACCGTGAGATCGATCCCCTCGGGCCGGACGCGACCGTTGGCCAGGTCGCGGACGTGGTCGTAGTCGCCGATGGCCAGCGTCAGATGGAGCCTCTTCACCGGGTGCAACCCTCCCAGGTCTGGACTGAAGGTCCGATCATCGGACAGCATAAGGCGGGAGCGGTCCCCGGATCCGAACCGGGGCCCGGATCGCCGGTGGTGAGGTGATGGCCAGGATCGACGCGCTCGCGAAGCTGACCGGACGGGCGGTGTACGCCGCCGACGTGGACCTGCCCGGCCTCTGCCATGCCGCCGTGGCCCGGAGCCCCTTCCCCCACGCCCGCGTGGTCGCCGTCGACCCCGGGCCGGCGCGGGAGGTGCCGGGCGTGATCGGGGTGTTCACCGCCGCCGACCTGAGCCCGGGCCGCTACGGCCGCCGGGTGCGGGACATCCCCCTCCTGGCCGGCCCCGAGGCCCGGTTCGCGGGCGAGCGGGTGGTGGCGGTGGTGGCCGAGTCCCGGATCGTCGCCGAGCGGGCCGCGGCCCGGGTGCGAATCGAGTACGAGGAGCTGCCGGCGGCGCTGGGCGCCGAGGAGGCACTGGCCCCCACCGCGCCCGCGGTGCACGAGGCCGCCTGGAGCTATCCGGGCGCCGTGGTCACGCCGGACGACCCACCCAACCTCCAGTCCCGGGTCCTCCACGGGTCCCCGGAGGACGCCGAGCGCGCCCTGGCCGGCTCGGCCCACGTGGTCGACCGGACCTACCGCCTAGCCGCCGGCCATCAGGGCTACCTCGAACCCCAGGCCTGCGCGGCCCGGGTGGACCCCGACGGGCGGGTCCACGTCTGGATGGCCAACAAGTCGCCCTACCGCCTGCGCCACCAGCTGGCCGAGTGTCTGGAGCTGGACCCGGAGCTGATCGAGATCCACCCGGTGACGATCGGGGGCGACTTCGGGGGCAAGGGCTCGCCCATGGACGCCCCCCTGTGCGTGGAGCTGGCCCGCCGCACCGGCCGGCCGGTGATGCTGGTGGAGCGGTACCACGAGGACCTGACCTCGGCCAACCCCCGCCACTCGGGCCGGGTGCGGGTCCGGGTCGGCTGCGACGGGGAGGGCCGGCTCACCGGCTTCCACGTCGACGCCCTCTTCGACGGCGGCGCCTACGCCGGCTTCAAGCCCCTCCCTACCGTGACCCTGCACGGGCTGGAGGAGGTGGGCAGCTCCTACCGGGTGCCGGCGGCGGCGGTCGAGGTGCGCATCTGCTACACGCACACCGTCCCCCGGGGCCACATGCGCTCCCCGGGGGCACCCGAGGCCGTCTTCGCCTTCGAGTCGGCTCTGGACGAGCTGGCCCACGAGGCCGGCCTCGACCCGGTCGAGATCCGGCGGCGCAACCTGCTCGCCGACGGCGAGCCCAACCCCTGGGGCACGACCTGGGTGGAGGCGCGCGGTCGTGCCACCCTGGAGGCGGCGCTGGACGCCTACCGTCCGCTGGCCGTGCCCCCGGGTTGGCGTCACGGGCGCGGGATCGCGGTCTACGACCGGCCGACCCGGCCCGGCCGGGCCAGCCTCCGCCTGGTGCCGGACGGAGACCGCCTGATCGTGGAGACCGGCCTGCCCGAGCAGGGCGGGGGCGCCCATACCGTGCTCAGGCAGGGGCTGGCCCGGGCGCTGGGGATGGAGCCCGACCGGATCGAGGTGCGGCAGGTGTCCACCGCCGGGCTGCCGCCCGACGACGGCGTGGGCGGTAGCCGGGTGACGGCCACCCTCAGCGTGGCCGTGGCCCGGGCGGCCGAGGCCCTCCGGGCCGAGGGCGGGCCGGTGACCGTGACCCTGGACCCGGCCACGGTCCCCCCGGTGACCTCCTACTGCGTCCAGGTGGCCCAGGTGGCGGTCGATCCCGGGAGCGGGCAGGTCCGCGTCCTGGAGCTGTTGACGGCGGTGGACGTGGCCGAGGTCGTCAACCGGGACGCCCACCGGCTCCAGATCGAAGGCGGGGCGGTCATGGGCTACGGGCTGGCCTGCCTGGAGGACCTGCTCCTCGAGGACGGTCGGGTCTGGGCCGCCAACCTGGGCGAGTTCCGCATCCCCTCCCCGGTCGACGTGCCCGGGCTCCGCACCGTCCTCGTCCCGGGCGGCCGAGGGATCGGGGTCCTGGGGGTGAAGGCGGTGGGAGAGCTGGCCAACGTGCCCACCGCCGCCGCCATCGCCAACGCCGTCGCCGACGCGGTCGGGGTCCGCGTGCGCGACCTGCCCATCACCGCCGAGCGGGTCCACCGGGGGCTGGCCGGAGGCGAGGGTGAGGTCGGAGAGGAGGAAGCGCAAGGAGGGGAGCGGTGAGGCTGCGGTTCCAGCTCAACGGCGAGCCGGTCGAAGCCGAGGTCCCGGGGGACGCCCTGCTCCTGGACCTGGTGCGCGGGCGGGGCCTCACCGGGACCAAGGAGGGCTGCGGGGTGGGGGTGTGCGGCGCCTGCACGCTGCTCCTCGACGACCGGCCGGTCAGCTCCTGCATCCTCCCCGCCGGCTGCGTCCAGGGCCGAGAGGTGTGGACGGTGGAGGGCGTGGCCCGCCGCCATCCCGAGATCGTGGACGCCTTCCTGCGTCACGAAGGGCTCCAGTGCGGCGCCTGCACGCCGGGACAGGTGGTGATGGCGGCCGCGCTGAAGCTGCGCGGAGGGGAGCCGGACGAGGCCGCGGTGCGCGAGCACCTGGCCGGGAACCTGTGCCGCTGCACCGGTTACCGGGCCATCGTGGAGTCGGTGAGGGCCGCGCTTGGAAGCTGAGTTCCTGGCTCCCGAGACCGTCGAGGAGGCGCTGGAGGCCCTGCGCGGGGACGGCGCCCTGGCCCTGGGGGGCGGCACCCAGGTCGGCATCCTCATCCGCCACGGCCTGCTCGCGGCCGAGCGCCTGGTCTGGCTGGGCCGGGTGGAGGGACTGCGGGGCATCGCCTCCCTCGACGACGGGCTCGAGATCGGAGCCGGCGTCACCCTGGCCGAGATCGCGGACTCGGCCTTGGTCCGCGACCGCCACCCGATGCTGGCCGCGGCCGCGGCCAGAGTGGGCAACCCTCGGGTGCGGGCGGTGGCCACCCTGGGCGGCCACCTGGCCCACGCCGACCCTCGCCAGGACCTTCCCCCGGTGCTGCTCGCGCTCGACGCGGTGGCCACGGCTCGAGGTCCCCGGGGCGAGCGCCAGATCCCCCTGACCGATCTCTTCCTGGGGCCCTTCGACACCTGCCTGGCCGAGGGTGAGCTGCTGACCCGGGTCCGGATCCCGGTCGCCCCCCCGGGGCGGCGCTCCCGGTACACGCGCTTCACGCCGGGCAGCGAGGCCGACTACCCGACCGTGGGCGTGGCCGCCCGCCTGGAACTGGAGGACGGGGCGGTCCGGCGGCTGGTGCTGGGGCTCGGAGGCGTGGCCGGCCAGCCCCTGCGCCTGGAGCCGTCCGAGCTGGTGGGGCAGCCGTCGGGCCCGGAGCTGTTCGACGCCGCCGCCGAGGCCGCCGTTCGGGCCTCGGACCCGACCTCCGATCAGCGGGGCTCAGCCGGCTACAAGCGGGCCATGGTCCGACTGTGGGCGAGGCGGACCCTGGCCGCCCTGGCCGCGGCGGACGGTGCCGACCGCGGGTAGGGGAACCGGGCGCTGCGCGTCCCCCGGCCCGAAGGCGGCGGGCCAATAGTACGATGGTCCGACGAACGGCCCATGCGGTTGGTGGAGGAGGGAGAGCGGGAATGTACCGGGAAGCGGCTCCGTCCGGAGCCGAGATGGACGCCGAGGGACACCGACCGGCCAGCTCGGGCGAGGCCGTGCTCGCGCCCTCGGCGGCCGCCGGGCGGAGATGGGCCGCCGGCGATCGCGAGCAGGTGGCGGTGGTCTCGTTCTCGCACGCCATCCAGCACTGCTACCCGGCGGTCCTGGGCATCGTCTACCCCTTCGCCCTGGCCGACTTCCACGTGTCCTACGCCGTGCTGGGCGTGGTGCTGGGCGTGGCCGGCCTGGCCGGCAACGTGCTCCAGGGCCTGGCGGGGGTGGTCAAGCGCTTCCCCGCGGGGACGCTCCTGGGCGCCCAGAACCTCGGCATCGCCGTCGCCAGCGCGCTCGGCGCGCTGTCGCCCGGGATCCTGCCCTTCGCCGCCGCCCGGGTGTTGGGGACGCTCGTCAGCTGGCCCCAGCACCCGGTGGGCAGCGCCCACCTCACCGATCGGCTCCCCCACCGCCGGGGGTTCGTCCTGGCCGTCCACACCGCGGGCGGGAACCTCGGCACCCTGGTCGCGCCGGCCCTCGCCTCGGCCATCATCGCCGTTTCCAACTGGCGCTGGGCGCTGGGAAGCGTCGGGGCCCTGACCGTCCTCGGCGCCCTCCTGAACTGGACCCGCGTGCGCACCGCCCCCGCCGGGCCGCCCGACCCGACATCGAGGGGCCGGCTCCAGGCCGGCGGGGCCGGGGCCGCGGCCTCCCCGCCGGTGAGGCTGCGTCACGCCCTGCGACGGCGGACGGCGATCGCGGTCCTGGTGGCGGGCACGATCTCGGCCGCCGGCCGCGGGCTCGGCGTGCTCACCACCTACATCCCCGCCTACCTCCGCACCGCCCTCCACGAGCCGGCGCTCGCGGTGGGGGTGCTGACCACGATCGTCAGCCTCGGCGCCATCGCCGGGCCGGTGCTCGGCGGCCACCTCTCCGACCGGCTGGGACGTCGCCTGGTGTTGTGCACGCTCTACGGGTGTGGGGCGCTGGCCCTGGCCGGGTTCGTGCTCGTCGGCCCCGGCGTCGTCGCCTTGGCCCTGGTCGGACTCGTGGTCGGCGTCTTCACCTACTCCGAGCAGCCCCTTCGCCAAGCCCTCTTCTCCGACGCCATGCAGGGCGTGCCCGCCCGCGCCGCCTTCGGCGTCTACTTCGCCATCTCCCAGTCCGTCGGCGCCCTCTGGATCACCGTCCTCGGCTTCGTGGTCACCTACTCGAGCTTCCGAACGGCGTTCTTCGCCATGGCCGCGTCGTTCGTGGCCGCGGGGGCGGTGATCGCGGTCTTCACGCGAAACCGCGCTCCGGCCTCGAGCCCCAGGCCGGCATGAGCCTGGATAGAAAACCAGCTAACCGACGAAGAATCCCGACGGCCCGACCGGTTGCCTGGCCATCGCCCGGGGCAGGTATTGCTCTTGGAGGATCGACGCGACGAGCTCACGGCGACTGCGAACGCCGACCTTGTCGAAGATCGACTTGAGGTGGTCCTGGACCGTGTTCATCGTGATGTAGAGGCGTTCGGCGATCTCGCGCGTCGAAAGGCCGCGACAGACCAGCAGGGTCACCGTCTGCTCCTGTCTCGTCAGGCCGTACGCCAGCATCAGCACGCGACCTATCTCCGCGGGCGACGGCTTCTCGATGATCACCGCGACCCCCTCCAACCGCGGGCTGGCCAGGCGGGAGGCGTGCAGCATGGCCCAGCGACCGGACCGGGTTCGCACCCGGAGTCTGGGCAGCCCGGTTTCGGGCGTGTCCCGGCGTTGGAGCAGCGCGGCGAGAGCCCGGATCTCGGCTGGGACACCGTCGCGGGCGGGGTCTGGATGACCCAGTTCCTGCAGCCACTGCTCGCCGGCGGCCGTGGTCGAGATGAACGAGCCGTCCGGGGCCAGGACGACGAGCCCCGGCGCTTCGGGGACGTGTGGGACCTCCACGCTCGAGACGAGGATGCCGGCCCGGATCCCCTCCGCGAGATGCGGAGCCAGGCGCCGGACGTAGCCCGCCTCGTCGGCCGAGAACGCCGCGCCAGCCTCGCGATGGAGGCAGATGTATCCCCAACAGACGCCGCCGAGCCGCAGGACGGCTCGCAGCTCATCGCCGAGCCCGAGCGGCGCGAAGATGTCTCGGTAGCGTGGGCTCGCCTGCAGGTTGCCGGCCGTCGCCTCGACCAGGGTGCGAACGCCGATGCGGTCGCGCGCCAGCGTCGTCCACTTGTTCACGTCGTCGTCGAGGAACTCGTTCTGGACGAAGTAGGGGATGGTATCGGCGGGGATCTCCTCCTGGTGGGGCTGCGTGAAGAGGAGCGTCGCCGGATCGACCGTTGCCCAGAACGCCGCGTCGAACGGCACCACTCTGCGCAGCCGCGGAAGCACGCGGTCGCGCAGCTCGGTCTGGGAGAGCCCTGACCGGCAGACCCCTACGATCGCGCTGGTGAGATTCTCGAGCGCTCGTCCCGGTTCCATGGCCTCATCCCCACGGTACCTCGATTCGAGGCGCAGGCGAGCTCACGCCCGCCGGCGCCGACCTGGGAAGCACCCCGAGCTGGCGCGGGAGGCCGAGCTCGTCCCGCCACCCGCACCTCGAGGATCTGCCTCCGGCAATCCGCTCGATCGTGACCCCCTCCGGTTCGAGCGGGCGACCGGTGGGAGCGATGGGCTCAAGCACGCCGCGGTGCGTTCCGCGGACCCGCCAGCGGGTGACGACCCTGTCACCTTCGGCGACCTGACCTTCCGCTGTGCTGTGCGCATCCGGGAACCCCGCGCGGCACGCCGCTACGAACGCCTTCACGCCTCGATGCCACGGAGCGTCCCGTCTCCTCCGGTTCCGTGGACGTCACGTTGAGGCCGAGGCCCTTGCTCGGCAAGCGCCTCGGCACCCGTGCCGAAGAGTTCCGTTCACCTCTGTGAGGGCTTCTTGCTCGTCTCGAGCCGCTCACGGTTACCTCACGACCTCGTACCGGCCGCGTTGCACGAGTTGGACCCCGGTCGCGGCGATGGTGGACTCCCGGCTCTTCTCCGCTGCCTCGTCGCTCGCGCGGGCGGCGTCTTCGGACTCCCAGAGCGTGAGCGTGAGGGCGCTACCGGTGGCACGATCCATGAGGAAGTAGGCGCCGGCGTTCCCGGGCAGCCCCGCGACCATCGGCGCCACCCGTTCCTTGACGTGGCTTGCCCACCTCTCCAACTGCTCCGGGGTTCCCCTCCAGGTCGATGTTCTCGCGTACATGTCACGAGCTTGTGCTCGCCCACCCGGCGGCGCCATCCCAGGTTCCTGGGAAATCTCGGCCTCGCCCTGCCGACGGCCGCCGGGGGATACGCCGTAAAGATCGGCGGCGGGGGCACAGCGAACCTCGACTCCGGACCCCGGTCGGGCAGCACTACCGGAACTGGCAGACCACGTCGACCAGGGCCGGCCTCCCCTCGCCCAGGACCACGTCCCGGGCCCGGGTGAGGGCGCCGCGGAGGTCGGACGGCCGCTCCACCGGACCCTCCGCGTACCAGCCCAGGGCACGGGCGACGCCGGCGAAGTCGGGCGCCGGCCGGTCGATCTCCATCCCCAGGTAGGCCATCTCCGGATCGCGACCCCGGTCCCGGGCGACCAGGACCTGGTGCTCCCAGTCGTTGTAGTAGGAACGGTTGTCGAACATCACGGCCAGCATCGGGATGCGGTGATGGCTGGCCACCCAGAGCGCGCCCAGGTCGAACATCAGGTCCCCGTCGGGCTGGACGTCGACCACCAGGCGACCGCTGCCCCGGTGGGCGAGGGCCACCCCCAGGGCCATGCCGATCTCGGTGGCCGTGCCCAGCCCCTTGCCGGGATGGCGGCCCGGCCGGTCGATGTCCCAGAGGCGGAGCGTCCAGTCCCGGAGCGTGTTCCCGGCCAGGACCCAGTCGGTGTCGCGGACCACCTCCCACAGCTCGGCGGCCAGGTGGGCGGTGGCCACCGGCACCTCCCCGGCCAGGGAGCGGGCCCGTTCCGCCCAGCCCGCGCGCAGGGCGGCGTGGGCCGCGGTGTGCTCCCGTGCCCGCCGGGCGAAGCGTTCCCGGTCCTCTGCCGTGGCCAGCCGCCGGCAGGCATCGATCAGGAGGGGAAGGGCCAGGGCGGCGTCGCCCAGGATGGAGAGGTCGACCGGCAGCAGTCGCTGCTGGTCCTGGGGCCAGCTGCGAAGGCCCAGGTCGCCGAGCCCGATCTCGACCAGGCGGCAGTCGGGCCCGATCACCGGCTGCGCCTGCCGCCGGGTCCGGTCCACCGCCGAGAGTGCGCCGAAGAGGTCGCGCACCTCCAGGGCGACCACCAGGTCGGCGCCGGGCAAGAGGTCCTCGGCGCCGGTGAGGTTGAGGGGGTGGGTGTTGGGGAAGCAGAAGCGCTGGCCCCGGTCCACCACCGCCGCCCCCAGCAGCTCGGCCAGCTCGACCAGGGCCGCCACCGCCTCCGGGCGCCGGCCCACGTGCTCGGCGACCAGCACCGGCTGCCTGGCCCGCACCAGCCAGCCGGCCAGCCGCTCGATCGCCTCCGGCTCGGGGGCGAGGCGGGTGGGGGTCACCCGCTCCGGGGACGGGATGGGCGGCAGGTGGTCGAGCTGGTCCTCCTGGAAGCCGGCGTCGTAGCAGAGGTACACGGGTCCCTGGGGGTCGGTCAGGGCGACGCGGTAGGCGCGGGCGAAGGACTCGACCACGTCCTCCGCCCCCTGAGGCTGGTAGTCCCACTTGACGTAGTCCCTGACCGCCTGGCCCTGGGGGAGGGCGGTGTGGATCCAATCGATGTGGGGCCGGCGCCGGGTCGGGTCGAGCGGACCGGTGCCCCCCATGACGATGACCGGGGCCCGGTCCAGGTAGGCGTAGTAGATGGCCATGCTGGCGTGGAGCAGGCCGACCACGTCGTGCACGATCGCGACCATGGGTCGCCCGGTGGCCCGGGCGTAGCCGTGGGCGATCTGCACCGCCACCTCCTCGTGCGGGCACTCGATGATCTCGGGCCGGTTGCCGCCGTAGTTGACGAT
>JAJPKS010000455.1 GCA_021323605.1 Bacillota bacterium | reverse complement strand
TCCCCCGTTCGTAGGCTCGCCGTGGATCAGGTGCCGGGGGAGGGGAACGGGGGCATGGCCGGCAGGGAGGACTGGATACGGTCGTGGTTGGCGAGGTAGTAGCGCAGGACGTCGCGGACCACGGGCAGCGCGGTCAGGTTGCCCTCGCCTCCCCCGCGCACGAAGGCGGTCACCACCACCTGGGGGTCGTCGAGCGGCGCCGCCGCCGTGTACCAGGCGTCGACGTGCGTGCCCGGAGCCCCCGGGTCCTCGGCGCTGCCGGTCTTGGCGCCGACCGGCACGGGGAGGGGTCCCAGGCCGGTGGCGGTCCCGCCGGTGGCGGCTCCCAGCATCCCGGCGCGAACCGGACCCAGCTCGTCGGCGAATGGCAGGGGCACTCCCTGGGGGGAGGAGAGGGTGATGAACTGACCCGAGTCGCCCCCGTAGGCGAGGCCCAGGTGGGGCGTGGGCAGCACACCCGTGGTCACGGCCGCCGTCCAGCACGCGTCCTGGAGGGGCGTCGCCACCACGTAGCCCTGGCCGATACCCAGGATCACGGTCGCGCCCGGGTACCAGGTCTCGCCCATCCGGGCGACGGCGTCGGGGGTGCCCAGGAAGCCGGGGCTCTCCCCGGGCAGGTCGATCCCGGTCGGCCGACCGACCCCGAGCTGCGCTCCCACCTGGTGGATGCGATCCGGGCCCAGGGCCAGGGCCAGCTTGTAGAAGTACACGTCGTTGGACCAGGCGATGGCCTGGGACAGGTTCTGAGGCGGCAGCGGGCCCCAGCCGTGGAAGGTGTGCCCCCCGAAGCTGAACGTATAGCCGGTGGGGATGACCTGGGCGGGGGGGATGGCGCCGAAGACGGCGTCGGCGGCGGCGACGACCAGCTTGAAGGTGGACCCGGGTGGAGCGGCGACCTGGGTCGCGTGCTCCAGCATCGGATCACCGGGGGCGCTGGCCAGGCGCCGGAGCGCCGCCAGGTCCGCCGGCGGCCCGTACACGTTGTCGTCGTACGCGGGCAGGCTGGCCATGGCCAGGACGGCTCCGGTGCGCGGATCCATGACCACCACCGCACCCAGGTCGCCGGCGGCCTGCCCGGCCACCCCGTGCATGACCGAGGCCAGCGCCGACGTGGCCGCCTGCTGGAGACCGAGGTCCAGGCTCAGGCGGAGCGTGTCCCCCGGAACGGGGCGGATCAGGCTCCGCACCGCGACCGGATGGCCGGCGGGATCGACGTAGAAGCACTCCTCCCCATCCGCACCACGGAGCAGGGCGTCGTACTCGCGTTGCAGGCCGGCCTTGCCCACCACGGCCCCGAGAGGAAGGCTCGGGTCGGCGGCCATGTCCTCCGGGGAGGCGATGCCGGTGAAGCCCAGGAGCGGGCCCAGCAGGGCCCCGTACGGATACCGCTGGCGCAGGGAGGGCACCACCACCACCCCGGGAAGGTTCGCGGCCTGGACACGGCCGGCCACGGACTGAGGCACGCTGGCCACGGAGAGCGCCAGGTCGAGCTGGTGCCCCTGGAACCGATCGCGGAGCTGCTGGAGCGGCCACCCCAGGAGCCGGGCCAGGGTGGTCATTCGCCCGGGATCGCGGGCCAGGAGGGCGGGGGCGACGAGCACCTGCGACTCGGGGTCGTCCGTCACCAGCGGGGTGCCGTGGCGGTCGGTCATGATCCCCCGGGCGGCGGGCAGGCGCACGCACCGGGTCATCTGCGCCTGCCCGTAGCTGCGCCAGGCCGGCCCGCCGCTGGCCTGGAGGTGCCAGGTGAAGGTGCCCACCAGCACCACCTGGGCGGCGATGGCCGCGGCCAGCGTCCGGCTCAGGCGCGGGTGACGCCGGGCCCAGCTCGGCGGCGCCCACAGCCGCCTCCGGCCCGCGTCGCGGCGGGTGCCCAGCACCATCCCCAGGGCCGCCAGGTGCGCGGCGGCCGCGGTGCCGCCGTAGCTCAGCAACGGGAAGGGAACGCCGGCCAGGGGCAGCAGCCCCAGGTTCCCGGCCACGGACACGACGGCCTCGATCCCGAACAGGGTGCCGAGCCCGGCCGCCACCAGGCCGGCCGGCCTGGTCCGGGCGACGAGGCTCGCCGCCACCAGGCGCCAGACCAGGAGCAGGGCGGCGAGGAGGACCAGGCCCCCGGCGACCAGGCCCCATTCCTCGACCAGGCTGGCGTAGGCGAGGTCGTTCTGCCGTGCCGGGAGGTACTGGGCCAGCAGCAGGTGCACGGGCTCCCGGGCCACGCCGAAGAGGCCGCCCGAGGCGATGGCCACATGGGACTGGATCAGGGACCAGGCCGCGTCGCCGCTCCCGCCATGGAGGAAGGCGTCCAGGCGAGCCACCTGGTAGGGGCGGAGCAGCCGCAGGCCGAGCGGGGCCGCGGCTCCGACCGCGGCCAGGAGGGCGACGATCGCGGGCAGGGGAACCCGGGCCAGCAACAGCATCGTCACCACGGTCGCGCTCAGCAAAAGGGAGGTGCTCAGGTCGGGCTGGAGCAGCGTCAGGGCGATGGGCGGCGCGGCCAGGAGCAGCGCGGCGAGCACCCGCCGCACGGTGGGGCGGCCCGACCCCAGGACGTCCGCCAGTACCAGCAGCAGCCCCAGCTTGGCCAGCTCGGAGGGCTGGACGACGACCGACCCGACCACCAGCCAGCGCCGCGCCCCGTAGGCGTGGGCCCCGGCCACGAAGACCGCCAGCAGCATCAGCAGCGCGGTCACGTACGCCGCCCTGCCCAGCCAGGGCAGGCTGCGGACGCTCAGCCGCCGCAGCACGAGGAGCAGGCCCAGGCCGGCCAGCACGGCCACCAGCTGGTGGAGGACCAGGCCCGGCTCCCCGATCGCGTACAGGTTGAGCACTCCGGCCGCGACCAGCCCGGCCACGGCCAGGAGAGCGACGGGATCGAGTCCCACCAGCCAGGGCAGCTCCCGACCCATCCGTCGGCGCCGCGGCCTGGAGGTCCGGTGCCTCACGCCCGGACCCCTAGCAGCTCGGCTCCCCGGCCGGCACCAGCAGCGGCGCCGACGCCGCGCGGGCGGGCTCACTGGTCACGGCGACCACGGCCAGCCCGCGCCCCGGGGGGAGCATGGGATAGGAGGTGTCGTAGGCGTAGTTCCACCCCGGGTCCGCGCTCATCTGCGCGCCGGGCAGCTCGATGAGCGCTCCCGTGCAACGGTCGAAGACCTCGAAGCTCCAGGCCAGGGGCACGCTGGTCGAGGCGGGCCTGAGCTGCACCGTGACCCGAATCGCGCACGGGGCGCCGGGGCGGCAGTCGCCCGGCGACTGGAGCTCCACGGCCGTGACCGGACCGGCCTGGCCGGGGGCCAGGGCGGGCACCGGTCGTGGCGTGGGCACCGGAACGGGAGTGGGCACGGGGGTGGGGACAGGCGGCGCCACGGCCCCGGCCACGGGGGCCGGGCTCGCGCGGGGGAAGGACCGGGAGGCGGACCCGTGCCTCCAACCGATGGCCACGGCCACGATCACGACCAGCACCAGCCCCGCCAGCCCGATCGCGATCACGTACCGTGAGCCGCGGGAAAGGCGGGGCTGGGGCGTCGGGGCCGTGTCGGCCGCGGTCCCACCTCCGGAGGGCGGGCCGGCGCTCGCCGGCACGGGCTGGGGCGGCCGCGCCGGTCCGGGCGGCGGGGCCGGAGGCCGGGACTCCAGCCGCCGGACCAGGGCCGCCAGCTCGGCCGAGGCGGTGGCACCGGTGCCCTCGAGGCAGCCGGTGGCCGCCCGCCGCAGGGCGGCCAGGGCCGACTCCACGTCGGACGGGTTCCGGGCCTGCCCCAGGGCCTCGGCGGCCTCGATCAGGACCCGGGCCTCGGGCGAGCGCCAGACCCAGCCGGCTCGGCGGCCCGCCTCGAGGGCTCGCTGGAAGAGGGCGGCGGCGGCGGCGCGGTCGCGGCCCGGCCAGTCCGCCAGGTCCCGCCCCGCCTCCTCCTGCGACCGCTCCCCGTCGGCCACCAGGGGCGCGATCCCGGCGTCGCCGAGCCGGATCGCGCCGTCGGGGCCGACGTGGACGTTCCGGGCGTGCAGCGCACCGTGGCCCAGCCCCGCCCGGTGAAGCACGTCCAGGCCCCGACACACTCCCTCGACCACGGCCGCGACCTGGTTCGGCGTCAGCGCCGCCACCACCAGCAACCGGTGGAGGGGGACACCGGGGGCGAGCTCGGAACACACCCAGACCTGGTCACCCTCGGCCACGACCCCCAGGACCGGCACCAGTGCCGGGTCCCGGAGCCCGGTCAGCGGCTGCAGCGCATCACGGACCTCCGCCGGCTCCCGGTTCGGTGGCAGCCGCAGTCGCTTGGCCGCCAGGCGTGCCCCCTCGCCGCCGGCGACCCAGGTGTCACCCAGGCCACCCCGGCCCAGCGGCCGCAGCAGGTCCGGCACCCTGCCGGGGCGCGTTCCCTCCCCTTCGCTCGGCGCATCCTGCCAGCCGTCGAGGAGCGACATGTCTCCACCCGCGTGCCAGTTTCTCGACCCGGAACGACCCCATGTCTAGACTACGTCCGCCGGGCTGTCGGCGGCCGTCCACGTGGGATCATTTCCGGGCCCCGGGCCGGGCCGTCGGCGGCGGGGCGGCCGTGGACGCCGGCGGATCAGGTGCCGGTGGAGAGGAGTTCGGCCAGGGTCGCCGAGAGCTGCGCCGGGTTGGTCTGCGCCTTGAGCAGGGAGCGGGTCACCCCTCGCGGCGGTCGCTCGTAGCAGGACTGGTCGTTGGTGAGGAGCACCACGCAGGCCCCCGCGGCCGAAAACCGCTCCGCCAGGGCTTCCCCGCCGCCGCCCGGCAATCGGACGTCCAGGCACACCACCGCCGGCCGCTCGCGCTCGAACGCCTCCCCGGCGCTGATCGGATCGCACGCCACGCTGACCGTGTATCCGTCCAGCCGGAGCTTCAGCGCGTACAGGTCTGCGATCGCGGCGTCGTCCTCGACGAGCAGAACGCCGGCCATCATGTCCTCCGTTCGCAATACCATGGCTCTGGGAGACCAGAGGTGGACATCCTGAGCGCCCACGCGACAGCCCATCCGGACAAGCCGGCCCTCGTCTGCGGCGACGACGTGCTCACCTATGCCGCCCTCGAGGAGCGCGCATGCCGAGCCGCCAACGTCTTCCTCGACCTGGGCCTGCGGGCCGGAGACCGGGTGGCCACTATCTCGTTCAACTCCATCGCCAGCTTCGAGGTTTCTTCCGGATTACGCAAACTGGGCGCCGTCGGGGTACCGGTCAACTTCCGACTGCGGGGCGAGGAGCTCGCCTACGTCCTCAACGACAGTGGGGCGGCAGCGGTCTGCGCGGGCCCGGAGTCGGTGCCCCACGTCGAGGCGGTCCGGCCCCTCCTGACCAAGAACCCCGCTCTCTTGAGCCTGGCCGATGCGCCCGCGCCTGCGGGCTGGCTCCGCATGGACGAGCGCATGCGAGCCGCCTCTCCGCTGGCGCCCGCCTCCCCCAACGAGGTCGGCACCGGGGCCACCATGATCTACACCAGCGGCACCACCGGACACCCGAAGGGAGCCTATCGCCCCCAGGGCCTGCCCCTCGAGCAGGTCCTCCACACCATCGAGCTGTTCACGCTGCGCGCGGACGACGTCCATCTGATGGCCGGCCCCGGCTACCACAGCGCCGTGGGCTTCTTCGCCAGCCTGACCCTCGCCTGCGGGGCGACGGTCGTGATCATGCCCCGCTTCGAGCCGGAGCTGGCGCTCCAGCTCATCGAGCGGCACCGGGTCACCACCACCTTCATGGCGCCGATCCTGCTCCAGCGCATCGTCGACCTGCCGCCCGAGGTGCAGGGACGCTACGGCCTCTCCTCGATGCGGGTGATCGTGGTCGCGGCCGCACCCTGCCCCTTCTGGCTCAAGCAGCGCGTTCAGGAGCGGTTCGGCGAGGTCCTGTGGGAGTTCTACGGCGCGACCGAGACCGGCATCAACACCGTGCTCCGCCCCGAGGAGCAGCTGCGCAAGCCGGGCTCGGTGGGCCGGGCGGCGCCCGGCCACGAGATCCTGCTCCTGGACGACGAGGGCCGTCCGGTACCCGACGGGCAGCCGGGCGAGGTCTGGGTCAAGAACGCCTGGCTCGCCACCTACTACAACCGTCCGGACGCCACCGCCAGGGCGATGCGCGACGGGTATCTCTCGGTGGGGGACGTGGCCTACCGGGACGCCGACGGCTACTACTACATTTGCGACCGCAAGGTGGACATGATCATCTCCGGGGGGGTGAACATCTACCCGGCCGAGGTCGAATCCTGCCTGGGCGGCCATCCGGCGGTGGCGGACGTGGCCGTGATCGGCGTGCCCGACGACCGGTGGGGGGAGGCGGTGAAGGCGCTGGTGGTGCTGCGGCCGGGCGCTGCGGCGACCGAGGAGGAGCTCATCGACTGGTGCCGCCGGCGGATCGCCGACTACAAGCGACCGCGCTCGGTGGACTTCGTCGACGCGCTGCCCCGGGACCAGGCCGGGAAGCTCCTCAAGCGGCAGATCCGCGAGCGTTACTGGGCCGACGCCGGCCGCTGGATCTGACCCGGATCACGCCTCGGCGATCCGGGCCGCCGGGGCCTCGAAGTCGAGCTCGACCGTGGTCGATCCCCGACGGTAGCGCCAGCAGCCGGAGCCGCCGGGCTGGCGTTCGTACGGCCCCCGCAGCCGCTTCTTGAGCCGGATCAGCCCCCGGGTCAGATGCAGGAGCGAGCCCGGGTCCCGCCGCTGGTCGGCGACGTTGCGGGAGCGGTGATCGCCCAGCGGTAGCCAGGGCTCGCCGCCGGTGAAGCCGGCGTTGACGGCGCCGGACCAGTGCATGGGCGTGCGCTCCGGGTCGCGTCCGACCGGATCCCGGCGGCGCTCGGGCGGCACCGGCACGTCCTCCATGCCGATCTCGTCGCCCTGGTAGAGGATGCAGGCGCCGGGCAGGGTCAGCAACATGGTCAGCGCCAGCCGCACCAGGCGGTCGTCACCGTGGCACCACCTGGTGGGGAAGCGGGAGAAGTCGTGGTTGGACCCGTGCCAGAGCGGCACCGCCCAGGGCGCGTCTCCGAGCGCGGCGAGCGAGGCCTCGACCACCTCCGACAGCGAAACCGGCTCGAAGGAAGCGAACTGGAACCGGAAGTTGGTGACCAGGTGGAGCTCGTCGCCATGGCCGTAGTACGCCGCCCACTCCTCCGGCTCGCGAACCATGACCTCTCCCAGCAGCACTCGCGGAGGCCGGTAGGCGTCGGCGATCCGCCGCCACCGGCGCAGGACCTCGTGGGTCTCCGGACGGTACCGGTTGAAGACGAAGCGCTGCCCGCGGGGCCGGGGCGTCCACTCGTCCTCGGGTGACGCGGGCGGGTTGTCGCGCAACCACCGGTCCTTGACCATGCCGTCGGCGACGTCCACGCGGAAGCCGGCGACACCCAGGTCCAGCCAGAAGCGCAGGATGCGATCGAACTCGGCCCGCACCTCCTCGTTCCACCAGTCGAGGTCGGGCTGCTCCTTCAAGAAGTTGTGGAGGTACCAGCGTCCGACCCCGGGATGGTACTCCCAGGCCGAGCCGCCGAAGCCGCTCACCCAGTTGTTGGGACGGTCGCTCCAGACGTACCAGCTCCGGCGGCTCGGGTCCCGGAACCAGGGGTGCCGGTCGCTGGTGTGGTTGGGGACCAGGTCGAGCAGGACCCGGATCCCGCGTCGTCCCGCCTCGGCGACCAGGTCGCGCACGTCGTCGAGGGTGCCGAAGATGGGCTGCACGGCCAGGTAGTCGGAGACGTCGTAGCCGAAGTCACGGTCGGGCGAGGCCGTGATCGGCGTGCACCAGATGGCATCGACCCCCAGCCAGGCCAGGTGGTCGAGGCGGGAGATCAGACCGGGCAGATCGCCGACGCCGTCGTCGTTCGAGTCGGCGAAGGAGCGAACGTAGACCTGGTAGAGAACCGCGTTTCGCCACCAGGTCACGGCCGCCGGGCGTCCAGGTGCTCCTAGGCCTTCGCTTCCTGACCCGACTCGGTGACCACGATGGTCGGCTTCTCCTCCTTCTCGATCCCGGAGGAGCCGCCCTGCAGCCGTTCCTGCCAGTATCGGCGCAACTGCTGCCGCCGCTCTCTGCCGCTCACCGGATCGAAGAAGTAAGCGAGCGCGGCTCCCGCCCCCGCGACCATCAGCGTCCTGGTCAGACCCATAGCACAACCTTACCCCGCCGGACCGGCGACCGACGAGCCGGAGCGTGAGCGCCGAGCGCCCGGGACCGTCGGCGGTCGCCCGGGAGGCACGAGGCCGGTGGCTCAGAGTGCGCCGAAGACGACCTCGATGGTGGCCGCCCCGGAGGCCCAGGCCGAGCGCAGGCATCCGGGCTCTCCGGCCGCCTCCAGCGGGATCCGCGCCGCCGGGATCGAGGCCCGGAGCCGGTCGGGGAGGAGCGGATAGGGCTCGAGCAGGCACCGCCCCTGCGGCCGGAGTTCGACGTGCAGCGACAGCCGCGGAGCTTCCGGGTCGAGACCCACCGGCGTGGCCGGGTAGTCGGCCCCCCACCCGGTGAACCCGCGCCGGCACACGTCCAGGGAGATCCGGTCCCAGAGCTGGAGCCACAGGTAGTTGCACATCAGCTCTCGCTCCCGTTCCGGGCCGATCCCCAGACGATGGCGCAGGCGTCGCTGCCGGGCGCCCTCGCCGGCCAGGAACCGCTCCACCGCCTCCCGCTCCTCGCCCTGCAGCTCGAGGTCGGGCGCGTGGCGCCACCCCCAGTGGCTGACGAAGAAGCCGGAGAAGTGGAGCGAGGTCAACAGCCCCGCGTACTCGTCCAGGGCCTCGACGGCGTCGATGCCGCGGGCGTAGAGTCGCGTCGACACCGCCCGGCGCACCTCCAGGAACGAGAGCGGCCGGCCGTCGGCCCGGCGGGGCACGGTCTCGTCGAAGCCGGTCCAGGCGAGATCGTGGAGGCGGGCCCCGATCACCGTGGAGGCGTACGGCTCGGGAACCGCCCACGGGGGCCTGCCCCAGGCGGCGGCCAGCGCGCCCGAGAGCAGGGCGTGATCGGCCTGGCGGACGAGCAGGAGGTGCTCGCCGTCCTCCCTCACGATCACGGCAGGGCCACCCGACCACCAGCATACCGCTCCCATGCCGGCACCAGGCGACCGCCGGGGGCCGCCACTGCGGGGGGCGCCCCGTGCAGGCCACACTTATCGACGATGCGCGGCTTCGAGCGGTTCGGCATGTGGGCGAACCTGGGCGCCCGGGTACTGGAGGAGGAGCCAGGGGAGGCCGTGGTGGAAGGACTGGTCACCACCGACGCCCATGGCTTCCCCACCTCCCGCGGCGCCATCGTGCACGGCGGCGCCATCGCCGCCCTGGCCGACATGGCGCTGGCGACGGCGGGGTCCTCGGTGGCGCCTGACGGCCAGGTCGTGACCACGGTCGACCTGCGGATCGATTTCCTCCAGGTGGCCCGTCCCGGCCGGCTCGTCGCCCGGGGCACGGTTCGCCGGCGGACGCGCCGGCTCTGCTTCGCCTCGGCCACGGTCGAGCAGGCGGAGGACGGGACGGTGATCGCCGAGGCCCGCGCCCTGCTCACGTACGTGCCCCGCTGAGCCGCCGCGTCCGGATCAGGTCACCTTGAAGACGACGGTGCCGTCCGCGGTGCCCGAGATCAGCTCGGTGTCCCAGCAGCCGGGGGCGGGGAAGACGAGCCGGGACGGGAACTCGCGCTCGGTCCCCACCACCCCGCCGCTCGGCACCGACTCCCGGTAGACCTGCCGTGTCCCTTCTCTGACCGCCTGAACCTGCAACACGTCCGACGCCTTCCTCAGGTCGACCAGCCATCGCACCGCCAGGGGGCGCCCGGCGGTCGCGGTCACGGACCCGCTCACCAGCCCGCTGATGTCGGACTCGGCCGGGCTGGCGACCAGCTTCAGCAGCGAGCCCGTCCGCTGCGGCCGGGTGGCGGCACAGGCGGCGGGACTGATGGGCGACTCGGCCCCGCAGGCGACCATGACCCAGACGGCCAGTGCCACCAGCACCGCCGGCCACGCCCTCCGGCCCGGCCCTGCGCCCCCGCGTCCGCGATCCATTCCCCGACCCAGTCTGCCAGGCTGGTAGCGATGGCTGTCGTCCCGCCACGGCCGGCCCGGGTCGAGGACGCGTATGCCATCGCCCGCGTGCACGTGGAGAGCTGGCGGACGACCTATCCCGGCCTGGTGCCGGACCAGTTCCTGGCCGGCATGCGGGTGGACGAGTACGCGGAGCGGTGGCGCCGGATGCTGACCGGCCACGCCGCCGGCCACGTCACCTTCGTGGTCGAGGAGGCGGAGCGCATCGTCGGGTTCGCCTCCGGCGGCCGCGAGCGCGAGGACCGCTCGCGACGGGGTGAGCTGTACGCCATCTACCTGCTCCGCGAGGCGCAGGGGCGGGGGCACGGCCGGGCCCTGGTCCGGGCGGTGGCCGGGGCGCTCAGGGCGCAGGGGCTGACCTCCCTGATCGTGTGGGTGCTGAGGGACAACCTGCCGGCCCGGGCCTTCTACGAGCACCTCGGCGGCGCCTACGCGGGCGAGCGGCCGCTCGACTTCGGCGCCGGCTTCACCCTGGTCGAGGTGAGCTACACCTGGCCCGACACCGGCCGGCTGCTCGACGCCGGCGAGACCCGGCCCGACCCCTGAGGCCGGCGGCACGACGGCGAGAGCGCTCGGTCCATAATGGGCCTCGCGATGCCGGTCGTCGACCTGAACGCCGACCTGGGGGAGAGCTTCGGCAACTTCGAGGTCGGCCGGGACGAGGAGCTGATCCCGCTCGTGACCTCGGCCAACGTCGCCTGCGGCTTCCACGGCGGTGACCCCCGGGTCATGGACCGCACCGTCCAGGCCTGCCGCGCGGCCGGGGTGGCGGTCGGGGCCCATCCCAGCTTCCCGGACCTGGTCGGATTCGGGCGCCGTGCCATGGACGTCACCCCGGCCGAGGCGGAGACCGACGTCGTCTACCAGGTGGCGGCGCTGGCCGGCTTCTGCCGGCGCAACCGGGTGGGGCTGCAGCACGTCAAGCCCCACGGCGCCATCAACAACCTCGCCGCCCGCGATCCCGCCCTGGCCGACGCCATCGCCGCCGGGGTGGCGTCGTTCGACCCCGGCCTGATCCTGGTCTGCCAGTCCGGCACCGAGCTGGCCCGCGCGGCGGAGCGAGCGGGCCTGAGGGTGGCCCGGGAGGGCTACGTGGACCGGGCCTACGAGCCCGACGGCACCCTGGTCTCGCGCCGCCGCCCGGGGTCGGTGTACGACGACCCCGAGCGCGCCGTCCGGCAGGCGCTGCGCATGGTCCTGGAGGGCACCGTGGTCGCCGCCGACGGCACCGTGATCGAACTCCCCGTCGACACCCTGTGCGTCCACGGCGACAACCCGGAGGCGGTGGACTTCCTGCGCCTCCTCCGGCGGGAGCTGGCGGCGGCCGGGGTGGAGCTGCGACCCCTGGCGGAGGTGCTGGGACGGTGAGGCTCCGGCCCGGCGACCCGGCCCCGGACTTCCGGCTACCGGACCAGGACGGCCGGCCGGTCGACCTCCGGGACCTGCGAGGCCGGCGGGTGGTGATGTACTTCTACCCTCGGGACGGCACCCCCGGCTGCACCGTCGAGGCCTGCCAGTTCAACGACGCCCTGGCCGGGTTCACCGCGCTCGGCGTCGAGGTCCTGGGCGTCTCCGGCGACGACGCCGCCAGCCACCGGAGCTTTCGGGAGGGCCACGGCCTGCGCTTCCGGCTGCTGACCGACGCCGACCACCGGGTGGCGACCGCCTACGGGGCCTTCGGCGAGCGCCGGCTCTACGGTCGGCCGGTCACGGGCGTGATCCGTTCCACCTTCCTGATCGACGAAGAGGGCAGGGTGGCCCACGCCTGGTACGGTGTCCGGGCCAACGGCCACGCCGCCCGGGTGCTCGCCGAAGCGGAACGCGGCCACCGCGCCTGAGCGCATGGACCTCGCCGGCCTCGCCTGGCAGGTGATCATGCCCCGGCCCCTCCCGCCCCATCTCCAGATGGCCCTGGAGGAGGTGCTCCTGGAGCGGGTGGCGGCCGGAGAGCGGGGACCCACACTCCGCTTCTGGGAGTGGTCCGAGCCGGCCCTGGTGCTGGGCTGCAACCAGGTGCTGGCCAACGAGGTCGACCTCGACGCCGCGCGCCGGCTGGGGTTCGTCGTCGCCCGGCGGCTGAGCGGCGGGGGCACGATGATCGTGGAACCCGGGCGGACGATCACCTACTCCCTGTACGCGCCGGATCGCCTGGTGGCCGGGATGAGCTTCGTCGACTCCTTCGCCCACCTCGACGCCTGGACCGTCGAGTGCCTGCGCTCCCTGGGCGTGCCCGCCCGGCACCGCCCGATCAACGACATCGCCGCCCCGGAGGGCAAGATCGGGGGCGCCGCCCAGGCCCGGCGGCGGGGCTGCGTGCTCCACCACACCGCCATCGCCCACCGCATGGACACCGGGCTGGTGCGGCGGCTGATCCGCCTCGGCCGTCCCCCCGTGTCATCGCGCGGGGTGCGCAGCGCCGACCGAGCCGTCGCCCCCCTGAGCCTCTGGCTGGACCTGGACCGGGACGAGGTGGTCACCGCCCTGGCCGCCTGCTTCCGGGAGCGGACGGGAGCGATCGAGGGAGAGCTGACCGCCGGAGAGCTGGCCGAGGCCGGGGCCCTGACCCGGCGCCGGTACGCCACCGCCGACTGGATCGACCGTCTGCGCTGAGCGCCGGGGTCCGGGCCGGTCCGACCGGTGGCCGGGGCCTCTCTGGCATCATGGAGCGCCGGCACGACGATGAGGGGAGGAGGAGTGGTCCCTCGGGGATGGCCGGCCCGGCTGGCGGTGATCGCCGCCGTGCTCGCCCTGCCGGGGACCGCCGGGGGATGGTGGGCGGCGCGATCGCTGGACCGGCACGCGGCCCCGGCCGCCGCCTTCGCTCACCGGGTCCCCGTCTCCCCCTCACCTCCGGCCGGCCCCTCGCCCTCGCCCTCCCCCTCGGCCAGCCCTTCTCCCTCGCCCCCGGCCAGCCCCTCCCCCCGGGCCACGGTCCCACCCCCGAGGCGGGCCACCGTCCCCGCCCATCCGCCCGCCCCGCCGCCGCCCCAGCCGCCACCGCCGCCGCCCGGCCCTGCGACCGCGACGCTCGACGTGCCCTGGTACCACCAGGCCTACAACCTCTCCTGCGAGGAGGCCTCGCTGCGCATGGTGCTGGCCTACTTCGGGGTGGCGACCACGGATCAAGCCCTCCTCCAGGCGGTCGGGATCGACAGCACCCACTACTGGAACGGACCCGGCGGCGGCGACCCCTACCAGGCCTTCGTGGGCGACCCCAACGGCAGCGAGGTGGTGGACCCGAGCACGGGCAAGAACACCGGCTACGGCGTCTACTGGTCCCCCCTCCGGCGTGTGGCCGGGGAGTTCGGGGCGCCGGTGGAGCGGGCCGGGGAGGGGATCCCGCCGGCCGCCGTCTACGCCGCCGTCCGGACCGGTCAGCCGGTGCTGGTCTGGGTGACCTACAACTGGAAGGCGGACCCGCGCCAGGACTACACCGCCTGGGACGGGGTGGAGGTGGCCTACGCCGGCCCCTGGGAGCATGCCATGGTCGTGACCGGGATCGACGGCACCGGTGTCCGGGTCAACGATCCCGACCGGAGCCAGTACTGGGTGTCCTTCGCCACCTTCGAGGCCGCCTACGCCGTCTACGGCCAGATGGCGATCGTCTTCGGCCGCCGGGGGTCCTCGACGCCGACCCCGACGCCGACCCCGACGCCCACCCCCTCCAGCTCCACTCCCGCCCCCTCGCCGTCGCCCAGTCCGGCTCCCTCTCCGAGCCCCTCCTGAGCCGGGCCGGCCGCACGCCCGCCCCGGCCCCGGTCGCCTCAGCCCGCCTCGTCGCGCAGGGCGGTGAGACGGAGGCCCAGATCGTCCCGCTCCACGGGCATGGCGAAGTCGAACCGATCCGGGGTCAGCGACAGCTCCAGGTCCTCGGGTGGGAAGCCCGGCCACGCCCCCGCCGCCAGCCGACGGTACCGCTCGCTCGAGCGCAGCGGCTCGAGGAGCCGGTCCAGGTCGGGACAGTTCCCGCGCAGCCGGCCCTCGATGTACTCGGCGCAGGCGCGATCCTCGGGATGACCGCGGTCCTCCCCCGTCGCCACCAGCGTGACCACCTCGGGCGCGGCCACCCGTACGGCACGGGCGGTGGCCTCGGCCACCACCAGGCTGGCGGCGAAGAGCCGCTCGGCCCGGATCGCGGCGGCCATGCACTGGGTGCCGGCGCTGCTGCGCTGGACCAGCGTCCGGCCGTGCAGGTCGAGGTCCCGGAGCATGGAGGGGGAGTTGCTGATCGGAATGCCCTCGACCGGCAGCCCCGCCTCCTCGGCGGAGAGGACGGCCCCTTCCAGGCGGGAGGCGAGGCGCCGCGCTTCCGCCATCTCGGCCACCAGTCGGCACTCGGTCGCGCCCGCGGCCAGGGCGTAGGCGCTGACGGTGAAGGCGCGCAGGACGTCGATGACCACCACCGTCCCGACCGCCGCCCTGGCTCCCTCCAGGCCTCCGGCGTGGACGATCAGCATCGCGAGCGGCGGGGGCCGATCACGACACCGCGATCCGACGACCGGCGCCCTCGCGCAGCGCCCGCTCGTAGACGAGGTGCGCCGCGGCGGCGTCCTCGCCGGCGTGGCCCACGGACTTGAAGACCGTGACCTCCTCCGGGGACCGGCGGCCCGGTCCGGCACCGGCGAGCACCTCGCCCAGCTCGGTCGCCGTGGCGGGGTCCAGGCCCTGCAGCTCGGCGCAGCCCGCCGGCGGGGGAGAGAAGGCCTGCCGGGACTCGACGAAGAGCGAACCCCGGATCACGGTCTCCCGGTCCAGCTCGGGGCCTCCCTGGTTGGCCCCCACCGAGGTCACGTGCGTCCCCGGGGCGAGCCACTCGTAGCGCAGCACCGGCGTGGCGGCGTCGGTGCAACAGCAGACCACGTCGGCTCCGCGCACGGCGTCCTCGAAGCTGCACATGGCCCGGGCGCGAGGATCCGTGCTGGCCAGTGCCTCGGCGTGCTCCCGGGTCCGGGAGGCGACCCTCACCTCGTGGAAGTCGCGCACCCGGGTCAGCGCCTCCAGGTGGGCTCGACCCTGGACGCCGGCCCCCAGGATGGCGAGGACGCGGGCGTCGTCACGGGCCAGCAGCCGGGCGGACAGGGCGGAGGACCCGGCCGTGCGCACGGCGGTGATGTAGGTACCGTCCATCAGGGCCAGCGGACGCCCCGTCTCCTCCTCGAAGAGCACGATCAGGGCCTGGTGCGAGGGCAGCCCGCGGGCGTGGTTGCCGGGGAACACGCTGACCAGCTTGGACTCGAGCCCCAGGCCGGGCACGTAGCCGGGCATGACCGCCAGCAGCCCGTGGCCCGACGAGGCCGCCACCCGTGGGGGCACCGAGACCCGGCCCGCGCTCACCTCCCGGAAGGCGGCCACCAGCTCCTCGAGGAGCGCGTCGAGGTCCAGGAGGCGCTCGACCTCGGCCCGGCTCAGGACCAGCAACCCGCCTGCATCCCGGCTCTCGGAGACGGCCACGCGGCGATGATAATGCGGCGGCACATGGAGCACCGGCCTCTCGGATGGGAACGGATCGCCGACTGCGGCTCGATGCGCGTGGTGGGGCTGCGCCTGGCGGCGGGTCAACGGGTGCCCGAGCACCGCAACGCGGTGCCACTGGCGGTCATCGTGACCGAAGGCACGCTCCACTACAGCGAGGGGGATGTCGCCGGCTCGGCCCGGGCCGGCGAGCTGGTGCTGATCAACCCGGGCGAACGACACACCTACTGGGCCGAGGAGGAGACGACCGCCTACATGGTGTTCGCCGGGCTGCCGGGAGCACGATCCCGGCCCTGGTCGTTGCGCCGCCGCTGATCGAGCCCCAGCCGCGGCCCCGCCGCCCCCGGAGGGGGAGGAGGAGCGGGCGGCCCACCCGGCTCCTGCTCAGGTGACGGCCGGCGCCCGGGCCTCCGCCATCCCGGGGGGCACGGGACCCGAAAGACCCGCACCGGCTCGGGACGGTACGAACGCAGCGCCCGGCGCCAGGGGGCGTTCAGCGCCGAACCCACCTCCCGGTCGTCCAGGGCGAGCCAGGCCAGGTGGCGGAGGGCGTGCTCGAGCACCTGCTCGATCCCCACGTGGGGCGGAGGACAGACCGGGGTCCCCCGGGCGAGCGGCCGGCGCACCACCGGACGCTCCTCGAGGCCGTCGACGGTGCCGACGAGAGGCCGCACCACGGCCAGATGCGTCAGCACCACCGCCCTCTCCTTCGGTTCCTGCCGCCAAGAGGTCGAGTGGACCACGAGGACGTGGAGCCGCCGCTCGGCGAGGCAGCGGAGCACCGTCTGCCGGATGGAGCCGCCGGCGGCGGGCACGCGCCACGACTCGCAGCCAGGAGGCCGCAGCCAGGAGAGGCCCCAGGGACGGGAGAGGACGGGGAGGATCTCCAACCAGGTGCTGCCGACCATGCTCGTCGAGACCTTATTGAGATCGAGATGCAGAACAGGTACCACCATCCGCTCGCGTCCTGGCATCAGGTCGCGTGCCGACTCATGGTCATATTTGCGACTCCGTCCTGATATGCTAACCGGAGCCGCACGGTTCGGCAGCGTTCGGTCAAGGGAGGTTCTGGATGGCGACGTGGGTCGAGACCCTGAACCGCGCCTTCGATCCAGGCGAGAGGAGACGCCTGGGCGGCTTCTACGGCGCGATCCTCCTTCTCCACGTCATCGGCTTCGGCTTCCTCCTCACGTACGGCTGGGGGCACCCCGCCTTTCTCGCCCTGGGCGTCCTGGCCTACTCCTTCGGCCTCCGACACGCCTTCGACGCCGACCACATCTCGGCCATCGACAACACCACCCGCAAGCTGCTGCAACAGGGCAAGAAGCCGGTCGGGGTCGGCTTCTTCTTCTCGCTCGGACACTCCACGGTCGTCTTCCTCATCGCCCTCGCCCTCGGCCTCGCCGTGCGAACCGTGGTCCAGGGGGTGGTCAGCGAGAGGGGGGAGCTCAGGGACATCGGCGGCATCATCGGCACCACGGTGTCGGGCACCTTCCTGGTGCTGATCGGTGTCCTCAACCTGATCATCCTCCTGGGCATCGTCGCGGTCTTCCAGCGCATGCGCAGGGGCCACTACGACCGGCGCTCCCTGGAGCACGAGCTGGTGGCGGGGGGCCTGATGAGCCGCGCCTTCGGACGGCTCTTCCGCCTGGTCGAGGACAGCTGGCACATGTACCCGATCGGGTTCCTGTTCGGCCTGGGCTTCGACACCGCCTCCGAGGTCGCCCTGCTCGGCATCTCGGCCGGCGCCGCCGCCCGGGGACTCCCCTTCTTTGCGGTCGTGTCGCTGCCGCTGCTCTTCGCCGCCGGGATGTCCCTCATGGACACCACCGACGGCGCCTTCATGTCCAAGGCCTACTCCTGGGCCTTCTCCAACCCGATTCGGAAGGTCTTCTACAACCTGACCGTCACCGCACTGTCGGTGACGATCGCCCTGGGCATCGGTGTGATCGAGCTGCTCCAGATCTTCATCCAGATCCTGAACCTGCAGGGCCAGCCCTGGGATGCGATCGGAGGGCTCGACTTCATCGGCCAGGCGGGCTTCGTCATCGTGGGCCTGTTCGTCCTGACCTGGG
>JAJPKS010000475.1 GCA_021323605.1 Bacillota bacterium | reverse complement strand
GGCGCCTGCACCCCGCCATCATCCTCGGCTACGCCAACGGCTACCTCGGTTACCTTCCCCCCGCCCGGCTGTACCCGGAGCCCGACTACGAGGTGCTGGCGAGCCCGGTGGGGCCGGGTGCCGCCGAGCAGCTGGTCGAGACCGCGGTTCGGCTGGCCACCTCGCCCGTCGACCAGACGCTCGATGAGGCGCCTGATCCCAAACGCCGGGGCGGCCTTAGGCGACCGGAGAGCGCTCGCGGGGGGCGCCGATGAGCCGGTCGTGGGTGAACCGCGGCCGGCGGCGTTCCGGGCCAAGCCGAGCCGGATCTAGCCCCGACCGGGCGGACCGGCCCGGCATCGGTCAGGCGGGGTGGGCGGCCCGGTGGCGTGCCCCCGAACGGATGAAGCGGCCCGGTGGCGTGCCTGCCGGCGGGGAGTCGAGGTGGGTTCGCACGTCCTCGCCCGGCGTCCTCGCCTCCCCGGTGCGGCCCTTCAGCCCGCCGCCGATCTGGAACCACCCGCCCAGGAGGTCACGAATATGTCAGCGACGTCCCTCGACGCGACGGTGTTCGCCGCCAGGGCACGGCAGCTGCTCGAGTGGCTGGTACGCGAGCAGCTCCCCGCCATCCGGCGGGGAGGCCAGCTCCTGGCCGACGTGATCGGACGCGAGGGCGTGGTCCATTGCTTCGGAACCGGCCACTCTCAGGCCATCGGGATGGAGCTGGCGGGACGGGCCGGGGGCCTGGTGCCCGTGAACCTGATCGCGATCAAGGACCTCGTCCTCCACGGGGGCGAGCCGCCGGCGTATGCCCTCGATCCCGAGTCGGAGCGGAATCCCGAGGTCGCCCGCCGGCTCTGGCGGCTGCACCGGATCCGGCCCGAGGATTGCCTGGTCCTGATCTCCAACTCGGGCCGCAACGCCACGACGGTGGAGATGGGCGCGCTGGCCAGGAGAGAGGGGCTGCCGGTGGTGGCGATCACCTCCCTCCAGCACTCACACCGGGTGACCTCGACCCACCCCTCGGGCAAGCGGCTCTTCGAGATCGCCGACGTCGTGATCGACAACGGCGCCCCCTACGGAGACGCATTGATCGAGGTCCCGGGAGGGGGCCGCATCTGCGCCGCCTCCACCCTGACCGGAGTGGTGATCGCCCAGATGATGGTCGCCGAGGCCGCCGGGATCCTGGTCGCGCGGGGCCAGGAGGTCCCCGCCCTGATCTCGCTCAACGTCCCCGACAGCAGAGCCCGGAACGACGCCCTCCGGGCCCGTTACGCGGGGCGCGTTCTCCAGAGCGAGCCCTGAGGGCGAGCTCGATGCGACGAGCGGCCTTCGAGGCGAGGGGCTGGAAGGCCAGTGTCCGGGCCGTCCCCGAGCACGGGCGGGGTGCTTCACCCGGTGCTCGAGGACGGACCCCGCCCGCGAAGCGCCAGGTGACGTCCTCGAGGTTCGGGCGGCCGCTGCCGCCTGCGGGCATGATCATCTGGATGAAGGTTGCAACCTGCTCTGGAACCCGGGCCGGGACCACCCGGCCGTGGTCGTGACCTCGCTGCTCCGCCCGGAAGCCCCGACCGATGGATCACGGTGACCACGTCTCGCTGCTCAGGAACGGCGTCGGCCCCGGTGACTGGGCCGACCTGGGCTCGGGCGAGGGGGCCTTCACGCTGGCGCTCGCGGACCTGCTGGGGCCGCACGCACGGATCTACTCCGTCGACCGGGATGGCGGGGCGCTGCGCCGCCAGCGGGCGGCCATGGAGCGGCGGTTTCCGGAGGCCCGGGTGGACTATCGCCAGGCCGACTTCACCCGGCCCCTCGACCTGCCCCCGCTCGACGGGGTGGTGATGGCCAACTCGTTGCACTTCGTGCGCGACAAGCGACCAGTGCTCAGCCTGATCCAGAGCCTGCTCAAGCCTCGAGGGCGCCTGCTCCTGGTGGAATACGACGGTGACCGTGGCAACCCCTGGGTGCCCTACCCGCTCTCGTACCGGAGCTGGGAGCGACTCGCCGCCGAGTCGGGGTTCGTCGACACCAGGCTGCTGGCCACCGTCCCCAGCCGCTTCTTCGGTGCCATCTACTCGGCGGTCAGCGTCCGCGGGGAAACCGCGGCCGGGCCGCACCCGGGCCAGCGGGGCTCCTCGTCGCGCTGAGCCCCTGGAGGGACGCCGGACGGCGGTGGCGGTTCCCTGGCCCGGAGACGGCCGGCCGCGTCGCCCCCATCCCCGACGCTCACCGGTCTCCGGGTCCGCCCACGACGTCATTCCATCCCCAGGGAACGACCTTCTCCGGGCGTCGTTTCCCGGTCACGGATGGCGGCGCCGCGACGCGCCCGGGCGGTCAGATCCTCCAGCTCGTCCAGCCGCTCGGCGGTCAGCGTCAGACCGCGCTGCAGGCGGCGGTAGAACGTGGGCCGGCTCAGGTGGAGGCGCTCCGCGATGAGCTCGTGGCTGCCCACCCGCTTGACGTAGTAGTCGACGAGCAACCGCCCCGCCTCCGCGTCGCGCGGGGCCTTCGCGGCGGCGAGCTCGTGCAGGACGTCGATCAGGAGCGTGCGCAGACCCACCGCCGCGTCCGCCCCCTCCGCGGCGACGCAGGCCAGCCCGGCGAGCGGGCTGGCGGCCAGGGCGGTGCGGTCGTCCAGAGCCTCCAGGGCCAGCCGGAGGAAGGCGGGATCGTGTAGCAGCCTCATGTCAGGCCCTCCACCGCCCGCCGGGCGCGATCCAGGAAGCCGGCCTGCGACTCCCCCTCCTCGAGGACGATGGGGGGCCGAAGACCACCCGGCCCAGCAGCGGGACGGGCAGCACCTCGCCCCTGGGCAGGACGCGGTTCAGGTTGACCAGGCGCACGGGCACGACCTGGAGGCCCGGCTTCGCCAGGCAGAGGCGGTACAGGCCCGGGCGGAACTCGCCCAGTCGGCCATCGAGGCTACGGGTACCCTCCGGGAAGAGGACCAGCGAGTCGGTCGCCCCCATGGCCCCCACCATCTCCTCGACGGCCGTGCGCGCCCCGGCTGCCGCCGGGCAGGACCGGCGGCGATCGATGAGGACGGCCCGGAACACCCGCTCGGCGAGGTAGCGGGCGAGGCCGCGCCCCCAGTAGTCGCGCGCCGCCACGGGACGCGTCGAGCGCCGCAGCTCCCGGGGCAGGCTCGACCACAGGACCACGAAGTCGGCGTGGCTGGAATGGTTGGCGATGAACACCCGCTGCCCGGGCCCGAGGTCGCCCGCACGCCACTCCACGGTCGCACCGGTGACGAGCCGGGCCAACCAGGCGATCGCCGAGGCCAGCCAGCGTTCGATCATCGCTCCACCAGCCCCTTCCGGATCTCGGCCAGGCGGCGGGCGGCCGTGAGCAGCGAGCCGGCGGCGATCACGGCCAGCGCCGCGCCCAGCACCCGACCCTGGTAGCCCGCGATCCCCGACTCCAGCGCGGAGAGCACGAGCGCGACCACCATCCCCCATGCGGTGGGGCTTGGCCATGGGGCCGGAGAACGACTGCGGGAGGCCCAGGGCACCGCCGAAGACGCGAACGTAGGCGGTGAAGACGGCCAGCAGCGCGGCCGACCAGCCCAGGAACGCGGCCGGCGACCCCAACGGGATCGCGTAGCCGGCCGCGACCAGCAGGAGGCCGGCCTGGACGGCGGCGGACCGACCGGGCGTCCCGACGAGGCAGACGGCGCCGCCGCAGGCCGCACCCAGGCCGGCCATCGAGACGGCGTTGGGACGGACGCCGAACCGAGCCAGCCGGGCGGCCAGGCCCCGGATCCAGCGGGCGTCACGGGAACGGAGGGGACGCCGTCCCACCGCGGATGAGCTCCTCATGATGTCGCCTCCTTCAGACGGTGACGGCCGCTGCGCCGGGCGGCCGTCCTCGACCGGGAGCCTCGAGTAGGAGCGGTCTCGCCGGCCGTCTCATCCGGGTCTCGTTCTCGGTCTCACGCCAGGCCACCGGCCGGGGATGGGACTCAACGGGCAGCGTCAACCACCACGCCGGCGAGGTCCTGGGCCATGGCCGGTGGACGCCCCGCTTCGTTCCCACGGCAGGGAGGAGGCGACCGCTGTCCGCCGCGGCTCCGCCCGTGGACCACGCGGCGGGCCGGGAACGGGCACGGAGGTGGTCGGAGGGTCGGTGGCGCGATCGAGGCAGCGGCCCGAGCGTGGATCGCGGCCAGGTCCTCCGCCTTCAGGGTCCGACCCGGTGCAGGCCACCACCAGCCGCCGGCGGTGCGGTCACCGCTTCGGCACCCAGGACCGCCTCGGCCGGCGTCGGGAGGGCCGGTCGATGTCCAGGCCCGGGCCTTCTCGGGCGTCCGGCTCCAGAGGGTCGGCTCGAACTCACCTCCGCGGGGGCCGGGCCAGGACCCTGCCCATCCGCCCGGGGTCGAGGGCATCGCTTTCGCATGCACCGGCGATCCTCCGCGGGATAGGGCGGTCTATTTGATATCACAAAATGTGATATCAATTTGATATCAATGATGAAGTTAGGACCGGGTGAGGTGCGAACCACCCCGGAATTCGGTTCCAGGTGGGGCCGCGGCCGGCCCAGCCGGCCGTACGTGCCGGCCTGGCGGTCGCTGCATCCGCCGGGGGCGGCCATCGATCGGCAGGCCAGGCCCGCGCCGCCGGCCGCGCCGGTCAGGGCGCCGGCCTCCTCCATTGATCGACATCAGCGATACTGGTTGACCGCTCGATGAGGCATTCCGGTGAAAGCAGTCGTGTACGAAGGCCCGGGAAGGGTTTCAGCTGAGGGCGTCGACGACCCCGGGATCAAGCAGCCGACGGATGCCGTCGCGCGCATGACGTCGCCGGCGCCATGTGGCCGCCACCTCCACGTGCACGAGGGCCGCACCGCCGCCGGGGCCGAGCCAGAGCGGGAGCAGGCGACGCCGGTCATCGAGGACCTGCCCCAGCCGGCCAACGCCAACGGAAGCGTGAACCTGACCGGCGTCTACCCGCCGGCTGACCCCGGCGCCCACGGTCTCCACGCCAAGGCGAGCCGACCCGGGCTGCCCCCGGGCCTGCCCTGGAACAGGGCGATCACGGTCGCCATGGGACAGGCGATCCTCGAGCGGTACCACGTGAAGCTGCGCAGCCTGATCCGCGCCAGCCACCCCGAGCCCGGCTTCATCGTCAGTCAACGATCCACGCTCGCGAGCGCACCGATGGTCCTCGAAGGATTCGGTCAGCGCGCCCCGAGGTGCTCCAGGGTCCTTTTCCGGCCGGCCCTCGAGGTGGCGACGTGACCGGAGGCCGGACATCCGACCGGGAGCAGACGGCGGGCGGTCGAGGCCGGCTCGAGTACTGCGTCCACTGCGGGCTGGAGATCGAGTGCGTACGCGCACAGCCCCAGCCTGGCTACGTGCACTGGACCACTCGCGAAGCCCAGTGCTCCGCCCGCCCGACCACAGCGGCTCCCGGCGGGCTGGAGCCCAGCCGGAGGCTGGTGGAGGCCCGGTGCGGCCCCAGTGCCCAGGACGCCTACGAGGAGCTGCTCCACGCGGTCTGGGAGGCCGAGGAGAACTGGCGCTTCGACGACCGCCTGGACCTGACGACCCGTTGACGCGGGCCGAGGGCGGAGCGGTCCGCCGGTGACGGCGGCCCTTCCTCCGGGCGGTTGGTCCCGGTCCGCCGTCGGCCTCAGGCGGCCGGCACCACGGGCGCAACACGGCACCGGCCCGAATCGGTGGGCGGCGCGCTGCGCCGCCACCTGGGATCACGTCGCCGGGCTTCAGTCCCGTCGCCGGACGGTCACGGGCCGCCCGTATGCCGTCCGAGCCGGACCCGGAACGCCGGCCGCCGCCGGCGATGCTCGCCTACCCGGTGGGGCGGTGTTGCTTCAGCTCGACGAGCACGTTCTCGTAGGGGGTGGAGGTCAGGTTCCGGAACTGATGGGTCTCTCCGGCGTCCTGCCAGATCACCACGCCGGGCCTGTCCTCGTGCGTGCGCACCGCGCCGTCGATGGTCGTGATCTCCGCCCTGCCACCGCTCACCGGCACGATCAGGTACGGCAGGTCGTGGCGGTGCATGCGCTTGATCCCGGCGGGCGGAACCGAGAGCCTCCAGACGCGGATCGACTCGTTCTCGAAGACCACCCGGTCCCCGATCGGCTCCAGCTGAGCCCCCGATCGTTCGTCGGCTGGCATCTCATATCCTCCTCCCAACATCGTGCATCACCGCGAGCTCGACTTCCGCGCGCTCCGGCCCAGCCCCCCGATCGCGGAAGCCGGTGCTTCGAGCCCAGCATGGCTCACCACGGGTCTCGAGCTCGCTCCCGACGTGTGCGGATGCCGAGACCGCTCGCCCCGACGAACGGCGGCCCGGTCGGAGAGATCGCCGACCACCAGCCCCGGCACCTCCCCGAGCAGCCTGCGCGCGCTCCGTGTCGCGGATGAACGCCCGCACCGGCCGGTCCACCTGGAGGAGGTCGTGCGCCCACCTGCGAACCGACGTTCCCGGCGGCCCGGTGACGAGGATCACGATCCTCCTCCCCGGCCCAGCCCGATGCTCGCGTTCGACCTGAAGGAGCCGGTGGAGTGGATCGGCTCTTCAGCGCGCCGAGGCGGGCGACCCACCCGCCACGGGCGGCCTCGACGCCCTCGGCTCGAGCGGCATCGTGGAACCGGCTCATCGGCTCGGCGATCTCGATCCGTCGCCGACACCGGAGCCGTCCCGCCCCACGCCGCGTCCGACGCGTCGGGTGGGACGTCGAGCCGGGGGCCACGCCCAAGTGAGAGCCGCTCGGACCACCCCCACCCCGCCGTGCGCCGCGGACGCAGGGCCGCGACCACGTCGGACCCGGCCACAGCCACGCCGGCGGCCTCGCCGGCTCAGCGGGTTCGAGCCCTTCGTCCCCGGCCCCGAAGAGGACCGCCAGCCTCCGTTCCCCTTCGCGCTCCGCCCCGGTCAGGTCGGCCCGAGCAAGCTCGACCACATGCCGAGCCATCGGGTCCTTCTTCCAACCACGTTCGTGGGTACCAACCCGGAACCCTCTGCCCTCAGGGCGCTGAACGTGCCGGCCGAGCGTAAGGTGGCCACGGCCCATCGCCCACTCCATTCCTCGGTTCACGTGGGTTGTCCGCTCCTCAGTTGACGTGCTCTGCTGGCGAGCATGGGGAGCACCTTGTCGATGCAGTCGACGGCAAACCGGTACCGGCTCTCGTCCGCCAGTTCGGTCGGCGTCTCGATTGCGACCTCGAATCGACCGGTCTCCCAGAATTCGATCACCGCCCGGCCGACGAACGCGATCGCCGGATCATCGTACCTCATCCAGGGGGTGACTCCGTGCGCCTGGGGTGGTAGAGATGATATGAGGACTTCTCTCTTTTCAATGACTTCGCGTGCGTCGCTCAGAATGCCTGCAACGTGCTCGAGTTCTCGTGCATGAACGCGCCTGGAATCAGTGTCCAGAGGGATCGTGCTCGTCAGGCCAGGTCCCATGGCCGTGATCCCAGAGGCGAAATCGTCCGTCCATTTTCTGCCGTACGCTTCCAGTAGGGCACGGCCGACATACCCACTGCGATCGGGATCGAGGAGCGATACTTCGCGACGTCGCAAGACCCGATAAGCCTGGTTCGGCGTCCACTCCTCCTCAGTCATCGCTCAACCTCTTCATGTGGATTCTGATTTGAGCCCGGATACGACCGCTCATCGACGACCACATCCGCACGTGCAGCAACCCCGGTGGCAACATCCGTGGCCACGATGCCCTCCGCAGATGGCGCCGACCCCGGCATCCACGAACGCCTCGACCGCAACCTGCCCCAAGCCGCGGCGCAGGTCGGGGTGAGCCTCGAGGTCCCCACCAGGTCCCACGGGTCCATACCGGCGTGGCCATCGTGTCGTTCCCCCTCCGGTCGGTTCGAATCTCCGTCGGCTCGGGCCTCCGAAGGATGACCCAGCGGCCATCCTCGTCCCAGCGAACCGGTCCACCCTCGCCTCGGTCCGTGGACGCCGACGTCTGGGCCGGCCACCGCCAGCGTAGAAACCTCGCTCTCGTCCCGTCTCCGGCGACCGTCCCAAACCCGGACAGAGCCCCTCACCCGCCGGGGCGTGCCTGGCCCGCTCGCAATGTGTTACATGATCAGGGTTGAGCGGGTTTGTCGCTTCCGAGCCCCGAGGTTGTCAACCTCATCTCCTCTGGCGCGACGTCGCTGCGCCGCCGTCCGACCGGCCCCTCAACGCCGCGCACCGTCGTCTGCAGGCCGTTGGGAGGAACTCATGGACACGTACGCCCGTCTGAAAGACGGCACGAAGTGGATGTGGTCGCTGGGCGATTATCCGAGTCTGGCGGTGCGGCTACAGCCGTACGCCGAGGCGCTGGCGGCCGCCGCGAGCATCGAGCCCGGGATGAGGGTGCTGGACGTGGCAGCCGGGGACGGGAACCTGGCACTGGCGGCGGCCCGCCGCGGCGCGGCGGTGACCGCCTGCGACCTCACGCCGCGCATGGTCGAACTCGGCCGCGCCCGGTCCGAGGCCACCGGCCTGTCGATCGAGTGGAGAGAGGCGGACGCCGAGGAGCTGCCGTTCCCGCCGGCTGGATTCGACGTCGTCGCCTCCGTGTTCGGGGCCATGTTCGCGCCCCGGCCGGAGCGCGTCGCCGCCGAGCTGTTCCGGGTGGCTCGGCCCGGCGGGCTGGTGGCGATGGCCAACTACGACGGCGGGGGTCTCATGGGCCGGGTGAGCGAGCTCATCTCCAGCTTCGGGCCGCCGCCGTCCGTCGACCTGCCCTCGCCCTTCTCCTGGGGCGATCCGGGTGAGGTTCGCTCTCGCTTCCGGGAACTCGCCTCGTCGGTCGAGGTGAACGGGCGCACCGGCCGGTTCGAGTTCGGCTCGGTGGAGGAGGGGGTCGAGTTCTGGGAGCGGACCAATCCTCCGCTGTCAGCCCTCAGGGCGCTGCTGTCGGAGGAGGCCCACCGCGACGTCGTGGCCGCCCTGACGCGCCTGTTCTCGAGGTTGAACGCCACGAACGACGGCCGGCTGGTCCTCGAGTGGGGCTACGTCGAGGTGCTGGCACGCAAGCCGGGGCCGGCGTGACCGTGCGGCGAGAGCGCTCAGTCCGGATCGAGGATGCCATCCTGCGTGGCCATGGCGACGACAGCCGCCCACGAGCCCACCGAGCGGGCCGGCCGGGGCCCACCGTGCCTTCGGTGATGCCGGGCCGATCGCGATCATCCCAGCCCGGCCCCCCGCACGATCAGGAACAGCCCTACCCCGACCACACCGACCCCGACGGCATGGGCGACGTGCTCGCCTGCCGGCGCGAGACGTTCGGCGGTGATGGCCGCCGCCACGACCGCCATCGCCCGAAGGTCCGTGACCCCGATCACCAGCAGGACCACCATGAGGCCGGCGCAGCAGCGAACGCAGTGCTGCCCGAGGCGCAAGCCGTGTCGCCAGGCCGTGCCGGTGCCGCCGGGCAGCAGCCGGCCGTCGCCGCCGGCTGCCTCCCGACAGCAGGCGAGGTGACGCGCCTTCGCCGTGGTGAACTGGAAGCACCCGGCGACCAGAACGACCACCCCGGCCGTGAGCGGGGCCGCGCCGGCCAGGTCCGGTCGCCGCATCGCCATCCCCGCCAGGGCAGCGCCCAGCGGGAAGGCCGCGGCCCCGAACCCGGTCCACACGGAGAAGTACCCGAGACCCACGGACGCGGCCAACAGGCCCGGGTGGGCCCCGCCGGTCCGGCCCACCACCTCGCGGTAGCGCCACAGCGCCGGGAGCAGGGACGGCAGCATCATCGCCATCGTCATCACGACCCACATGCCGAGGAACGACGCGGCGGCGACCGGCCACGGCTGCCCGGGCTGCGGCATCCACGCCATGGACATCGTCCAGCCGCCGGGCACCGGCATCCCTCCCATCGCCGACATCGAGGCGGACCAGACAACGGTTCCCACCGCACTGGCGGCGAAGAGCAGGGCGGAGACGCCGAGGAACGCGTACCGGGACGCCCCCTTCCCCGGGCGTCCCGGGGTCTCCACTCCCGCGGGTTGCATCACGACCACCCGGCTCCGCTCAGCCGTCGTACTCGTCGTGGCGCCGCCACCATGGGCCCGACTCGTTGCGACCCTTGGGCGCGCGGTCGAGCCACTGGTACATGCCCCACAGGCCGTCCAGGCCGCGCGCGTAGGTGGAGTACGTGTGGTAGACGACACCGTCCTCGAGCACGAACGCGCTCATGCCCGGCCGCTCTCGGATGTACGTGGCTTGGTCGGTCCCGCACATGGCTGCGTGGTCGGTGGGGCGATTCTCGGCCCCGCTCTGCGAGCTTCCGCTCGGCAGCTGAGGTGCCTCGCGCCGGTAGTTGTACTCGGCGCCTCCCTCGCGCTGCTGCTCCTCCGTGAGGTGGACGTTGAAATCGCGGTTGAAGTCACTGCCGAACGACGAGGCCCAGGGAAACGTCCATCCCATCCGCTGCTTGTATGCTTGCAGCTTCGGCAGCGGCGCCCGTGAGACCGCCCAGAGCATCACGTCGTGGTTGGCGAGGTGCACCACGAAGCCATTGAAGCCGTCCGCGATCGCCGAGCAGGACGGGCAGCCCGCGGCGTAGTCAGGCCCGAACATGAAGTGGTAGACGAGCAGCTGGGAGCGCCCCCGGAAGAGATCGGCCAGTCCGGCGCTCCCCTCGTCGGTTTCGAACCGGTAGTCCTTGTCCACCCGAACCCAGGGCAGCTCCTGCCGTCGCCGCGCCAGCTCGTCGCCGCGCCGCGTGTGCTCCTTCTCCGCCTCGAGCAGCTCGAGCCGGGCGACGAGCCACTCTTCACGTGTCCCGGTCTGGTGTTTGGTCATGCAGGCTACGCTAGCGCCGGACGTCGACAGGGTGAGAGTGACAAAAATGGCGGGATTCTGATGGATCCACCGATCGCCGAGGCGGCGCGCGCGCTCGCGATGGGCAATCCCCTCGAGGCGCTGAACCACGTCGCCCTGCGTGACGACGCGCCGGCACTCGCGCTTCGCGGCATCGCGATGGCGCAGCTGGGCGAGCTGGGACGGGCGAAGGTGCTCCTGCGGCGCGCCGGGCGGGCCTTCGGCGCACACGATGCCGTGGCCCGCGCCCGGTGCGCCATCGCCGAAGCCGAGATCGCGCTCGCCGCTCGCGACCTGAGCTGGCCGGCGAAGGCGCTCGGTGCGGCGCGGGCGACGCTGGAGGCACACGGCGACCGGGTCAACGCCGCGTATGCACGGCATCTCGAGGCTCGTCGCCTCCTCCTGATCGGCCGTGTCGACGAGGCGGAACGAACAGCGGCCGAGTGCGACCCGGCGGTCTTCCCTCCCACGGCCAGGGCCGCCCACGAGCTGGTGGTGGCGGGGATCGCGATCCGGCGTCTCCACACCCGCACGGCCCGGGCCGCGCTCGATCGGGCCGCGCGCGCGGCGCGCTCGGCGCGGATCCCGGCGCTGACGGCGGAGGTGGAGAGCGCCCTCCGCGTCCTGAGCTCGCCGGCCGCGCGCCTGATCGCGCACGGCGAGGAGCGATTGCTTCGGCTCGAAGAGGTGACGGCGCTGCTGGCCTCGGACACCGTGGTCGTGGACGCGTGCCGCTATGTCGTGCGCGACCGTGGCCAGCTGGTCTCGCTCGCCAGGCGTCCGGTCCTGTTCGCGCTGGTGCGCGCGCTGGGCGAAGCCTGGCCGGGGGACGTGCGCAGAGATGCGCTGGTGGCGCGCGCGTTCGGGTCGAGGTACGTCGACGAATCGCATCGCGCACGGCTGCGGGTCGAGATCGGGCGCCTTCGGCGGTCGCTCGCCGGGCTGGCCCAGATCAGCGCGACGAAGCGAGGGTTCACACTGCTCCCGCACCGCGCACACGAGGTCGCCGTGCTGGCGCGGCCGGTCGAAGAGGAGCACGCGGCGGTGCTGGCATTGCTCGCCGATGGTGAGCCCTGGTCGAGCTCGGCCCTCGCCCTCGCGCTGGGAACCAGCCAGCGCAGCGTGCAGCGCGCGCTCGAATCGCTCGCGACGGCGGGCAAGGTGCAGTGGTTCGGTCGCGGGCGCGCCCGTCGTTGGACGGCCCCGTCCGTGCCGGGGTTCACCACCGCCCTGCTGCTCCCCGGCCCGGTTGGCTAGGGTTGGGCCATGAGCCCGCCATCCGCCGAGATGGCCGAGGTCGTCTGTGAGTACGGACCCTTTCCAGGCGTCGACCACGTGCATGGAGTCACGTACGACGGCCGGTGCGTCTGGTTCGGCGCCGGAGACGGGATGCTGGCCCTCGATCCCGCCAGCGGGAAGGTGCTGCGCTCGATCCAGGTGGCCGCCGATGCGGGCGCGGCCTTCGACGGCAGGCACCTGTTCCAGCTCGCCGGCGATCGCATCCAGAAGATCGACCCCGAGACCGGCCGCGTGCTCGCCACCATCCCGGCGCCGGGCGGTGGACGGGGCTCCGGCCTCGCCTGGGCCGAGGGGACGCTCTGGGTCGGTCAGTACCAGGAGCGGAAGATCCATCAAGTCGATCCCGAGACCGGGACGATCCTCCGCACCATCGAGTCCAACCGCTTCGTCACCGGCGTCACCTGGGTCGATGGCGACCTCTGGCACGGCACCTGGGAAGACGGCGAGAGTGAGCTGCGGCGGGTCGATCCGGGAACGGGAGTGGTCCTGGAAAGGCTCGTGATGCCGCCCGGGGTCAGCGTCTCCGGGCTCGAGTCCGACGGCGGCGACCGGTTCTTCTGTGGAGGGGGGTCGAGTGGGAAGGTCCGAACCGTCCGCCGCCCCCGGCGAGGGCTCCGCAGCGAGATTCCCGTCGTCCCCGAGAACGAGTAGCGCGGCACCCTGGCTGGCAGGGCCGAAGACGCGCCCGGCCGGCATCGACTCCGAGCCATTGCGCCAGCGCACCAGAGCAGGTGCTCACGCACCGCCCCTGGCTGGGTGTCAGTCGGCTACGGCGTCTTCTCGATGGCGAGACGACGCGGTGC
>JAJPKS010000153.1 GCA_021323605.1 Bacillota bacterium | reverse complement strand
GGCTCGGCCCTGATCACGGGGCGGCCGTCGCTGCTGGCCTCCGCCCTGCTCAAGATCGCCGACCGCACCAGCCACATCCCGGATCGAGACCTGCGCCAGGTGGAGGGCGCCAGCGCGCTCATGATCTTCCCCTCGGGGGTCAAGGGGTCGCTGGCGGAGTTGCTCTCCACCCATCCCTCCCTGGAGCACCGGATCGAGCGCCTGCAGCGGATGGAGGCGGAGATGGGGCGAGGTTGAGCGCCCGCCGGCGGGGAGGCGTGACGAGGGCCAGCAGCGGCGGAGGGGGCGGCTAACAGGTGGACTTCCTGGACGCCCTCCTGGGCAGGACCAGGCTGCCCCGCCCGGACGAGGAGCGGCTGTTCGCCATGAGCACGGCCGTGGTGGGCCTGGAGGCGGCCGGGCTGCGTCCGGCCGGCCGGGCCGGGATCGTGGTCCGGCGGCTTGCGCCCGGGCGCTTCGATCAGCTGGAGGCGGAGCTGCGGCAGCTGCTCTCGCTCCTCGACGAGGAGGGACGGCCCACGGTCGAGGTCCAGCGTGACGAGCTGGGTTTCGACTGGCTGGTGCTGGCCGGGGGCGGCTTCCAGGAGTCGCTGGTCGGTCTGCACGCCGTCGCCACCCGCTTCCTGGAGGAGGGGCTGGGCGACCTCCTCCTCGCCGCCGTGATCCGTTTCGACCAGTCCGGCCGATCCGTCTACTGGATCTACGCCTACCGGCGGGCGCGCTTCTACCCGTTCGTGCCCGTGGGCGAGCGCCGGCGCGACAACGCCGAGGAGCTGCGGCTGGCGGCGCTGGCCGGGGAGGAGCTGCCGGTCGAAGAGGAGATGGACCGCTGGTACCCGCTCTGGGGGCTGCCGGTTTGAAGCCGGCCGTGGCTCACCGGTGGAGGGCGCCGGCCTCGGCACGGCCGCCCAGGAGGGCGACCAGGGCCACGATGGCCAGCACCGGGCCGTAGTTCAGCTCCGGCCAGAGCAGCACGTCGATGACGTGGCCGAAGACGAACGCGCCCAGCGCGAACGCCAGCTCGATGGCGGCGAAGTAGGCCAGCGCCAGCACGTTGGCCAGGAGCGCCCTCCCCGCCGCCGGCGCGCCCCGGCGCACGGCGGCCCACAGCAGCAACAGGGGGATGGTGGGCAGCACCGGGCCCAGGACGTCGGCCGCGACGTGGACCGGCACCGGCGGGGCAACGGAGGCGGCGGCGTGGAGACCGAACACCCACAGGTCGACGAAGTGGAAGCGCCAGGGGGTGACCAGCAGCGCGGAGGGGATGCCGAAGAAGGCGTAGACGGCCAGGTGCGACACCTCCTGGGCGGCGAGCGCGACCGGGAACAGGACGAGGGCCAGGACGAGGGGCAGGACGAGGCCGCGCAGCCCGCTGACGGTCCTCATCGCGCCATCCAGCCCGGGAGACCCCGGATCCGCCCCACGGCGATCGTCCCCGGCCCCTCGATCGCCACCGCCAGGTTGACCAGCACGGCCAGGTAGTAGAGCCAGCGCAGACCGGGATCGGACAGCTCGAAGGCCACCGTGAGGCTGAGCCCGAGCCCGAGCAGCACCCCCAGCCCGGCCGCGGCGCCGGTGGCGAGCCCGAGCAGGAGCAGGACCCCGGCCACCGTCTCGCCCGCCGCCTGGGCGAGCGCGGCCAGGTGCCAGTTGGGGACCACCACCGCGGCCAGGAACGGCTGCAGGCCGGGGATGGGGTTGCGGGCGGCCGCCTGCTCGATCAGCGGTCGCATCCAGTCGACGCCACCCCACTTCTGGGAGGCGAAGAAGAGCCAGAAGATGCCGGTGGCGACGCGGACCAGGCTGCGCAGGATCTCTCGCACCGTCGTCCTCAGCGCAGCACGCGCAGAACGGGATCGGTCGCCAGCTCGAAGGCCGAGGCCAGCGGTCGCAGCCCGCTCCGGCGCAGCCGGTGTTGCACCGCGCCTTTGAGGATGGCGAACTTCAGCTTGCGCTCGGAGAAGTCGGTGTTGAAGAGCAGGCGGTTGTCGCGCACCCGGTGCCACTCTCCGTGGAGCCGCCGCTCCTGCACCTGGTCGTAGAACCCGGTGCCCGGCAGCGGGTAGGCGATGGTGTAGCTGACGTAGTCCAAGGGCAGGTGCGAGGAGAAGCGGATGGTGCGCTCCAGGCTCCGCTGGGTCTCGCCCAGGTAGCCGACCATGAAGAAGCCGGCGGCTTTGATCCCGGCATCGACGCAGGCCTGCACGGCCCGCCGGGCCTGGTCCGGGGTGATGCCCTTCCGCATCCGTTTCAGCACCTCCTCGTCTCCCGACTCGATCCCGAAGAAGACCCGGGTGCAGCCCGCCCGGCGCATCTGGGCGAAGAGCTCGAAGTCGACCTGGGTGACGCGGGAGAGGCACTCCCAGGTCAGGGGCAGGCGCGCCTCCTCGATGCGGCGGCAGAGCTCCATCGTCCGCCGGTAGTTGAGGGTGAAGATGTCGTCGGACATCCACACGTGCTCGTAGCCGAGCTCGGCGATCTCCTCCATCTCGCGCACCACCGACTCGGCGGGGCGGGCGCTGAAGAGATCGCCGAAGACGGATTTGTGACAGAACTCACAGCGGAAGGGGCAGCCGCGGGTGCTCATCAACGGCGTGGTCGCGCGCTTCCAGTGGCGACGCCAGTAATCGATGTACTGGCGATGGGGAAGGTCGCGGCGATCGGGGAGGGGCAGGTGGGACAGGTCCTTGGTCCGGACCCGGGGCGGGGTGCGGATCACCTCGCCGCCGCGGCGGAAGACCAGCCCCCGCACCTCCTCGAAGCGACGGTCGTCCAGGTGCTCCATGATCTCGACGATGGTCTCCTCGCCCTCCCCGACCGCGACCAGGTCGAACCGGTCCAGGAACGGCTCCGCCTCTCCCGACGGGTACGGGCCGCCGACCACGGTCAGCGCCCTGCCCCGCACGTCCTCGGCCAGCGAGAAGGCCTCGTCCTGCATCGTGATCATGCAGTACACGCCGATCACCGAGGGCTTGAGCCGCTCGATCTCGGCCAGCACCTCGCGCCGCTCCAGGAAGGTGTGATCGATGTGTCGCACCGCGTAGCCGGCGCGCCGGAGGGACGCGGTCAGGTACATGAGGCCGAGCGAGGGCATGATCCAGTGCCGCCCATGCCGCGGCGCCCGTTGCGGATACACGAGGACCACGTCGGCTCGTTCCATCGGCTCAAGACCTCCGCACCCTGACGTCGTACTCGACGCCGGTGAACCCGGGCCCGAAGACCATCTCCAGGCCGCTGAAGTCGATGCCGCTCGTCGCCCGCCGCTCGCGGGCCACCACGAAGTCGCTCGCCGAGGCGGGCCGGTCGATCTCCCACTCCAGGCCCCACCCGCCCGACCGGAGCCGGGCCCAGGATCCCGAGACCGGCGTCCAGCTGCCGATGCGGCTCCCCCGCAGCCTCCGGTGGGCGTCGGCGTAGTCGTCGAAGGCCGCCGATTCCTCGTTGAGCACCACCACCTGGCGGACGTCCGGGCCCAGGCCCTCGATCCGCAGACGCACGTGCAGGCGTCCGGGGGCGGGGCGGTAGGAGACGATCGCGCGTCCGTGGGCGGGGCCGGGCTGGAAGCGCACGAATCGGCCCCGGACGTCGTCCACCTCGCGCATCGAGAGGTCGAACTCCTGCTCCCACCCCCCGGCCACCGCCCGGGGCGGCCCGGCGGGGGCGGGGAACCACCATCCATCCGGGGCCTGGACCACCGGCAGGCCGAAGCCCAGCCCGCCGCCGGCCAGCCCCGTTCCCTGCCGAACCAGGTAGGCGCCGCGTCCCAGGGGAGCGGTCTTGCCCCGGCCCCGGTCGTGGGCGTCGTCGGACCTCGCCCAGACGTCGCCGGCGAGCGGCGCGCCGGATGTGTCCAACCCGTAGACCAGGGTTCGCTTCCCGCCCGGAACGGTGTACCAGCGCTGGTCGCCGATGGGCAGGAAGGGCGGCGCCGGGCGTCCGGCGGCCTCTTCGGGCAGCACCGAGACGGCGCGGTAGTAGTCCACGTCCTCGATCACGAGCGCGCCCACCCCTCGCCGCCGCAGCCAGTCGACCGCCGCCGCCCGCCCCGCCGGCAGCTCGCGCGAGCCGTGGATCTCGGCCGGCGGCTTGTGGCTCCAGTAGGCGGCGGCGGGGGAGTCGGTGAGCAGCCCCCCGGGCAGGGCGGCGGCCGCCCGCCCGGCGGCGACCAGCCCTCGGTTGTCGGCCGCGAGCCCCTGGAGCACGGGCACGTACAGGGCCGTGACCGCCGCCGCCATGCCCACCGCGCCGGCGGCAAGGGCGGTCCCAATCGGCCGCCACCCGGGCTCGAGGGCCCGGGCGGCGAGCAGCGCCAGGGCCGGGAGGAGGGGCAGGTAGTAGCGCTGGCTGCCGCTGTAGTCCCCGTTCCAGAGCAGGCCCATGACCACCACCAGGTAGCCGAGCGAGGGCAGGTAGAGCAGCTGGAGCAGCGGATCGCGGTCGCGCCACGCCCGTGCCAGCCCGACCGGCGCCAGCACCGCGGCCGGCAGCGAGGCCAGGGCCAGGTAGCCCACGAACTGCCCCGCCCTGGCCGCCGGCGGCGCCGCCAGGCTCCCCCGGGCGATGGCGGAGGTCACCTCCACCGTGGCCCGGGCGACGGAGTGGGAGGCGAAGCCGAACCCGGCCTCCAACGACAGGGCCAGGGCCAGCGCCGGGGCCGGCCACGCGACCCGCCGCGACCACCGGGGCCGACGCCGGCGCAGCGCCTCCAGCGCCAGCAGCCCGGCGGCCAGGCCCAGCCAGATCCAGGCCTTGGTCCCGGTCAGCGCGGCCAGGCAGGCGGCGGCCGTCGCCCAGCCAGCGCGGCCCCGCGCCGCCGCCAGGGCGGCCCCGGTGAGCGCCGCCACCAGGAGCGGCTCGGCCACGGCGCTGGTCGCGGTGAGCAGGAAGGCGGGGTTCAGCGCCAGCAGCAGGACGGCGACCAGGCCCGGCCGGTGCCCGCCGGCGAGCCGGTAGGTGAACAGCAGCGTCACCATGCCCAGGGCCGCGCTCATCAGCTTGAGCGCGCCCAGCTGCCAGGTCCCGACCAGCTTCAGCACCAGCGCCGCCAGCACGTGGTAGGCGGGCAGCCAGGTGTCCTGCATCTGAAACAGGGGATCGGCCAGGCGGCCGGTGGTGGCCAGGTTGGCGGCGATCAGCCAGTGCTGGTAGCCGTCCTCGAACGGCTCCGGCAGCCGGGTGAAGGCGAGCAACACCAACCCGCATCCGCCCAGCGCCAGCGCCGCCTCGGCCGGGCGGCGGCGGTCGGGCAGCGCCTGCAGCAGCCCGCCCAGGCCCATGGCGAGGAACCCGAGCGCGAAGAGCAGCGCGTACCCGGCCATCACCCAGCGATGGGAGGAGATCGTGGCCAGGGCCAGGCCCAGGGCCGCGGCGGCGGCCGCCAGCTCGGCCAGGGCCAGGCGGTCCCGGCGCCGGACGTAGCGCTTGCCGCGCCAGTCCTCTCCCCGCTCGCCGATCGCGAACTTGGGCGTACGCTCGAAGCGACCCCCGCCACACAGGGCCCGACCCAGCGCGACCGCAACCGTCAGAGCGGTCCCCGCCCCCAGCACCGACCAGGCGAGACAGAGGGGGAGGGAGCGCAGCCAGCTCCGGCCGCCCCTGGCCTGGGCGATCGACATGCCCACCGCCGGGGCAAGGCTGATCAGGCTCGCCGCCGTCCACCAGGGAAAGGCCTCGCGACCCAGGTCGCCGGCGACGAGGACCGGGTAGCAGGCCATCTGGGCGAGCATGGCCAGGGGCGCGCCGTAGCCGAGCAGGTGCATCGCGCCCTGGAAGCGCGCCGCCGGGGAAAGCGGGCTGCGCAGGAGGGGCCAGAGCAGGCGACGGGCGCACTGGAAGCTGCCCGTGGCCCAGCGCGACTGCTGGGCGCGATAGGCGTTGACCGCCACGCACAGCTCCTGGGGCACGACCAGGTCCTCCAGGTATTCGCCCCGCCAGCCCCGGAGCTGGGCGCGGTAGCTGAGGTCGAGATCCTCGGTCAGGGTGGCGGCGCTCCAGCCGCCGGCGTCGTCGATCGCGGCCCGCCGCCACACGCCGGCGGAGCCGGTGAAGTTGGTGGGGAAGCCGAGCCGGGGCCGCATGGCCTGCTCCACCAGGAAGTGGAAGTCGGTCATCAGCGCCTGCAACCGGGTGAACAGGGAGTGGGTCCGGTTGAGGTGGCCCCACCGGGCCTGGACGAACCCGACCCGGGGCGCCGAGAAGGCCGGGAGGGCGCGCCGGAGGAAGTCGCGGGGGGGAACGAAGTCGGCGTCGAACACGGCCACGAACGGAGCCCGGGAGAGCATGAGCCCGTGGGCCAGGGCGCCGGCCTTGTACCCCTCGCGGCCGTGACGCCGCACGTGCCGGACGTCCACCCCGTGGGCGCGCCAGCGCGCCACCGCGGCCGCGATCAGCTCCGTGGTCTCGTCGTCGGAGTCGTCCAGCACCTGGATGGTGAGGCGTGACCGCGGCCAGTCCAGGGAGGCGGCGGCGTCGAGCACCCGCGTGGCCACGTAGCGCTCGTTGTAGACCGGGAGCTGCACGAGCACATGGGGCGGAGGGTCCGGGATCGGGGGATGGGTCGGAGGTGGCGTCGCCCGCGCCGCGCGCAGGCTGAGGTACAGCACGTTGGCGCCGTAGGCGAACAGGAAGGCGCTGGTCAGCCCCAGCACACCCAGGACGACCGCTGCCATCAGCGGTCGAAGAGCGCGTACGGCCGCATCGTCTCGCGCACGTAGGCGACCCTGGCCCGTGCCTCCGGATGGCGGCGGCGCGTCCACTGCATCCAGCGCCATCCCGCCTCCCCGACCAGCCGTGCGGCCCGGTCGAGCCCGCGGGGAAAGGCCCAGGCCGGCAGCCACGGGCGGACGGCGATCGCCTCGTCCGGCCAGTCCAGCTGGGGGAAGTGCTCGCGGAGACGCGGGTTGGCGACGAGCAGCCGTCGCCACGCCTCGAGGCCGTGGATCGGCCGCGAGACGAGCAGCTCGAAGGCCATGGCCGGGTCCTGGCGCGCCAGTGGGAAGCACTGCGAGCGCTCGAGGATGAGGTTGGCGGTCATGAGGCGAGGCGCCAGCGGCCGCCGGCTGTGCGCGTCCACGGGCTTGCTTCGGTGGCGCAGGGCGTGGGCGATGCCGAGGAGGTTCAGGGCCACGTAGGCGAGGTGGCGGTGGCCGTCCTCCACGATCAGGTTCAGGTCGACGTCGTCGGAGGCGGTGAATCCGCCCGAGGCCAGCGAGCCGGCGATCGCCACCCCGAGGACGTACGGGTTGAGCCGAACCAGGGTGCGCACGAAACGGCGGGTGACGGCGGTCCAGAGCGGGGCGTGGAGGGCGTGGCCGCGAGCCCGGGCGGCGATGGCGGACGCGGCCTCCGCCTGACGACGGGTGACGACCAGCCCCTCGCGCAGCACCAGCCGGCGATCGGCGGCGACCGCGGCCAGCACCTCGGCGGCGCTGACCGGGCCGCCCAGGCAGAGCTGGCCCAGGCGTTCGGGAGGCAGGGCGTAACCGCGGCGTTCGACCAGTGCGGCGGTGGCCTCGACGCGCTCCCGGAGGGTGGATCCACCCTTCGTCCCAGCGACGGTCATGGCTCTCCAGGTAGTACCGGGCCAGGGTACGCAGCGGCGGTCGGGACGCCGGGCTCTCGGCCGGGAGGCCGGACGTTGCGCCCGGGACGGCGCGGTCCTCATCCTGGGGACGGACATGTGCGAACCGCCCTCCGCTCCCGGTCGCGCGGTCGGGACGCGCCCCCGGGAGGGCGCCGCCCGGTCGTGCGGTCTCTTCCTCACCTTCGAGGGGGTCGAGGGCGCCGGCAAGTCGACCCAGGTGGAGCTGCTCCGACGCGCGCTCGCCGGGCACGACCCGATCGCGATCCGCGAGCCGGGCGGCACGCCGCTGGGCGAGCGGCTGCGCGAGCTGTTGCTCGGCCCCGGCCTGGACCCCTCCCCGGAGGCGGAGATGTACCTGTTCATGGCCGCGCGGGCGGAGCTGGTGGCGAGGGTGATCGGGCCCGCCCTGGCCGCGGGGCGGATCGTGATCGCGGACCGGTATCACGACTCCACCCTGGCCTACCAGGGCGGTGGTCGGGGTCTGGCCACCTGGTGGCCCGAGACCTTCCCCCGCCCCCGGCGGACGTTCTTGCTCGACCTCCCGCCCGAGCAGGGCCTGGCCCGCCAGCGCCAGCGCGCCGCCGACCGCTTCGAGTCCGAGGACCTGGGGTTCCACCGGTCGGTTGCGGAGGCCTACCGCGAGCTGGCCGCAGCCGAGCCCCAGCGCTTCGTGCGGCTCGACGCCACCCGGCCTCCGGAGGAGGTGCACGCCCGGGTCATGGAGGAGCTGGCCGGCCTCCTGCCCGCGGCGTCTTCCCGTCCTCCCACTCCTCCGGCGGGGTCGCCACGATGAAACTGATCCTGGCCGTGGTCCAGGGCGAGGACGCCGGCCAGACCGTCCAGGCCCTGAACCGGGTGGGCATCAGCGTCACGCGCTTCGCCTCCAGCGGAGGCTTCCTGCAGCAGGGGAACGTCACCCTGATGATCGGCGTCGACGACGAACGGGTCGAGGATGCCCTGGAGGTGATTCGGCGTAACTGTCGGGAGCGGAGCCGCTACCTCAACCCCATGCCACCGGTGGCCGAGCCGGGCGAGATGTTCATGCCCTTCCCGGTCGAAGTGCAGGTGGGCGGGGCGACGGTGTTCGTCCTCGACGTCGAGCAGTTCGAGAAGCTCTGAGGGCGGCCGCGCACGGTCACGGCTCGCCTCGCCGTCCCCTCGCTCCCGGCCAGGGTCGGAGATCCGTCCCCTCCGAGGCCGGGGCCCGCCGGGCGTCGTCCACCGGGACCCGGCCTCGGCCGCTCAGAGGTCGAGCGCGCGGGCGACCAGCTCTCGGTGGTAGGTGGCGTCTCCCAGCATGACCTCGGCCGCCTTGGCCCGCCTGAAGTACAGGTGCAGGTCGTGCTCCCAGGTGAACCCGATGCCGCCGTGCACCTGAATCCCGTTGCCGGTCGCCCGCCGGTAGGCGTCCGAGGTGTACGCCTTGGCCATGGAGACGGCCAGGCTGCGGTCGGGGGCGTCGGCGTCCACGGCCCAGGCGGCGTAGTAGGTCGCCGAGCGGGCGCTCTCGGTCTCCAGCAGCATGTCGGCCAGCTTGTGGGAGACGGCCTGGTAGATCCCGATCGGCTTGCCGAACTGGTG
>JAJPKS010000009.1 GCA_021323605.1 Bacillota bacterium | reverse complement strand
GGAGCGGCGGCGGGCGGTTCTGGTGCGAGGAGGTGAGCGGCGGCCTGCTCGTCGTCGATCGCGACTGAGGTCCTCCAAAGCGAGGCCGAGGACACCAGCTCTCGTGACGCAGTTGGACGAGCGCTTGCTGGAGGCCACCCCACAAGGTATGGGATCACCGGGCATCGCGACCTCACCGCTCAAACCGTTGAGATGGTGATGGCCGATTCCGCCGGTTCCTGCCCGAGCGCGACCTCACCGCCATCACTAACCTGGCCGAGGGGGCAGATCAGCTGTTCGCGCGCCTGGTCCTGGACCGAGGAGGCCGATTGGACGTCTCTCCACCCCATTCGCCGCGGGAAGCGTCGGTGAACGGTGCGGCTGTCGCACCGCTCCTTGGGCAGGGCGTTCCACTGGCACCCGATCCGCGGGACCTAGAGGATGGCGTTGAAGCCCACGATGACCACCGACACAGCGCCCTGCTCGGAGGCTGGGCGGATTGGGCAGGATCAGCAGCTCGATCCGGGCCCAGGTGGCATCGTCGGCCTCCCAGGGGGTGCGCATCGATGGGCTCCAACGAGGTCAGGGCCGCCAAACCCGGTTAGCTTATTCGAACACCTGATCTCCTCACGGGATCGGCTGTAGGTTCATCTCTTCTTGTCCTTCTCCTTCCTCACCGCAGGTACGGCATCGCACCGGCCGTTTGCAGGGCTATGATCGCTCGCACGGTGGTCGAGGTTGACGTCCGCCGCGCCCGAGTGGCCGGGGGCGGCGACCGTCGACCCCCGGGGGAGAAGCAGTGTCACCGTTCTCAGCGCCGTCGGGGTTGGAGAGGCTGAGGTCGTGCCTGCCGGCGAAGACCGTCGAGTTCACCGCGACTCGTGGTCGGCGACGGGCTCCAACGGGAGGGAGCTTCGGCGACCGTCGGGGCTTCCCGCTGCGCTTGCGTCCGGCGGACACCCACGTCGCCGACCCGACCTCGACACGTCACGGCCGGAGCCGGAGGCGCTGAGGGCGTTGTGCGCAGAGGACTGGCTCCGCTCGCCCTCAGGGCGCGAGCACATCCACGAGCGTTGGGACCGGATCACGACAGGAGGCGATGAGAGCATGGTGTCGGCACCGGGGAGCGTTCTGAGCTACGAGGAGCTGCGGCGAGCGGTCGCCGGGGCGGGGGCGGCGGTACGGGTGCGGACGACCCTCCGGCCCGCCGGCGGGTTGGAGGACAAGATCTTCCCTCCCACCTACCAGGGCGGGCAGTACCACCTGGAGCGACGGCGCGTGGAGGGGCAGGAGGTCGAGGTGGTGGTGCTGGATTCGGTCCAGTCACAGGCCAACCGGCTGGAGCAGGCGCTCCGTCTGGCCTACGAGCAGGGCGAGATCCAGCTCCCACTGATCGTGAGCGACTTCTCGGAGAAGTTCCCTCAGATCGGCCGGATCACGACCCTGGACGCCCCTCACCGGATCGCGGACGCCATCTTCCGGGACAGCGAGTTCCGGGACAGCGAGCAGGACGGCACCCCCTTCCCGGAAACGGACATCGGCCAGCGCTTCGCCGCCGCCCGGGTCACCTATGCCACACCGTTGCTGGAGCTGTGCCCGACCGCCCTGATCTTCGGGGTCTGGAACTCGACCGGGCCCCTGGGCGGCCTGGGAGCGAGGTTCCCGCGCGCCCTGGTCTCGGAGATCGTGGGCTTCGACGCCACCGTCGGCTACCGGACCCGGAGCCGGATCGACCCACTCTCGATCTCCAGCCAGGTGGAGATCTACGAGGCCCCGGAGGGGACCTGGACCGCCGATCCCGACCGGGCCCGGCGAGAGGGCAACCAGCCAGTGCGCTATGGGCGCAAGGACAGGGGCAAGCCGGCCGCCGCCAACCTGGGCAACGTGACCCCGGATTTCGTCCGCGCGGATCCAGGCAACGAGCAGCTCCCAGGTGGGGTCACCATCTCCGAGGCGGTACAGACCGCCGTCCTCTCCCTGCCTGCTCTACGCCGGCTCCGTTTCCCGCTGGAGCCAGGCCAGCTGCCCGATCCGGAGGTCGAGGAGGCCGCCCGGGTGTTGCTGGCGGCGCTCGGCCTGTTCGCCGTGGCTCGCAATCACCAGCTCGGCTACGACCTCCGCTCCCGTTGCCTGCTGATCCCGGTCGGACCGCCCCGGTACGAGGTGGTGGCGGTCGCCGACGGCAGCAGCTCCAGCTTCCAGCTCGACGCAGATCAGGCCCGCGGCATCCTCGCGGCGGCCTTGCGGAGGGCGCGGGAGGTCGGCCTTCCCTGGCGGGAGGAGGAGATCGTGCTACACCCCTCCGATCGCCTCGTCGATCTGGTCCGGCGGAGCATCCGGATCCAGGTCGGAGGGGCTGACGAGTCCTGAGGGCGGCATGCTCGCCATCGACGTCGAATACTTGACCGGTCGTTGCGTCGCCGCCCGGCTGGACGATCGTGACCAACCCGAATGGCCACCGCACCCCGCCCGGCTCTTCGCCGCCCTGGTGGCGGTGGCCAAGGAGGCGGGCGACGACCCCCGAGAGCGAGCAGCCCTGGAGTGGCTGGAGCGGCAGGCACCCCCCACCATCGCCGCCAGCGAGGCCACGCAGCGCCGGATCCTGCCGGTGTTCGTGCCGGTCAATGACGACAAGCACCTCGACGGCAAGGTCGCGCCGCCGACCTCGCCGACCTACCCCATCCCCCGTGTCCGTCAGCCACGCACCTTCCCCTCGGTCACCCCCGATTGTCCCCTGGTCCAGTTCGCCTGGCCAGCCGCCGATCCGGACGAGGCCACGCAGGCGGCGATCTCGGGGCTGCTGGCCCGGCTCGTCTACCTCGGGCATTCCTCCTCGCTGGTGAGAGCGGTGCTCAGCCCGCGGCCGCTACCTCCTATCTGGCAGCCGGGCGAGCCCAGCCGGGACGGGCAGGTTCTGCGGGTTCCGGCGCCAGGCCTGCTGGTCCGGCTGGAGGAGGTGTACGAGGTCTTCACCCGCACCGGCATCCGACAACAAGTGCCAGGGCGCCCGGTGACCTACCGCCGGGTCGAGCCGAGCCGGGATCGGACCGTCCCGCCGGCGACGTGCTTCGGTACCATGCTGGTCTTCCGCCGCGACCAGGGCCCACGCTACCCGATCCTGGCCGCCGAGCGGGTGGCCGCAACCCTCCGCGATGCGGTCATGGCCGCGTGCGACCAGCCGGTGCCGGAGGTGTTGAGTGGACACACCCAAGACGGCGCCCCCAGCCGGCGCCCGCACGCGGCCTACGTGGCCCTGCCCGCCGTGGGCGACCGCCACCTGGACGGGCACCTGGTCGGGGTCGCGGTGGCGCTGCCCCGCGACCTTGCCTCAGAGGAGCGAGTGCTGGCCGAGCGCGCCCTGGGACGGGTGGAGCAGCTCACCTTCGGTCGGGCCGGGACCTGGAGGGTGGCTCCTTCCGACACGACCGAGCTGGTCCGTGCCCTGCAGCCCTGGAGGTGGACGGGGCCGGCCCGGGGCTGGGCCACGGTCACCCCGGTGGAGCTGGACGGCTTCCCCGACGACCGCTACGGACCGGACACCGCGGCCATGGTGGCCCG
>JAJPKS010000038.1 GCA_021323605.1 Bacillota bacterium | reverse complement strand
TGGCTCCGGGCAACCAGCGCAGGCGCAGACGCCGGCAGCTCACCAGCCCCCCGCCCACCGCGGTCAGGCGCAGCCGCCCCAGGGCGGCGGCCAGTTCCGGCCAGGTCCCGGCCAGCGTCCCCAGGCAGATGGCCTCGGCCCGGACGACGGTCACCGGCCCCGGAGGGCAATCCCAGCCCAGGAACCAGAAGGCGGGGACGCCCCTGGCCCCGTGCACGGCCCGGAAGGCCTCGGCCGCGCCCATCAGGCGCAGGGCCGGACCCAGGGCGCTGCGCAGCTCACCGGCCAGGCCGGGCCGCAGCCGGGTCGGTCCCGACAGCTCCCACTCCAGGGCCAGGCGGCGCACCCCCAGCGAGCGCCAGCAGCGCCGCAGCGCCTCGATCTCCGCGCTTCCCCGTGGGGGGCCGGCCGCCGCCCTCCGGTCGACGTCCAGCTCACGATCGGTCGCGTTGGTCACATCAGGTACTGGTCATCGGGGCCGGCCGTGTGACGCGAGGGGAGGGGGCCGGATCGACCGCACCGGTGCCGGCCGCGTCACACGGGGCCGTCCGGTGACCATATCTCCATGTGAGCACCATGCGCGCCGCCCTGGTCCGGATCGAGACCTCGGGCAACCAGGCCTACATCTTCGCCAGCAACCGGCTGCGCCAGAACGTGGGCGCCTCCGAGCTGGTGCTGCGCTCGTGCAGCCAGTGGGTGCTGGAGGCGGTGGAGGGGATCACCCGCCGGAAGCTCTGGGCACCCTCGGTCGAGGAGCGGACCAGGCGCCTGCGCGATCCGGCCCTCAACCCCCGCCTGGGCGAGGGGGGCAACCCGGTCGAGGTGGTGACCGCCACCTCCGGCTCGGCCTGTCTGCTGGTGCAGGACCCCTCCTGCGGCCGCCGCATCGTCGAGGCGGTGACCCGGCGGGCGCTCCGTGAGGCGCCGGGTCTGGCCGTGGCCGGGGCGGTGGTCGAGATGGAGGACCGACGGGGATTCCAGGCCGCCTTCCGGTGCGCCGATGCCGGGCTGAGCCGGCTCCGATCCTGCCTGCCCGCCCCCGAGGCCCGCTTCCAGCAGCTCCCGATCGTGGACCGCTGCCGCACCACCGGACTGCCCGCCGCCAGCTACGACGTCCCCTTCGGCAAAGAGCCGCCCGAGCCGCTGTCGGCGGTGGCCCGAGCCAAGCTGGCCGCCTCGAAGCTGACCCCACCTCGCCTCCGAGCTGAGAGCTGGATCGAGCATCGAGATCGGCTGGGCCGCTCGCTGGCCGAGCTGGAGCGCGCACTCGAGCAGGCCCAGGAGCGCTGGCTGGCGGTGATCCATATCGACGGCAACGGACTGGGGACGCTGTTCGGTGGCCTCGGCCAGGCGCCACTGGACCGGGATAGGGTGGAGGCCATCCGCTGGGTCTCGACCGGCCTGGAGCGGGTCGCGGTCCGGGCCTTCGACCGCGCCCTGAGGGCGGCGGTGGCGGCCTGGGAGCGCGAGCACGGGAAGGACGCACACGCGGATCTACTCGTCGTCCCCCTGGTCGTGGGTGGGGACGACCTGACCGTGGTCTGCGAGGGCTCCCTGGCCATGGCCTTCACCGTCGCCTACCTCCGAGGCTTCGAAGCCGTGGGTGTGGACGAGCTGGGCGAGCTGCTGAAGGCGGTCGGAGCGCCCCCACTGACCGCCTCGGCCGGGGTGGCGCTGATCAAGCCCCACTACCCCTTCCACGCCGCCTACGACCTGGCCGAGCAGCTGACCGAGAGCGCCAAGCTGGTCAAGCACCACGCCCCGGGCCGCTCCGCCCTCGACGTCCACCTCCACCTCGACACCACCGACGCCGACCTGGACCGGATCCGTCGTCGCCGTCGCTCGCGCGGGCCGGAGCCGGTCGCGCTCTGGGGCGGCCCCTACGTCCTCGACGGGGCGGACGGTGAGTGGGCGGCGGCGCACGCGCTGGAGCGGCTGGGACGGGTGGTGCGGGCCCTGCGCCGGCGCGAGGACGGTCGACCTCTGATCTCGTCCAGCCTCGCCCACCGCCTGCGGGCGGCCCTGGCCGAGGGGCGGGGACGGGCCGAGGCCGAGCTGGAGCGGGCGCGCCGCGCCCGTCCCGATCCCGACCTCTGGACGGGGCTGCTGGCCGCGGGCGATGGGGGCTCGCTGGCGCGTCCCCTCCCCGAGCCGACCAACGGGGCCGGGGCCAAGGAAGAGCCGGCCTACGCCACCGCCCTCCTCGACGCCATGGACCTGGCCGGGCTCTGGGACGGCGAGCTGGGGGAACGACCATGAGCACGCCACGAGCACGGCCTGAGTTCACCCTGGTGGTGACCATGGCCTCGGACTGGCACGTGGGCGCCGGGGTCGGTCGGCCCGGGTCGGTGAACCGCCTGGTGGCCCGAGACCGAGATGAGCTCCCCTATCTTCCGGCCAAGACCCTGACCGGTGTCTGGCGCGACGCCTGCGAGCAGGTCGCCGCTGCGCTCGACCGGGGCGGCTCGGGCTGGACCGCCCTGCTGGAGGCGGTCTTCGGGAGCCAGCCGGGGGTGAGCGGGAGCGAAGGTGAGCGCCGGCTCGGGGGGCCCCGCCCCGCCGCCCTCTCCGTGCGACCGGCACGTCTCAGTCCGGAGCTGCGAGCCGCCTTGACCGCGCCCGACCACGGTCCGCTGCGCGAGGCCTTGACCTTCGTCCGGCCCGGGGTCCGCATCGACCCCGCCTCCGGCCGGGCCCTGGACCGCCACCTGCGCTTCACCGAGATGGCGCGGGGCGGCTGCCGGCTCAGGGCCCAGGGCTGCCGTTTGGACCTCGACCGGCTGCCGGGAGAGGAGCTGGCCCTGGCCGCCTGGGCGCTGCTGGTGGCGGGCCTGCGGCTGGTCGACCACCTGGGCGGCGGCCGCCGGCGCGGAGCGGGCCGGTGCCGCTGGTCGATCGAGGACCTCGGTCCCGAGGAGGAGCTGGCCCTGATCGAGCACCTGGAGCGCCGGCCCCGGGCCCCCGAGCCCGCGCTCCCGGGGCCGCGGCCGAGGGCCGGGCTGCGGCGGCCGCGCTGCGAAGGCGACGAATGGGTCGAGGTGCCGCTCCGGCTGGAGCTGCTCGACCCGGTGCTGGTCCCGGGCCGGGTGCTGGGCAACGTGGTCGAGGGCCTCGACCACCTGCCCGGCCGGATGCTGCTGCCCCTGGTCGAAGCGGCGGCGGCCGCGGCCGGGTTCGATCTCCGCGAGGCCGTCGCCCGCGGCGACCTCCGGGTGCTGCCGGCCCACCCCGAGCTGGAGGGGAGGCGGGGCCGGCCGGTTCCCTTCGTCCTCCATCGGCGTAAGGGCGCTGGCCCCCGGGGCAAGTTCCACGGATCGGCCGAGCCGGGCCTGAAGCCGGAGCGCTCCGGCTACGTGGGGCCCTGGGAAGAGGGGCGGGGAGAGATCGTCTATGGCCGCACCGCCAGCGCCGTCTACGTCCACAACACCGTCGCCGATGCCCCGCAGCGGCCGGCTGGGCCGGGCGGCGTCTACGCCTACCAGGCGATCGAGGCCGGCAGCCGGCTGGCGGCGGCGGTGCGGTTGCGCTCCGGCCTGGCCCAGGACCTGGGCGACTGGTGGCGGCACCTGGCCGGCGAGCACCGTCTGGGAGGCTCCCGCAAGGACGACTTCGGCCGAGTCCTGATCAGGGTCGAGCCGCCCCGTCGGCTCGAGTTCGGCTTCCGCCCCCACGACGGGAGGCTCCGGGTGTGGTGTCTCTCCGACGTCCTCCTGGAGGAGGGCGGCCTGCGCGATCCCCGCCGGGGCGGGACCTCGGCCGAGCGCCTGGGGGAGGAGCTCGGCCGCCACCTGGGGGTGAAGCTGTCCGTGGACGGGGGCGGCCCGGCCGGCCTGCGCGTTCGTCGCCACGACGCCTGGCAGGAGCGCTGGGGGCTGCCCCGCCCCTCATTGGTGGCGATCGCGGCCGGCTCGGTGGTGAGCTTCGAGGTCACGGGTGCCCTTCGCCCCGAGGCGGCGGCGCGGTGTCTGGCCGCCGGCGTCGGGCTGCGGCGGGCGGAGGGGTTCGGCGACCTGGCCTTCGACGATCCCCTCCTCTTCGCCGCCACCGTGGACTACCGTCCACCCCGGGACGAGAGGCCGGAGGGCCCGCCCTCCTCCGGCTCGCCGGACGAGGCCGACCGGGAGTTCGCCGAGGTGGTGGAGCGGGCCGCCTGGCGCTCGCAGATCCAGGCCGCGGCCGTCGCCCGAGGGGCCGACGCCGGGTTCCGCGCCCAGGCGCTGGGCTGGGGTCCAGGCCTCACCTCGAGCCAGCTGGGGGCGCTGCGGACCATGGTCCGAGGCCGGGACCGGCTGGAGCGGCTCGAGGCCCTGGCCGCGGTCGAGCGCCGGGCGAAGCGCTGGGGCGCGTCCGCCATCGGCGGGCTGCGGCGACTCTTCACCGATCCGGAGGAGGTTTGGCGGCTGCTGGGGGCGGAGGGCTGGCCGGCGCTCTCCCCCGAGGGCGTCGCCCGGCTCCGCTCGGAGCTGTGGGAGGAGGCGCTGGTGCTCCTGGTCGACGAGGCGGCGCGGCGCCACCTGGGAGAGGAGGGCTGAGATGGCCAGGGACGTCTCCTGTCGCTACGGGCTGAGCGCCCGCCTGCGCGTGGTCACCGCCCTCGCCGTCGGCTCCGGCGCCGAGGAGCGGGGGGTGGACCTGGCCGTGGCCCGCGACGGCCGTGGGCGCCCCTACGTGCCCGGGACCGGTCTCGCCGGCGCCCTCCGGGCCTGGGGCCTGCTCGAGGGCGACCGAGACCGGGAGCGCCGGCTCTGGGGCTGGCAGTCGCCTGAGGACGCCACCCAGGGGTGGGCGAGCCGGATCTGGGTCGAGGACGCCGTCGTGGAGCTGCCCCCGGGCGTGTCGATGGAGGAGGTTCGGGACGGGATCGCCATCGATCGCAGGACGGGGGCGGCGGCCCGGGGCTTCAAGTACGAACGCGCGGTGCTGCCGGCGGGCACCGTGATCACGCTCCGGCTGGGCTGCGCGGTGGAGCCGGAGCACGAGGAGGAGGCGCTGGCCCTCCTCCAGGAGATCCGGGCCGGGCTGCGCGCGGGCCGACTCTGGCTCGGGGCCGCCCGTTCCCGAGGGCTGGGCCGCCTCGAGCTGGTCGAGGGCTCGGACCGGCTCCTCTGTGAGCGGCTGGGCAGCCGGGAAGAGATGCTGGCCGCCCTGCGGCGGCGGGTACGGCGCGAGCCGCCGGAGGGCGAGCCGGACCAGGGGCGAGAGGAGGTGTCGAGGACGACGGCGGTCCAGCTGGCGGAGGCGGCCGAGCTTCGCCTCCGGCTCCGCTGGCGGCCCCTGGGCCCGCTCATGGTCCGGGCCGGCGCCGAGGGCCTGAGCGTCGACTCCCTGCCCCTGACCACGGCCGTGGAGGGCGAGCGGGCGCTGCTGCTGCCTGGCTCCTCGATCAAGGGCGCCCTGCGCGCCCGGGCCGAGCGCATCCTCCGCACCCTGCTGGGCCGCGGTCCCGCCCCGGCCGACCTCCCCGGCCAGCTCCTTCCCCACCCGCTGGTCGGCTGGATGTTCGGGACCGCGCCCGCCGGCGAGGAGGAGCGCCCCGGCCATGGTGCGGGGACGACGCTCAGGCCGGGGCTGGCCGCGGTCTGGGTCGCCGACTGCCTCTCCCGGAGCCGGGTGGAGGCCGGCCTCTGGGTCGAGATCGAGTCGGCCCGTCGCCTGGAGCCGGCCGATCCCGGAGTGGCCGGGGGGCGTGGGGAGGGAGCACGGCCCGGATCGGAGCCCGGCCTGCGCGAGATCCTGGACGGGTCGCCCGTGCTCCGGGCCTGGGACCCGGCGGTGCACGTGGCCATCGACCGCTGGACGGGCGGGGCGGCGGAGGAGCGGCTCTTCTCGCTCCTGGAGCCGCACGGGATGGAGTGGGACCCGATCGAGATCGTGGTCCACCTCGAGCGCCTGCCGGTCGAGCTGCACCGGCCGGCCGTCGCCCTGCTGCTCCTGGTGCTCGACGATCTGGCCCGGGGCGAGCTGCCCCTGGGCTTCGCCACCAACCGCGGCCTGGGCGACCTGGAGGTGGAGGAGGTGGAGATCGAGGTTCGGGGAGGGGGGAGGCTGGGCCAGCTCGCTGGCCGTCATCGTCTCGGCGACCGGGGCCTGCTGGCGGTCCTGGACCCGGCCGCCCTGGCCGAGCTGCGCGACGACTGGAGGCGATGGCTGGAGGGCGAGGACGGAGCCGTGCCGGCGCCCCCGGCCGGGGGACGCGAGGAGGCGAGGCCGTGACCCTGGTCTACGAGTCCCGGTCCGGCCTCGGGTTGGAGGCGGCCCTGGCCGAGGTCCACGCCGCGGCCGGGCTGGGCGGGGCGGTGGCCCTGCTGGCCGCGGCCGACCGTTACCTGGTCGGCCGGGTGGAGGAGCGGGGGCCGGGGGCGGTGGTGCCGGCCGGCGCCCGTGGCCGCGACCTCGATCTGGAGGGGGTCTTCGACGCCCGCGTCTTCACCCCCGGGCACGAGCTGCGCTGGACCTGGACCGAGGCAGGGGGGAGGGCCCTGCTCCTCTCCGAGTCCGGCGCCGGCCTCCCCGGCTGGGAGCGGGTCGAGCTGGAGGCCGAGGCCCTGGGGCCGACCACCTACCTCCTGCTCGGGGAGCTGGAGGGACCGGTGGGAGCGGGCTGGTCCCGCCTCACCTCGGGCCGGACGAGGGTGATCGAGGTGCCCATCGCCGCCACCACCCGGCGCCTCCTGCTCCGGGCACTGGAATACGTGGCCGTGGACCCCGAGCACGGGAACGCCTACGTGTGCGAGGAACGCTTGCTGGAGCTGGCTTTCGCCCCGGAGCCGGGTCGAGGAGATGAGGCATGAGCGAGGGCTTCCACAACCCCTACACCTTCATCCCCCTGCTCGATCGCTCTCGGCTGGATAAGAGCCCCCTGGGTGACCGGGGGCCGCTCGGGCACGATCGTGATGTGCCCAGTGCCTGGAACGCGCACCTGCGCGTGGTCCTGACCGTGCACACGCCCCTCCTGCTGCTGGACCCGGCCCGAGCCACCCGTGACCGATCCGGGCATCAGACCTACCCGGTCCGCCTCGACGCCGCCGGCCGTCCCTACCTGGCCCCGACCGCCGTCAAGGGCATGCTGCGCAGCGCCTACGAGGTCGTCACCAACTCCCGGCTCGGCGTCTTCTGGGGACGGGAGACGCTCAAGGTCGGTGGCCGGCCCAGCCGGCGCTCGCCGCGCGATCTGCTCCAGACAACCCTCCCCTCGCTCCTGCCCGCAACCCGGCCGGAGGAGCTGTCACCGGCCGACCGAGTCTTCGGCTGGGTGGCCGAGTCCAGGACCGGGCGCGAAGTCGGGACGGCCCATCGCGGTCAGCTCCGCCTGGGGCCGGTGCGCTGGCTGGAGGGGGCGCCGGTGACCTTCCCCGAGCCGCTGCCCTTGGCCATCCTCAGCTCCCCCAAGCCCAACCAGGTCCGTTTCTACCTGGGGGACCTGCGGCAGGGCCGCTCCGTGGCCCAGCCCGACGGCCGCAACGACGTGCAGGCGGGCTACGACGAGGCGGGCCGGACCCTGCGCGGCCGCAAGGTCTACCCCCACCATGCCGACCTGGAAGGCCGAGAGGAGCACTGGCGGGAGCCGTGGGCGGCGTCGTGGTCGACGCCCGTCCGCGGCCGCTACCGCGAGTACCTACGCCCCGAGGGCCGTCGGGACGACCAGAACCGCTCCATCACCGGCTGGGTGCCGCCCGGCGCCCGCTTCGCCTTCGAGATCCGGGTCTGGAACCTGGCCGCGGTCGAGCTGGGGTCGCTGATCTGGCTGCTGGAGCTGCCCGATTCGTGTCGCCTCCGCCTCGGGGCGGGCAAGCCGCTCGGCTTCGGCAGCGTCCGCCTCCGGCTGCGGCGAGAGGAATCGACGGTGATCGAGGGCGAGGAGGTGGCGGAGCGCTACCGCACCCTGGGGGCGACCGGGCCGCCGACCGACCCGGAGCGGTTCGAGCTGCTGATCAAGACCTTCAAGAGGGAGGTCTGCCGAGCCTATACGCGGACCGAGTTCGAGAAGGTCCCCTTCATCGCCGCCTTCCTGGCCGCGGCCGAGGGCAGGCGCGGTCCCATCCACTACCCCCGGCTCGGGCAGCGCCCGGACCCCGCGGGCAAGAACTTCCAGTGGTTCCAGGCCAACGCCAGGGGGAGACGGGTGGCGCTGCCCGAGGCGACCTCGTCCGATCCCCTGCCCTACGAGCCCGGTCCCCGCAATCCACGCCATTGAGGTGACGCCCATGGACACCGTGCTGATCAACCTCACCCCTCACTCCGTCGACGTCGTGGACCCCGAGTCGGGCACCGTCGTCGCCTCCCTGCCCCCGGAGCCGGAGCCGGCCCGGGTCGAGATGGAGCGCGAGCGGCTGGGCACGCTGGTGGTCAACGGCGTCTCCATCCCCATCACCCGCAACCGCATGGGGGCGCCGTCGTCGCTGCCCGAGCCGGCGCCGGGCCGCTACTACATCGTCTCCCGGGCCTTCGCCGAGGCGGTGCGCGCCAACGGCCACCCCCGGCTGGACCTGCTCGTGCCCGACGACCCGGTGCGCGACGACGAGGGCCGGATCACCGGCTGCCGCGGCTTCGCCGTCATCGACTGACCGGGGCGCCGCCCGCCCGGACGGGCGCGGCGAGGCACGGCTGCGGGCGAGGGCGGGGAGGGGGCTCCGGCCACGGTGGTCAGCGGTGGGGCTCGCGTGGGCAGACCTGTGCGGACTCGACCGCTTCGGTCGCCGGCTGAAGGGTGGGGCAGCCGGCCACTGGCCGCTGGGAGTCGCCCGAACCACATAGCCGAGGCTCGCCCTCGCCCGGCGACGGGCGCCGAGCCGGCGGACCAGACCGGCGCCGAGCCGGCGGTGCCGGCCGTTCCGCTTCGAGACGACCCCGATCGTGCATCTCCAGCGGCTCGCCGTGCTCTCGACCGGCCGGTTCCGGTCGAGCCCGCGTTACTCGCTCGGGCGGTCCTGTTCGGTGGGAGCCGGAGACGGCGTCGACGACGGACGGTCGGGCGTCGGTAGGCCGATCACGTCACACCGGACGGGAGGACGCGTCGCGCGGTTAGGGTCACCAACCTCGATTGCTTCGCGGCGCGACCTCTGCAACTCAACCGGGACACGACGGAGACGGGGCACTCGCGGGCGTTTCAATCCCCTACTTCGCGGGGCGGCCTTTGCAACTGTGTTGGTGCAGCGGGTCCCGTCTCGTGAGCTGGCCGGTTTCAATCCCCTACTTCGCGGGGCGGCCTTTGCAACTTGTTCGTCGGCGTCGACGTCGCCAGCGCGGTCGCTGGGTTTCAATCCCCTACTTCGCGGGGCGGCCTTTGCAACTTCTTTCCTCCTAAACCGGCCGGGCCGGCCGGCTTTTTTGGGTTTCAATCCCCTACTTCGGGGGGCGGCCTCTGCAACCCGAGAAGCGCGCCGCACTCGCCCTGCACCTTCCCTACGTTTCAATCCCCTACTTCGCGGGGCGGCCTCTGCAACATCTCCATGACCAGAGGATACCCGTTGTTCCTCGTTTGAGTTTCAATCCCCTACTTCGCGGGGCGGCCTCTGCAACGGGAGGTGCAGGACCTCCCCGAGCCCGAGCCGGACGTGTTTCAATCCCCTACTTCGCGGGGCGGCCTCTGCAACGGATGGGGAGATCGACGAAGAGATCGCTTCCTATCTGGGTTTCAATCCCCTACTTCGCGGGGCGGCCTTTGCAACCGGGGCGACGGGGAAACACTGCGGCGCACGTGGTGCCGTTTCAATCCCCTACTTCGCGGGGCGGCCTTTGCAACT
>JAJPKS010000469.1 GCA_021323605.1 Bacillota bacterium | reverse complement strand
GCCCAGCCGCCCTCCTTGTCGAAGCCGTCGAAGGACTCGACCAGGTGGCCGAAGAAGGCGTACCGGCGATACTCGCCGTCGGTGACGACGTCGATCCCCGCCTCCTCCTGCAGGCGGATGGCTTCGTCGACCGAGCGGTCCTCGATGCGCTTGAACTCGGCGTGGGACAGCTCGCCCGCCTCCAGGCGCCGACGCGCCTCCATCAGCTCGGGAGGGCGGAGGAGGCTGCCGACCACCTCGGCACGGGCGTGGGAGACGGCGGCCGCCGGCTCCCGGGTCGTGCTCTGTGTGCTCATGGCTGGATCACCTCACGTACACGCGTACCGATGGATGCATGAGAGCGTAGGGGAGGGAACGAGCCGGGGGCCGGCCCGCGGTCGATGGGGCCGCCTGCGGCCCGGCGTCCCGAACCGTGCCGGTGGGAACCCCGGCCCCCGCGGCGCCGACGCCGTCCGCCGGGACCGGGGCCATCGGCGGAGTACCCACCCACTCCATCAGAAGTACACGGACCGCCAGAACTGGTCCGTCCGGCTGGCCGCGTCCTCGTAGCAGGTGGTCGAGCCGCCGGAGAGCACGTAGACGCGATCGCAGTTGGTCGCGAGCGCCCGGAGGTTCTGGTCCACGATCAGGAGCGCCACGCCCTGCTCCCGGCAGGCGGAGAGCACGCTCCCCAGCACGTCCACCACCACCCTCGGCGCCAGCCCCAGGCTCAGTTCGTCCACCATCAGGAGCCTGGGCCGGGCCATCAGGCCGCGGGCGATGGCGAGCATCTGCTGCTCGCCGCCGCTGAGCAGGCCCGCCTTGCGGTCCAGCATCCGGCCCAGGGCGGGAAAGAAGGCCAGCACGCGCTCCCGCTCGGCGCGTCCGTGTGGCTGGCCCACGGCGGCCGCCCCGAAGACCAGGTTCTCCTCGACGGTGAGGCCGCGCAACACCCCGCGGCCTTCGGGCACGTGAACCACGCCCAGCCTGGCCACGCCGCGCGGGCCGGCGGGCAGGGGGGTGTCGTCGAAGGACAGCTCGCCGGCGCGGCGGGGCAGCATCCCCGAGATGGCCCGCAGGGTGGTGGTCTTCCCGGCGCCGTTGCGCCCGGCCAGCCCCACCACCTCGCCGGGGTGGACCTCGAGGTCAACCCCGGTCAGGATCACGGTGCGGCCGTAGCCGGCGTGGAGTCCACGGACCCTGAGGCCGCTCACATCGATCCCTCCCGGATTCCGACCACGGGTCGGCCCATCATCCGGTTCCGCCTGCCCGGCACGATCCATCCGCGAGCGCTCGCTGACCTCCCACTCCGTCTCCTCTCACCTTCCACGGCGGTCGCGCGCCGGCGGGACCCGCGCGTCTCAAGGGTCAATTCAACCGACCGGACGGTAGATTGTCAACCGCCGGCAGCGGTATGCTCGCTCCAGGCGGGCCGGCACCCGCACTGGCAGTCAGGAGGAGGCGGATGGCGCAGGGAGGAGTCGAGGGCTCGGTCGCGAGGCGGAGCCGCCGGGACGTCCATCCCCTCCCGGGATCGCCCCGGTCGCGGGCGGGGGCGGAGCCGAGGTGATCTACCGGAGCCCGTACCCGGACATCGAGGTCCCCGACCTCTCCCTGCCCGAGTTCGTCCTCGGCCGGGCCCGGGAGCGGGGGGACCGGGCGGCCCTGGTCGATGCGGAGGGGATGACCCGGATCTCCTATCCGCGTCTGGCCGAGCTGGTCGAGCGGACCGCCGCCGGGCTGCACCGGCTCGGCTTCCGGAAGGGCGACGTGGCCGCCGTCTGCTCGCCCAACCGACCCGAGTTCGCGATCGCCTTCTTCGCCGTGGCCCGGCTGGGCGGCGTCACCACGACCATGAACCCGTCCCTGACCGAGGCCGAGATGCGGGAGCAGCTCCGGGACTCGGGCGCCACGGTCGCGTTCACGGTTCCGGAGCTGGCCAGCCGCCTGGGTGCGGCCGCCGGGGGCGCCCTGCGCCACCTGGTGCTCTTCGGCGACGACTCGTTCGAGTCCTTGACCCGGACCGAGGGGGCGCCGCCGGCGGTGAGCATCGATCCTGGGAACGACGTGGTCGCCCTCCCCTACTCGAGCGGCACCACCGGCCTGCCCAAGGGCGTCATGCTCACCCACCGCAACCTGGTCGCGAACCTGCTCCAGATGGGCCCGGTGGAGCGGACCTCGGATCGGGACACGACGCTCGCGGCGCTGCCCTTCTATCACATCTACGGCCTCTCGGTCATCCTCTGTCTGGGGCTCTACCGGGGCGCCACCCTGGTGGTCCTGCCCCGTTTCGAGATGGACCTGGCCCTCCGGGCCATCGAGCGCTGGCGCATCACCCGGTTGCCGCTGGTGCCGCCCCTCATCCTGCGTCTGCTCCGCGACCCCCGGGTCGCCGAGCACGACCTGAGCAGCGTGCGGGTCGTGGTCTCGGGCGCGGCTCCCCTGGCGCCCGAACTGGCGGCCGAGCTCGCCGGCCGCTTCGGGGTGCTGGTCAAGCAGGGCTACGGGATGACCGAGCTCAGCCCCGGCAGCCACATGCACCCCGAGGAGCCGGGGATGGCGAAGCCGGGCACGGTCGGCGTCCTCCACCCCAGCACCGAGTGCCGGCTGGTGGACCCGGTCACCGGCCGGGACGTGGCCCCCGGCGAGCCGGGTGAGATCTGGGTGCGGGGACCCCAGGTGATGAAGGGCTACCTCAACCGGCCCGAGGCCACGGCCGAGGTCCTGACCCCCGACGGATGGCTCCGGACCGGCGACATCGGGGCCGTGGGCGAGGACGGCCAGCTCTCGGTGGTGGACCGCCTCAAGGAGCTGATCAAGTACATGGGCTTCCAGGTGCCGCCGGCCGAGGTCGAGGCCCTGCTCCTGACCCATCCGGCCGTGGCCGACGCGGCGGTGGTCCCCCGGCCCGATGCCGAGGCGGGGGAGATCCCGGTGGCCTACGTGGTTCGCCGCCCGGGGGCGGAGCTGTCGGCGGAGGAGCTGATCCGTTGGGTCGCCGAGCGCATCGTCGCCTACAAACGCGTGCGCGCGGTGGAATTCGTCGACGAGATCCCGAAGTCCCCGTCGGGGAAGATCCTGCGACGCCTGCTGGTGGAGCGAGAGCGAGCCGCCGCCCCGGGCCGGGGCCCGGGGACGGAAGCCGCCGGCTGAACCCGCCGCCTCGCCGGTCAGGAGGGGCGGCGGAGGCCCAGGAGGTCCAGCGTCAGCTCGCCGGCACGGAGCCGCTCCATGATCCGTTCCTCCCGGGCGACCCGGGCCCGGGACGCCTCTAAGACCTCCTCCAGTCGCTCGGCCCGGATCAGCACCACCCCGTCGGCGTCGCCGAGGACGACGTCGCCGGCCCGCACCGGGACACCGCCGGCCACGACCGGCTCCCCGATCCGCCCCGGCTCGTGCTTGACCGTACGCAGGATCGAGCGTCCGCGGGCGAAGACCGGAAAGCCCAGACGTTCGAGCGCCTCGGTGTCGCGCACGCCGCCGTCGATGACCAGGCCGACCACGCCCCGCGCCCGTGCCGCCACCGCCAGGACCTCGCCCCAGTAGCCGGCCAGGTGGCGGTGGGCGTCGACGACCAGGACGACCCCGCGGGGCGCGTGCTCCAGGGCTCGATGGATGGCCAGGTTGTCGCCGTGCCCGCACTCCACGGGCAGGGCGCGTCCGCAGAGGCGGGCGCCGCGCCACGTGGCCCCGATCTCCGGGTCGAAGGCTCCCTCGGCGCCCGATGCCTCGTAGACGGTTGCCGAGCCCAGGCTCAGCAGCTCGTCCCGGAGCGCCGGCTCCAGCTCGCTCAGCACCAACGGGCGAATCCCATCCCGCACCCGGTCCCGGCCGGGCTCCGGTAGGTGGGCACGTAGTCCAGGACCTCGAGGTCCAGGTGCTCGGTGGCTCCGGCCGCGACGATCCAGTTGCGGATCTCCGAGGTGCCCGAGACCAGCTCCTCCTGGGGAAGGGCGGTGATCCTGGCCTCGTCGCGCGAGCGGAAGGCGTCCAGGACCCGGTGATCGAGCTCCTCGTCGATCACGAAGTGGCTCAGGCCCCCCGAGGCCACCACCGCCACCCGCTGGTCGCCCTCGAAGGACTCGATGGCCCGCCGGAGTGCCCGACCGAAGGCGTAGCAGCGCCCCGCCGTGGGCTGGTTGGGCGGGAAGTAGGTGTTGACCATGATCGGGAGCATGGGCGCCGGCCGGCCGCGCATGATGCGGATCTTGACGAAGTTGAAGGCATGGCCGATCGAACGTTCCGCCGGCTGGCGGCGCAGCTGGGCCACGTCGAAACCCTCGAGCATCATCCGTTCCACGACGTGCCGGCCCAGGTCGGGCACGCAGCGGTAGACCTCGCGACGCTCGCCGTAGTTGGCCCACCGGGCCGGCCGCAAGGAGGGGGGGAGCTCCTCCTCGGGCTTGGGGATGCACTCGACGGTCTCGCCCCAGTACACGGCCAGGGTGGGCATGCCGTCGTCCAGGAACATCTCCCGCTGGTCGTCGCCCACGATCATGACCACGTCCGGGTCGGTCCGCGACAGCGTCTCCGCCAGGGCGTCGATGCCGCGCTCGCAGCGCTGGTACTTCTCCAGCCAGATGCGGTCGTCGATCTCCTTCTCCAGGTGCTCCTCGCGACGCGCCTCGACCAGGTGGTCGTAGTCATAGACCGTGCCGCGGAAGTGCAGCTCCTTGTTCTGTCGATCACGTTCGGCGTGCATCGCCCACAGCTCGCAGGGTGTGCTCAGCTGCGGGCTGTGCGACGCTGCCAGGCCCAACACGATCTTTGCCATTGACTCACCCTCCCTGGTCTATGGAGACATGGTGGCACGCGATGCGGTCGTGCCCATGAGCTGGCCCGGGTTGTCGACGGCCATTCGATGCACCTCGTCGATGGAGAAACCGGCCCGGAGCAAGCGGTCGGCGAAGTCGGCCAGACCGGCGGCGACGGGGGGGTTGCTCACCTGGCCCAGGTCGGTCGAGATGACGGCGACCTCCGGTCCCGTGGCCCGGAGGTTGGCGTACACCGTCTCCCAGGACGTCTTCCCCGTGTGGGCGGTGGTGTAGCAGTGCTCGATCAGCGCGCCCTGGCGGGCCAGCTCGATCTGCTCGTCGGCGGTGAGCGCCAGGCTGGGGAACTCCACGTGGGTGACGACGATCCTGGAGACGCCGAGTCGCCGGGCCCGCGGCACCAGCGCCTGGACCTCCTCCCGCCCGATGTGACCGGTGGCCAGCACCATGTCGTAGGCGGCGACGACCTCCAGGCACTCGTCGACGACCGCCTGAAGACGCCCATCCGGGCCCAGCAGCGAGATCGGGGGCGGGTAGGAGGGGCGTTCCCGGAGCCGCTCGTGGAAAGGCCCCCAGGCCGCGGGCGGGGTGTCGGCGGAGCGACCCACCCACTCGTTGGCGGCGTCGACGGTGGGCATCCAGACCACGCGTGCCCCGAGCCGCGCCGAGACCTCGAGCGCGGCCGGGTTGAGTCCTCCCACCGCGTGGTTGAGCGCCAGAGCGCCCAGTGCCTGAACCTCGGGTACGGCCCGTCGCACCGCGGCGGCCCGTTCGGCCGTGGGTACGTAGTGCGACTTGAGCACGAACCCGGCCAGGCCGTGGTCGCGGAACTCCATGGCCAGATCGATGTCGTCGATGCGACGCTGGATGACATCCGGCCCCACGTGCACGTGCAGGTCGATGGCTCCGCGAATGGCCGCCCAGGCCTCCGTCGACGGCGGTCGGTCGAGTTCGTTCATCGTGGGTGGGACGCCTGGGCGCAACCCTGATCTGCGTGCATCACCGGGGCTGGTCTCATGCTAGGAGCGGTCATCACTTCTGTCCAACAGGATTCGTCGATGGCTGAGATCGGCCGGGCCGATTGTGTTCGGTCACCGGGGCTCCTCACGCAACCACGCGATGTAATCGGCGACACCGCTGGCGAGGTCGTAACGGGGCGTGTAGTCGGTGTCCTCTCGAATGCGGGAGATGTCCATGTAGGCGTGCTCCGCGCCCGGGTGCCGGGGGCGCGAGGGGAGCGAGATCTCGGCTCCGGGGACCGCCCTGCGCACGGCCTCGGCCAGCTCCTGGTTGAGGACCGCACGGCCCCCTCCCAGGTTGTAGACGCGGTGCCGCAGCCGGTCGGCGAGATGGAGCAGCCGGATGCCGGCGGCGCAGTCCTTGACGTAGCAGAGGTCGGCGACGTCGAGAGCGTAGGGCGTTCCCACCCGGACGTCGTCGAGCCGGGGCGGCTGGCCGCGGACGGCGGCCTGACAGAGCCGGCTCGGGAGGTTGGCCATGCTGTGGTAGAGCGGACCGTAGATCACCCCCAGGCGCAGGATGCGGACGTCCAGCCCGGTGCGGTCGGCGAAGTGCAAGGCGAGGATCTCCAGGGCCTTCTTCTCGGCCGAGGTGTGGGTCTCGGACTCGACCGGGAGCGGGTCCCCCTCCCGCCAGGGGCCGGGGCCGGCGTTGGAGTAGACCGACACCGAGCTCGCCACCGACACCCGGCGGACCCCGTGCTGGCGGGCTGCCTCCAGCACGTTGATCAGGCCCAGGAGGCCGGAGCGATATTCCGGGGCCGGGCTCGGGCCGGGTGCAGGCGCGGCCAGGTGCACGATGCCGGTCACCGACCGCCGTCGCAGGAGGTCCAGCACCGCCCAGCCGTCGGCCAGGTCGATCGGCTCCACGTGCAGGCGCTCACCCAGCTCGTCCTCGAGGAAGCGCGGGAGTCGCCAGGCGCGGAAGCGGGTGAGCACGACGGACTCGCCCGCGTCGAGGAGGCTGCGGGCGGTGTGGAGGCCGATGAACCCCATCCCCCCGGTGACGAGGATCACGAACGCTCCCGGCTCTGGAGCTGGAAGTAGCGGTGTCGGCGACGGGCCTCGTCCAGGCGGCTGCCCTGCTCGATCTCACGGCGGATTCGGTCCTCGGCCTCGGCGATCTCACGCGCCACCGCCAGCACCTCCTCCTGGCGCGGACGGGGCACCACCACCACCCCGTCGGCGTCCCCGACCACCACGTCCCCGGGCTCGACCCGGACGTCGCCCAGGGAGACCGGCACCTGGTAGGCGTCGGCCTGCACCCGGCCGCGCCCGGTGCGCATGGTGACGCCGCGGCTGAAGATCGGATAGCCCAGCTCGAGGCTCCGGGCGGCGTCGCGGCAGACGCCGTCGATGACGGTGCCGCCCAGGCCCCGGCGGTGGGCCACGATGGTCAGGATGTCGCCCCACACGGTGCCGTCGAGGCGTCCGCCGTTGTCGATCACGACGATGCTCCCCGGGGCCACGTCGTCGATGTAGTCACCCATGGTCCCGGGGACCACCGCCACCGGGATGGTGCGGATCGTGAAGGCGGGCCCGGCCAGCCGGAAACCGCGGTCCAGGGGGGCGATGCCGAAGACCTGGCCGGCGATGCCGAGCCGGTCCATGGCGTCGCTGAGCGTGGTGGTGGAGTGCTGCCTGAACTCCTCGATGAACTCGTCCAAATCCAACTGCCTCCTGCTGCTGGGCCGGCGTCCGGGGTCCCGTGGCCCGACCGGGACGGTGGGCGAGCCGGGTGCAACCCGGCTCGCCCGGGTCGTGGCTCCCGGTTACTTGACCTGGCAGTTCCCGACCGGCGGGAGCTTGTCGGGCGTGAAGGTGGCCAGGACCTGCTCGTTCTGCCCGTTGATCTTGGCGATGTAGGTGGTCTGGGCCCCCTGGTGGTCGCTCGGGTTCATGGCGAAGTCACCGCCCGGGAAGTCCGGCCCCTGCTTGGCCTTCAGGCTGGACAGCGCCTGGATCAGCTTCTGGGTGTCCTGCTTGCCGGTGAAGTTGGCCTTGAGCATGGCCTCCTTGAGCGCGGTCATGGTGGTGTAGGCCTCGTAGCCGAGGTCCCCCGGCACCGCCTTGTCGAGGCCGCCCAGGGTGCTGACGATGTTGGGGTCCTCCTTGGCCAGCTGCTTGCGGAAGGCGTCGTGGTAGGCCTTGTCGTACTTGTTGTTGGAGTCCGACAGCTCCGGCGACTGCCCGATGTCGCCGTTCAGCGAAGCCGGGTAGACACCGGCGAAGCGTTCCTTGCCGAACACGCCCACGATCGGCAGCTTCTGGTTGATGCCGAACTGGGCGATGGTCTGCGAAGCCCGGGGCAGATCGCCCCCCACCTCGGCGTTGATCAGGCCGTTGACCGAGCCGTCGGTGGCGATCTTGGTGATGTAGGGGGTCATGTTGGTCTCGTTCTGGGGGATGGGGATGATCTGTGTGAGTTCACCCCCGACCGCCTGCAGCCCCACCTTGTAGGCGGCCAGCTCGGACTGGCCGAAGGCATAGTCCGGGTAGATGATCGACCACTTCTTGCCGTAGGTGTTCACCATGTAGGTGGCGAGTGGGATGATCCCCTGGCGTCCTACCGGCGTGACCCGGAAGCTGTACAGGTTGCACTGCTTGCTGGTGAAGTCCTCGGCCGCGCAGCCGGTCGAGGACAGGTAGACCACCTGCAGCCTGGGGACCAGGTTCTCGACGCCCAGGCACTCGCTGCTGAGCACGGCCCCGACCAGCACGTCCACGCCCTGCTGCTGGACGAGCTGCTGGGCGAGGCTGACGGCCTCGTCGGGCTGGCCCTTGGGGTCGGCGTAGACCAGTTGCAGCTTGCGGCCGTGGATGCCGCCGGCGGCGTTGATCTGGGCCACGGCCAGGTCGGTGTTGACCCGCATCTCGGCGCCCTCGACCGCGGTCAGGGGCACGTTGTCGTC
>JAJPKS010000160.1 GCA_021323605.1 Bacillota bacterium | reverse complement strand
GCGGGCGGCGACGCCGGTGACGGTGACCTGACCGCCCTTTCGGATCACGCGGAAGGCGTCGTCGATGACCTGTTCGTCGACCACCCCCACCGTGACCAGGGCGTGGTCCGCTCCCACCCCGGGGGCGAGCCGGCCCCACACCAGCTCGTGGGCCTCGCCGGCGCCGGCGGCGCTGTGGGTCGCCCCCAGCTCCTCCGCCTTCTCCCGCTTCATCGCCACCGGGTCCACCGCCACCACGTGCCTGGCCCCGGCGTGCCGCGCCCCCTGGACGGCGTTGATGCCGATCCCGCCGATGCCGTAGACGACCACCGTGTCGCCGGGCCGGACCCCGGCGGTGTGCACCGCCGTGCCCCATCCGGTCGGCACCCCGCAGCCGACCAGGACCGCCGTCTCCAGGGGGAGGTCGTCCTCCACCCGGACGCACGAGTACTCGGAGATGGTGGAGTAGTTGGCGAAGGCGCCCAGCATGCAGGTGGCGCCGACGTCCTCGTCCCGGTCGTGGAAACGGAAGGTCCCGTCGGGCAGGCAGCCCCGGGAGAGGTTGGCACCCAGGTCGCAGAGGTTCTGCTGTCCGGTCGAGCAGAAGCGGCACCGCCCGCAGGCGGGGATGAAGGAGCAGACCACGTGATCGCCCGGCCTCACCCGCGTCACCCCGGGGCCGACCTCCTCCACGACGCCCGCCCCCTCGTGGCCGCCCACGATGGGGAAGCGGGGGGCGATGTCGCCGTGGCGCAGGTGCTCGTCGGAGTGGCACAGGCCCGCGGCCACGAACCGGATCAGGACCTCGTGCTCCCGGGGCGGATCGAGGTCCAGCTCGGTGACCTCCCAGTCCCGCTCGTAGCCGCGCAGCACCGCCGCCCTGACCTTCATCGACTCCCTCCCTGGAACGCGACCGGTGCCCGTCGCCGGCCCTGAGAGGACGATAGCACCCGCCGGTGCCGGCGCCGGCGTGCGTCTCGCGGTCGGCGCCGCCCGGCCCTCGACCCGCTCAGGATGGGGGGGTCTCGCCGGGGACGACCAGGCCGCCTTCGTAGGCGGCGATGACCAGCTGGGCCCGGTCGCGGGCCTCGAGCTTGGACATGGTCCGGCTGACGTGGGTCTTCACCGTGGCCGGGCTGATGAAGAGGTGGGCGGCGATCTCCTCGTTGCTCCGGCCGGCGGCGACCAGGGCCAGCACCTCGCGCTCGCGCTCCGTCAGCTCGGTCAGGCGCCCGGCCTGCGACGGCCGCGGTGCCGCGCGGCCCGCGAACCGGGCGATCAGGCGCCGGGTGACCGAGGGGGAGAGCAGGGCCTCCCCGGCCGCGACCACGCGGATCGCCTGCAGGAGCTCGGTGGGCTCGATGTCCTTGAGGACGAAGCCGCTGGCCCCGACCCGCAACGCCTCGAAGACGTACTCGTCGGTCTCGTAGGTGGTGAGGATCACCACCCGGACCGCGGCCAGGTCGGGGTCGGAGGTGATCCGGCGGGTCGCCTCGATCCCGTCGACGACGGGCATGCGAACGTCCATCAGGACCACGTCGGGCCGCGTGCTCCGGGCCAGGGCCACCGCCTCCTCGCCGTTGGCCGCCTCGCCGGCGACCTCGATCCCGGGAGCGGTCTCGATCAGGACCCGGAAACCGGCCCGGACCAGCGCCTGGTCGTCGGCCAGCAGGACCCTCGTCACCGCTCCTTCGCCTCCAGGGGGAACGTGGCCCGGACCAGGAACCCGCCCTCCGGCCGGGGACCGGCGTCGACCGTGCCGCCGGCGGCGCGGACGCGCTCGCGGATGCCGGTCAGACCGTGGCCCGCGCCCCGCCGTGCCTCGCCGGTGGCGGTGGCCGGCGACCGGCCGTCGTCCTCGACCGCGACCAGCAGCTGGCCGGGCCGGCGGTCGACCGTGACCCGTGCCGACGAGGCCGGCGCGTGGCGGATGACGTTGGTGAGCGCCTCCTGGACGACCCGGTAGGCGGCCAGGTCGATCGAGGCGGGAAGGGAGAGGCCGTCCGCCCCACCGGCCAGCTCGACGCGGAGGCCGGCGTCGCGCACGCTTTGGACGAGGGCCGGGAGCTGGGCCAGGCCGGCGAGCGGCGCGCGCGGCTCGGTCTGGTCGGGTTCGCGGAGCAGGCCCAGGATGCCGCGCAGGTCCCGGAGCGCGTCGTGGCTCGCCCCCTTGATCGCGAGCAGCGCCTCCCGGGCCTGCTCCGGGCGCTCCGCCATCACGTGGGCGGCGACGCCGGCCTGGACGTTGATCATGGCGATGCCGTGGGAGATGACGTCGTGGAGCTCACGGGCGATGCGGAGGCGCTCCTCGGTCAGCTGCCGGCGGGTCTCGGCCGCGCGCGCCTCGCTCAGGCTCCGCTCCGCCGCCGCCCGCTGCTCGCCGACCACCTGGCCGATGGCGAGCGCGATCGCGATCACGATCGGGAAGAGGAGGTCGCCGGGCAGATCGGCGAGAGCGGCGCGGAGCGCGAGCACGCCGTACGCCGGCAGGATGAGCACGGCCAGCAGCGCGCTCCGCCGGCGGTCGCCGGCCGACCCCGCCGCGTAGGCGCACGCCAGCACGCCCACGAAGTACGGCGCGTGGGTGGGGTAGGCCAGGCCCTGGTAGGCGGCGGTCGCGGCCAGGGCGACCAGGAACGCCGCCGGCAGCCACCGTCGCGGCGCCGCCACCGCGCCCGAGGCGATCACCAGCAGGGCGTAGCCGGCGGCGTCGAGCGGCCGGAAGGGGGCGGGCTCGTTGTGCGCCGCCGCCGCGGTGACTCCCACCCCGATCAGCTCGAGCACTCCGGCCGCGATCAGGCGGGCCGTCCACTCGTAGTGGCGGGTGGCCAGGTGCGTGCTCACCGCGCCGATCCTACCGGCGAGACCGGGCCGCGTCATCACCCGCCGGGGGTAGCCGGGGGTCGACCGGGAGGAGTACGCCCCGGTGGCGAGAAATCGCCCCCCGGGCCGACGACGGCGACGGGCCGGGCCGGGTTGGATGGAGGCGCACCGGGCGAGCCGCCCGGGAGCCCGCTCGAGGAGGAACCGACCGTGCTGGAAGTCTTCAGGAACCTGGCCAGGCGCAAGGTGAGATCGGCG